>NZ_JASGDD010000118.1:0-29185 GCF_047607365.1 Nocardioides sp. | reverse complement strand
GCGCAGGGGGCGCTCCGCGCCGTCGTACGCCGTGTGGGCGCCGTGCCGCGCACGCGGCTCACCGCCGGCGCGGCCGTGGTGGCGCTCGCCGTCTCGGTCCCGTTCGGCGGCCTGCGGGAGTCGGAGGCGGCGGTCCATCCCGCCCTCGACGCCAGGATCGGTCAGGTCGTCGATGCGGCTCCCTTCGACCTCACGATCACCGGCGCGAGCCTGGTCGACGCCCTGACCAGCACCCAGGACGACGGCTCCACGAAGGAGCTGATGAGCCCGGAGGCCGCCGACGGGCACCTGCTGATCCTCAAGGTGACGGTGGTCAACACCACCGCGGCGTCGGTGAGCTGGACGCTGCTGAGGGCATCGCAGCTCGAGGCGTCCGGGGCGCCGACGCAGGACGCCGTCCTCTACGCGCAGCTGTCCGGGGGCGGTGAGCTCGTGGGTGCGAGCAGCGTGCTCAGCGTCGACGACGCGACCCCGGTGGAGACGCTCAGCCCCGGCGTGACCTATCACCTGGCGATCGTGACCGAGGTGTCGGCGCCCGTCCCGGTCACGGTGCGGGTCGGCGTCGCGCGGCTGTCCTACGATCCCGGGCCCGATCGCTCTGCCTCCTGGTGGCAGCACCCGGAGCCGGCGTACGACCTCCGGATCCCGGTGGTCGACAAGCGCGACGGGGGCGTGTGATGCGCTGGCTCGCGCGCGGTGGCATCGCGCTGGTCCTCGTCGCGGCCCTCGGCCTCGGCCGCTGGATCGAGGAGGCGTGGCCGAGCGGGAACCTCGACGTGCGCTCCTTCGAGCGCGCCGGCGAGGTCGGGCACCGGGTCTCGCTGCGCTACGCCGACGTCCGCGTCGAGACCGTCACTGCGACGACGATGGTGGCGAGTCAGCTCTACGCCTCGACGACGACGGGCGTCTGGCTGGTGGTCGACGCGACGCTGTGGGCGAAGCACGAGGTCTACGACGCCGACTACTGGCGGATCGTCGACGCCCGCGGCAGGGTCTTCGAGGTCGACGCGCGCTCCGGCTACGCGCTCGGGCAGGCCACGCCCAAGGTGCCGTGGCACGTCCGGATCGCCTTCGAGCTGCCGAAGGGCGACCTGCCGGGCGCCACGCTGCGGATCTCGCGCAGCGACGCCGACGAGCGCCGCGACGACGTGGCGGTGATCGACCTGGGGATCGACCGCGACCGAGCCGCGGAGCTGGAGGCGATGACCGACCCGATCGTCGTGCGGACGAGCAGCTCCTTCGACCAGCCTCCGCTGCCGGGGCAGCCCGGCTACGACGACCTGTTCGGCGCGGGAGGCGACTCGTGAGGAAGTGGCTGCGACGCAACCGCTGGGGCCTGGTCGCGCTGCCGGCCGCCGCGGCGCTGCTCGTCGCCGCCAACGGCCAGCGCATCCAGGACTGGTGGTGGGACGCCGAGCTCCACTACGCCTCCGCCACGGGCGAGCAGGGCGAGTGGGTGCACTACGCCGAGGACTTCGAGGACGCCGCCGGCAAGGGGACCCGCGAGCTCGACTTCCGGATCACGGGGCTCGAGCGGGTCACGTCCTACACGAACCGGCTCGGCACCACCACCAGGATCACCGACGACGTGTACGACGCGTGGCGGGTGACGTTCGAGGGCAGGGCCGATCCCGACACCGTGCTGACCGGCTGCTCCCTCGCGCTCACCGAGGCCGACGGCACCCGCTACGCGTATCTCGCCGACGCCGACGGCGTCGATCAGGACCTGCTCTACCCGTGCCTGCCGTTCGAGGACTACGGCCCGTCGGAGAGCATCGTCGCGGGGGCCGGGCGGCAGCTCGACGGCGGCGACCCGGACGCCGACCCGCGCGACCCGTCGTGGACGGTCGAGCCGCTGGTCTTCGTGCCGAAGGGCACGAGGATCACGGGCGTCATGCTGTGGTGGCGGCCTCCGCACTATGCGCGGGTGGCGGTGTCGGCGAGTCCGGAGCGGGGCTGACCGGCTCCAGTGCGTCGACGCCGGGCAGCAGCAGCCGGTCCACCGCGGCCGCCAGCAGGGCCGTGAGGACGACCAACTGCAGGGCGGTCCCGAGCGCCGACTCGATCGGCGAGAAGGCGTTGAACGTCTGGAACGACTCCGGACCGGCGACGAGGCGCCACAGCCAGCTGACGGCGTACGGGATCCGGAGGGCGAGGAGGAAGGCGAGGGCGAAGAGGAGCATCGGGAGCGCGCCGCTGCGCACGATCAGCCGCAGGCCCAGGAAGAGCGCGGAGAAGCGGGAGCGGACGTCCGCGAAGATCAGGCCGACCCAGCCCAGGACGGTGCGGACCGGCTTCGGCCAGCGCCGGATCCGGGTGAGCAGAGGATGGCGGATCGTCGGCGGCGGTGCGAGCTGGTGGCCGAGGACCACGGCGGCGAACGTGATCCACGCCAGCGGGACGATCACGATGGCGTCGAACGAGCCGAGCACGTCGAACAGCCAGGCGGTGGCGTTCCGCACCGGGTGCGCGAAGAACCCGAGCCGGTCGACCACGTCGTCGTAGCGGCCGCGGACGCCCGCCACCAGCTGACGACGGTCGAGCCAGGTGGTCACCGGCTCCTTGCCCTTCTCCGCGTACGCCGCCACGTTGGAGGTCCAGTAGACCTCGACGAGCGCGCCGAGCAGCGCCAGCCCGACGAAGCTCCAGCGTCGCTCGGCCCGGCCCAGCACGAAGCGCACCAGCCATGCCACCGCCACGATCAGGACCAGGATCTCCCACCGTGGGACGAAGACGCGATGCCAGTCGATGTCGTTCGTCCGGCCGCCGAACGCGTTGGCGACCGCCTGGCTCGACTCGTCGTAGAACGCCTCGTTGAGGAACTGCGAGAGGTCGTCGGCGAGGAAGCCGTAGGCGACGTAGACCGCCAGGAACGGCACGAGGAGCGACGACGCCACGTCGAGCAGTCGCCGTGGGTGCCCGGTGGCGACGTCCTCGGGAGCGGTGGTCGCCGCCGCTCGCGCGACGTTGGGCAGGTCGTCCCGGAAGCGTCGCAGCATGAGGACGAGCGGGATCAGGAAGCCGAGCGGCGCGAGGATCAGGAACGCCCGCCCGGCGGTGCCGTTCGCGTCGCTCACCGCGACCGCCGCCCAGACCGCGGCGCCACGCCAGGCGCCGCCGAGGAAGGCCAGGGCGAGCGCCACCGGCCAGTGCCGCCACAGCAGCCGGGCGGCGTCGGCGACCACGTCGACGATGTCGCGCGCCAGCGCCCCCGGCCCCATGTCGCCCTCCTTCCCGCCGCCGCGACCGGTCAAACGCATCAGCCGACGGGCCGATAGGATCTCCTCGTGCCCCGCGTCGTGGTTGATGTCATGCCCAAGCCGGAGATCCTCGACCCCCAGGGCAAGGCCGTCCTCGGCGCCCTGCCGCGGCTCGGCTTCACCGGCGTCGAGTCGGTGCGGCAGGGCAAGCGGTTCGAGCTCGAGGTCGCCTCGGCCGACGACGCCACGCTCGCCGACATCGAGCGGCTCGCCGAGACCTTCCTCGCCAACACGGTGATCGAGAACTTCACCGTCCGCGTCGAGAGCTGAGGTCGAGTCCGGATGCGCATCGGTGTCGTCACCTTCCCCGGCACGCTCGACGACGTCGACGCGGCCCGCGCCGTCCGGCTCACCGGCAACGAGCCGGTCTCGCTCTGGCACGGCGACCACGACCTGCAGGGCGTGGACGCGGTCATCCTCCCCGGTGGGTTCTCGTACGGCGACTACCTCCGCTGCGGTGCGATCAGCCGCTTCGCGCCGATCATGACCGAGGTCGTCGCGGGTGCGGGCAACGGGCTGCCGGTGCTCGGGATCTGCAACGGCTTCCAGATCCTCGTGGAGTCCCACCTGCTGCCCGGGGGTCTCCTCATGAACGACCATCTCAAGTTCATCTGCCGCGACCAGACGCTGCGGATCGAGAACGCCTCGACCTCGTGGACCTCGGCCTACGAGCCCGGGCAGGAGATCGTCGTGCCGCTGAAGAACGGCGAGGGCCAGTACGTCGCCGACGCCGAGACCATCGCCCGTCTCGAAGGGGAGGGCCGGGTCGTCGCGCGGTACGTCGGCTTCAACCCCAACGGCTCGGTCAACGACATCGCCGGGATCGCCAACGCGCGCGGCAACGTGGTGGGCCTCATGCCCCACCCCGAGCACGCCGTCGAGGAGCTCACCGGCTCCGGCACCGACGGCGCGGGCTTCTTCACCTCGCTCCTCGAGCAGGCGCTGAGCTGATCCTGGACCTCGACCGCGGGCTCTCAGCGTCACCAGGTGACTCTGAGAGCCCGCGGTTCCCCAGGTTGGTGGCGGTGGCGTGCGGAGCCCTGCTCCTCAGCGGCTGTGGCTCGGCACAGGTGTCCGGCCCGGCCTCGACGACTCCGATCCCCAGCGCGCTGATCACCAGCGCGACGCCGGACCCCTCGCCGAGCTCGACCAGCTCGTCGACCTCGCCCGGCGCCCTCGGCGCGACCGCGAGCGCGACAGCCTCGCCGAGCCCGGCCTCCGCGCTCGCCGGAGCGGTGATCGGGATCGACCCCGGCCACAACGGCCGCAACCACACCCGGCCCGACGTGATCAACCGGCTGATCCGCAACGGGCGCGGCGACGACACCACCCATTGCAACACCACCGGCACCGCGACCGACGGCGGCTACCCCGAGGCGACGTTCACCTTCGCGGTCGCCACCGAGCTCGCCGCGCTGCTCCGCGCCCGCGGCGCCGAGGTGGTGATGACCCGCACCTCGAACGACGGCGTCGGCCCGTGCGTCGACGCGCGCGCCGAGACCATCAACCAGGCGCACGCCGACGTCGCGATCGACCTCCACGCCGACGGCGGACCGGCGAGCGGCCGGGGCTTCGCGATCCTGCTGCCGGTGGGCTCGGGCACCAACGACGCCGTCGTCGCGCCCTCCCGGCGCTACGCGACCCTCCTGCGGGAGGAGCTCCTCGAGACGGGCATGCCCACGTCGTCGTACGACGGCAAGGACGGTCTCAAGGAGCGCACCGACCTCGCCGGGCTCAACCTGACGACCGTGCCCCAGCTGCTGCTCGAGGCGGGCAACATGCGCAACCCGACCGACGCCGCGCTGTTGACCAGCAAGCGGTTCCAGCACCAGCTCGCCCGGGCGATCCTCCGGGCCATGGAGCGCTTCCTCGCCCGGTGACACCTTCTCGGCGGGGGCGCGAGGGGCGTGGCAGAAGTGACTTCTGAGGTTAGAGTCATCCCATGTTGCGGCAGTTGTGTCACCCCCGCGTGGTGATCCTGGCGATCACGGCCCTCGCGCTGCTGGCAGCCCTGCTCGCGCTGCCGAAGGTGCTGAACGACCGCGCCCGCACGACCGGAGCCAACCCGATCACGCCCGGCGTCTTCACCGGTCTCGGCTTCGACCAGTGCCAGGCGCCGCGGCAGTCCCACATGGACACCTGGCTGGCCAAGAGCCCGTTCCGCGCGGTGGGGATCTACATCTCCGGCGACTCGCGCGCCTGCCGGACCCAGACCTACCTCAACGCCACCTGGGTCGCGACCCAGCTCAGCAAGGGCTGGCACCTGCTGCCCATCACCCTCGGCCCGCAGGCGTCGTGCCAGGGCCGGTTCCCGCGCTACAAGGACGACTTCAAGATCAGCGCGAAGGCGGCGAGCGACTACGCGGCCGCCCGGGCGCAGGGCACCGCCGAGGGCACCAAGACGGTCACCGACGCGAAGGCGCTCGGCCTGGTCGAGGGCAGCACGCTCTACTACGACCTCGAGGGGTTCACCTACACCAAGACCGCCTGCCGGGAGTCGGCGCTGCGGTTCGTCTCGGCCTGGTCCGCGCGCGTCAAGCAGCTCGGCTTCCGTGCCGGGCTCTACTCCAGCGCCGGCTCCGGCATGAAGATGATCGAGGCGGCGCGGGTCAGCACGCCCGCCAACATCACGCTGCCCGACGCCATCTGGCTGGCGCGCTACGACGGCAAGGCCAACACCAGCGCGACCGACTACATCTCCGACGCGGGCTGGCAGGGCAACCGGGTCAAGCAGTTCCAGGGCGGGCACAACGAGACCTACGGCGGCGTGACGATCAACATCGACCGCAACTACCTCGACCTCACCGCCGTGGTGAGCGCCCCGGCCGCAACGGCCGCGACGACCGCGAGCTCGTCGGCGGCGCCCGCCAAGACCGTCCCCTCGGTCGCCGCGGAGACGCACTGCGGCGGCGTGGAGGTGAACCTGTCGGCGTACTACCCCGTCCGGAAGCCGACCGCCACCTACACCCCGGACCGCGCCTCCACGCTCGCGCTGAGCTGCCTGCTGCGCGAGAGGACCACCTACCGCGGTCCGGTCTCGGCCACCATGACCCCCTCGCTCCAGTCCTTCATCCGCACCTGGCGCAAGCATCACGGGTACGCCGTCAGCACGGTGTGGAACTACAAGCTGTGGATGTGGCTCCTGGCCAAGGGCTCGCGCCCGACGCTCAAGGCCACGACGACGGGCGCGCGGGTGCGCGACGTGCAGCGCGCGCTCACCGTCGCCAACCCGAAGCGGCCGGTGGCGGCCACGGGCTACTTCGACAAGGCCGGGCTGGCGGCCCTGCGCGCCTGGCGGGCCAAGGTCGGCCTGGGCACCGGCACCCCGTTCAGCGTGAAGGAGTGGAAGGCCCTCCAGGCGGGACGCCGCTGAGCCCCGCCCGGCTACCGGGTCCTCCTGGTCGTCTCCTACTGGTCGTCGGGGTAGTCCCCGCCGCTGACGCCGAAGAACTCCTCCAGCGTGCTCACGCCCGTCGCGGCCATCGCCGCGACGAGGTCGGTGCCGACGTAGCGCAGGTGCCACGGCTCGGGGTCATAGCCGGTCACGCCGGCGTCGGCCGCGGTGTAGCGGACCAGGAAGCCGTACTCGCCGGCGTGCGCGGCGAGCCACCGCCCGCCACGGGTGGAGGCGAAGCAGGCGTTGAGCTGACAGCCGGAGCCTCCGGCGTCGTCGAGGTCGACGGCGAGGCCGGTCTGGTGCTCGCTGTGCCCCGGCCGCGCCGAGACCCGGTCGGCGGCGGCCCGGCTGCCCAGGCGGGCCACCTCGTTGCCGTACACGGCGGCCTGGCGGCCGTAGGAGCGGAAGCCGCTCAGCACCCGCAGCGGACTCCCGGCGTCGGCGGCCGCGTCGAGGAGACGCCCGAGCGGCTCGGCGATCGTGGTCGCGACCTCCTTGCCGCCGACGACGGTCAGGCGCGGGGCGTAGTCCTCGTCGCGGATCGGGTGCGACTTGTTCACGATCACCCACGGCGAGTCCGCCTTGGTCGTGGAGTGCGCACGAGGATCGAAGCCCGCCGGGTACGCCGGCAGGGCCGGGCCCGTCGAGGCGGCCGGAGTGGTCGTCGGGGGAGCGGCGGCGGCCGCCGGGGTGGTGGCCGTGGGGGTGGTCACCCCGGGCGGCGCGGAGCTGGACGCCTCCTCGGCGGCGACGTCGTCACGGCCGGCCCGCGGGCCGAGCTCCAGCGCGACGGTCGCGCCGACGGTCAGCACCGCCGAGAGGGCCAGGATCGCGGGACCGGCGAGCAGCCGCCGGCGTCGCCGTGCGGCCGCATGCCGTCCTGCCGAGCCCACGTCGCGACGATAGGGCATGAGCGAGGGGAGGGAGCGTGACGCTCCCTCCCCTCACGATCCCCTCACGATGAGGCGTCGGCCGATCAGGCCGCCTCGAGGACGACGGCCGGCCGGCGTACCACCAGGGTGAGAGCGGCCGCGAGCGAGAGCAGTCCGATGATCAGCGCCGTGACGAAGCCCGGGTGCCCGCCGGCCATGAAGTCGCCGGCCTTGCCGAAGGTGGCGTAGACCGAGGCGATCACCGCGAAGCCGATCGCGCCGCCGAGCTGCTGCATGGTCTGGAGCAGCCCCGAGGCCGCCCCGGCGTGCTCGGGCTCGACGCCCTGCAGGGAGACCGCGGTCAGCGGCATGAAGCTCAGGCCGCTCGAGATCGCCATCAGCCACAGCGGACCGAAGACGGTCCAGTAGCCGTCGGCGTTGTGCAGGCCGAGGAGCAGGGCGAAGGAGAGCACCCGGCCCACGGCGCCGATCACGATCAGCCGGTGGGTGCCGTAGCGGGCGACCAGTCTCGGCACCACCCGTGACAGCGTGAAGATGGTGAGCGGCATCGGCAGGAAGGCGAACCCGGCCGTCATCGGGCCGAACTCCAGGGTGCCCTCGAAGAAGAGGACGAGCAGGAAGAACATCGCCATCATCGAGCCGTAGGCGCCGGCCATGGTGAAGAGCGCGGCCACGCGGCTCCGGTCCTTGAGCAGGCCGAGACGCAGCAGCGGGTGCGGGTGACGCGCCTCGGTGACGCCGAGCAGGACGATCAGCGCGGCCGCCACCGCGAAGCCGCCGATGGTCTGCCACGAGCCCCAGCCGAAGTCCTCGGCCTTGATGACCGTCCACACGACCATCGCGGCGGCGCCGGTCGCGGAGACGGCGCCGACGAAGTCGAAGCGGCCGGGCCGGCGCGGCGTCTCGGAGACCCCACGGCGTACGGTCGCGAGCACGAGGAGCCCGATCGGCACGTTGATGAAGAGCGTCCAGCGCCACGAGGCGACATCGGTGAGCAGGCCGCCGAGGAGGAGGCCGAGGCCGGCGCCACCGGCGGACACCGCGGTGAACTGCGACAGGGCGCGGTTGCGGGCGGCCTCGGTGGGAGCGCTCGTGGTGAGCAGCGCGAGCACCGACGGCGCGGCGATCGCCGCACCGGCGCCCTGGAGGGCACGCGCGATGACGAGCGTCTCGGGGTTCGGGGCGAGGCCCCCGATCAGGGAGAAGAGGGTGAAGATCGCGAGGCCGAGCCAGAAGACCCGGCGCCGGCCGAAGACGTCGCCGAGCCGGCCGCCGAGGAGCAGCAGGCCGCCGAAGGTCAGCGCGTAGGCGTTCAGCACCCACGACAGGCCGCCGGTGGAGAAGCCGAGGTCGGCCTGGATGTGGGGGAGGCCGACGTTCATCACGGCGGCGTCGAGCACGAGCATGAGCTGGGCGAGCAGCACGACGTAGAGGCCCCAGCTGGTCGAGGGGCGCACCGCTGCGCCCCGCTCGGCCCGGTTGAGGGCGCGCGAAGGAGAGGTCACAGACATGGGAGGGAGTCCTGTTCTGGCCTGGTGAGGCCGAGGTAGGCTTTAATTGGAGAGATTCTCCGCTTGATGAGAACATTAGCGGAGACAGTCTCCGTTTATCAAGTGGGATCGGCACGAGAGGTGGATCACGGCATGCGGGCGGACGCGGCGCGCAATCGCGACAGGATCATCGAGGTCGGTCGGGCGCTCATCCGCGAGAAGGGCATCGACGCCACCTCGATGGACGAGATCGCCAAGGCGGCCGGCGTCGGCGCCGGCACGCTCTACCGCCACTTCAAGACCAAGGACGAGCTCTACGAGGCGGCGATGCTCGCCTGGGCGGAGACCGTCGGCGCCGCCGTCGACACCGCGCTCGCCGTCGAGGGCGACGACCGTGACCGCCTGCTCGCCTGGCTCGAGTCGTACGCCGGCTTCCTGACCGCCCACAAGGGCGCGGCGTGGCGGATCACGGCCGCGATGGGCGATCCGGACTCGCCGTACGCGATGAAGTGCCGCACGTATCTCAACGCCAACGAGCGCGTCCGCGCGAGCCTGCCCGGCATGCGTCCTGACGTCGACGCGATGGAGATGGTCCGGCTGGTGGGCGGGATCGCCGCCGTGATCGACAACAGCGAGCTCGGCCCGGGCGCCGTCAAGCCGCTGCTGACCGTCGTGGCCGACGGTCTCCTCGCCTGACGGCGACGGTAGATTGGCGGCCGTGACGACGTCGCCCGATCAGCCCGGTCAGCCTGCCCATCTCGACACCGTCTCCGTCGCCGCGGGCGACCCCGACAAGGTCCAGCCGTGGTCCGAGCTGGGGCTCAAGGAGGACGAGTACGCCGCCATCCGCGACATCCTCGGGCGCCGGCCGACCGGGGCCGAGCTGGCGATGTACTCGGTGATGTGGTCCGAGCACTGCTCCTACAAGTCCTCGAAGGTCCACCTGCGGCAGTTCGGCGAGCTTTCGGATGCGATTGCCCAACGTCGGTCGGACTCGGACGCGGACTCGGACTCGGGGGCGCCCGGCGCGATGCTCGCGGGGATCGGGGAGAACGCGGGCGTGATCGACGTCGGCGAGGGCTGGGCGGTCACGTTCAAGGTCGAGTCGCACAACCACCCGTCGTACGTCGAGCCGTACCAGGGCGCGGCCACCGGCGTCGGCGGCATCGTCCGCGACATCCTCGCCATGGGCGCCCGGCCGGTCGCGGTGATGGACCCGCTGCGCTTCGGCCCGCTCGACGAGCCCGACACCCACCGGGTGCTGCCCGGAATCGTCGCCGGCATCGGCGGCTACGGCAACTGCCTCGGCCTGCCCAACATCGGCGGCGAGGTCGTCTTCGATCCGACCTACCTCGGCAACCCGCTCGTCAACGCGCTGGCCGTCGGCGTGCTGCGCCACGAGGACCTCCATCTCGCGAGGGCCTCCGGCGCCGGCAACCTCGTCATCATGTACGGCGCCAGGACCGGCGGCGACGGCATCGGAGGAGCCTCCATCCTTGCGAGCGTCGAGTTCGACGAGGACGGCCCCGCCAAGCGCCCCTCGGTGCAGGTCGGGGACCCCTTCATGGAGAAGCTGCTCATCGAGTGCACGCTCGAGCTGTTCGCGTCCGGCATCGTCCGCGGCATCCAGGACTTCGGCGCCGCGGGCATCTCGTGCGCCACCTCCGAGCTCGCCGCGGCCGGCGACGGCGGCATGCACGTGCACCTCGAGCGGGTGCCGCTGCGCGACTCCACGCTCACCCCCGAGGAGATCCTCATGAGCGAGTCGCAGGAGCGGATGATGGCCGTCATCGCGCCCGAGGACGAGGCGCGGTTCTACGCGATCTGCGCGAAGTGGGACGTCGAGGCGGCGACGATCGGGACGGTCACCGGCGGTGGCCGGCTGGTCATCGACTTCCACGGCCGGACCATCGTCGACGTCGACCCCCGCACGGTCGCGCACGAGGGCCCCGTCTACGAGCGGCCCTACCAGCGGCCCGAGTGGCAGGACGACCTCCAGGCGGACGTCGCGGAGAGGCTGCCACGGCCCTCGACGCCGTACGAGATCCGGGAGACGTGGCTGCGCCTCGTCGGCTCGCCCAACCTCTGCGACAAGTCGTGGATCACCAGCCAGTACGACCACTACGTGCGCGGCAACACGGTGCTCTCCAAGGGCTCGGACTCCGGGATGATCCGGGTCTCGGAGTCGTCGGGGCTGGGGGTGGCCGTGGCGACGGACGGCAACGGGCGGTTCGCCAAGCTCGACCCGTACGCCGGCGCGCAGCTCGCCCTCGCCGAGTCCTACCGCAACGTGGCGACCGTCGGGGCGACGCCGCTGGCGGTCTCCGACTGTCTCAACTTCGGCTCGCCCGAGGACCCGGCCGTGATGTGGCAGTTCGCCCAGGCCTGCGCCGGGCTCAAGGACGCCTGCCTGGAGCTCGGCGTGCCGGTCACCGGCGGCAACGTGTCGCTCTACAACCAGACCGGCGAGGTCGCGATCCTGCCCACGCCCGTCGTCGCGACCCTGGGCGTGATCGAGGACGTCACCCGGCGTACGCCCTCGCGGTTCGTGGCGCCGGGCCAGCGGATCTTCCTGCTGGGGGAGACCCGCGAGGAGCTCTCCGGGTCGGAGTGGGCCCACGTCGTCCACGGCCACCTCGGCGGTCTCCCGCCGCTGGTCGACCTCGCCGCCGAGCAGCGCAACGCCGCCCTGTTGCGCGCTGCGCGCGACCTGGTGACGTCGGCCCACGACCTCTCCGAGGGGGGCCTCGCCCAGGCGCTCGCCGAGGCCTCGATCCTGTCGGGCATCGGGGCGCAGGTGGCCCTCTCGGCCCCCGCGTTCGCCGACCCGTTCGTCGCGCTCTTCTCCGAGTCCTCGGCCCGCATCCTCGTCACGACGCATCTGGAGGACGGCGCCGCCTTCCTCCGTGCCGCGTCGGCGGCCGGCGTGGTGGTGACCGAGATCGGGGTCACTGGCGGGGCCACGGTGACCGTCGAGGGCCTCTTCGACATCCCTGTCACCGAGCTCGCCGACACCTGGCGCCGCACCCTCCCCAACGCTCTCTCCGGCGACTCCGCCGCCGCCCCCGCCAACCACTGACCCGCCCCGCCCGCCCAGACTCACGAGACTTAACTGCTGGTCAAACCCGCCCAGCTGGCCTGCGCAACCCGCTTTCACCAGCAGTTAAGCCAGCAGCGAAGCCGCCGGCGTTGGCGCAGGCGGAGGCACTTGCCGAGCTGCGGGCATGGGAGAAGGTGCTCCCGGCCGGGGCCGCGTTCACCGGCCTCTCCGCCGCCCGTGCCCACGGGCTCTGGCTGCCGCCCCTGCCGGCCGACCTGCCGGTCATGGCGGCGCTGGCGCGTCGGGAGTACGAGACCACGCCCGTCCGCGACGGCCTGGTCGTCATCCGCCATCCCGTCGCTCCGGCCTCGATGACCGTGGGCGGCGCGCGGGTCGTGACGGTGGCCGAGTGCCTGGTGTGCTGCTGTCGCCACCTCGGCCTCCTCGACGCCGTGGTCCTCCTCGACTCGGCGCTTCACCAGAGGCTGTGCACGCTCGACGAGCTGGCGATCATCGCGCGCCGGAAGCGTCGCGGCGTCCGCCTCCTCCGGGCCGCGCTGGAGCTCGCCGACGGGCGGTCGGAGTCGGCGTGGGAGACGATGCTCCGCCTGCTCCACGTGTCCTGCGGTGTCGTGGTGACGCCCCAGGTCGATCTCTTCGACGAGCGCGGCCGCTTCGTGGCACGGGTCGACCTGATGGTCGACGAGACCGGCCAGATCCAGGAGTACGACGGCGCGCAGCATCGTGACGCCGTCGTACAGCTCGACGACCTGGCTCGGGAGCGACGTCTCGCCGACATCGGCCGCACGCGGCGGGCGTACGTCGCCAGGCATCTCCTCCAGACGCCGGAGGTCGTCCTCGAGCCGATCGGCGCGGTCACCGGGCGGCGCCTCAGCGTCCGACCCTGGCGAGATCTGCTGGAGTCGAGCCTCTACCGCGACCCCGGCCGGGCGGAGTTCTCACGCCGTCTCGGTGCCGGCCCGCTCACCTGGACCTGACAGCGGACGCAACTGCTGGTGAAACCGTCCGATCCGGCTCCTCCGCCAGCCATTGACCAGCAGTTACGTCGAGACGGACGCAGCGGCCCGCCAGACCTCCGGGCGCGGGACGGATCGGACCGACGCCGACAGGGTGGGGATCAGCGCGACGCCGATGAGCAGCGCTCCGATCACGAGGACCGACTCACGACCGCCGAGGTGGGTCAGGAGCACGCCGGCCAGCAGCGGCGCCACCGGCATGGTTGCCATCGCCACGAACTGCATCGCCGACTGGGTCCGACCCAGCAGCTCGGGAGGTGTGATCGCGGTCCGATAGGCGCCCGCGCCGGCGTTGCCCGCGGGGTTGATCAGGAGCACGAAGGCGAGCAGTGCCGCGACCAGCCAGGGGCTGTTCCAGATCGCCAGCGGGATCAGCATCGGCAGCTGCAGCCAGGAGATCGCGATCGCCAGCATTCCGGTGGGGACGCGCTCGATCAGCCACGGTGCGATCGCGGCGCCGACGATGCCCGCGATCCCGCCGGCCACCTCGATCAGCGAGATCGTCAGCGGCGCGACGCCCGCCGCGATCAGACGGAGGATCAGCAGCAGGAAGAGCGCGTTGGCGAGCAGGTTGATGCACGGCGCCCAGAAGAGGATCACCCGGAAGAGCGGCACCCGCCAGCAGAACGCGAGCCCCTCGCGGATGTCGGCCGCCGGTCGCGTCGGGCCGCCGGTGCGGGCCATCGCCGGCAGGGGAGTGCGCAGGCGGAGCAGCATCGCCCACGCCACCGCATAGCTGAGGGCGTCGGCCAGGAACGGCAGCCATCGCGTGATGCCGAACAGCGCGCCGCCCAGCGGTGCCCCGAGCAGGGAGGCGACGTGCTCGCGCGCCTGCATCTGGCTGTACGCCGCCGGCAGGTCCTCGGTCGGAACGATCGTCCGGATCGCCGAGGACTCCGCCGGGGAGAAGAGCCCGGTCGAGACGCCCGACACGAAGGCGGCCACGAGCAGGTGCGGCAGTGTCAGCAGGCCGAGGATGCCGGCCACCGCCAACGAGGTGTAGGACGCGATGCCGA
This sequence comes from Nocardioides sp., assembly GCF_047607365.1. Classification (GTDB taxonomy): domain Bacteria; phylum Actinomycetota; class Actinomycetes; order Propionibacteriales; family Nocardioidaceae; genus Nocardioides. The sequence goes on along the minus strand of NZ_JASGDD010000118.1, from coordinate 15,052 downwards.
GCAGCATCGCGCCTCGCATCAACCGCCGCCGGTCGCGCCGGTCGGCGAGCACCCCGCCGGGCAACAGCATCCCGACCAGCCCGACCAGCAGTGCCGCCTCCGCGGCCGCGGCCCAGAAGGCGCTGTGCGTCAGCGCGTAGCCCACCAGCGGGAACGCGAAGCCGCTCACCCGGGTGCCGAGCGCCGACAGCGTCTGCCCCATCCAGAGGACGGTGAAGTCCCGGTTGTGCGCCAGATCCCGGAATCCCGTCATATCCACAACATTAGGTGCGCAATAATCATTGCGCAATATGTCGTGCGAAATCGCTAGGATGCTCCCATGGCGACGTACGACGACCCGCGCATCCTCCGCGCGATCGCCCACCCGACGCGCAACCGGATCCTCGCCGAGCTCGGCGCCGCGGGCACGGCTCGCGCCGCCGACCTCGCCCACGCGCTCGACATCCCGGCCAACCAGGCCAGCTTCCACCTGCGGCAGCTCGCGAAGTACGGCCTGGTCGCGGAGGCTCCCGAGGAGGCCCGGGACAGGCGCGACCGGGTCTGGCGACTGGCCGCCGAGGACGGGATCAGCTTCCGCACGAGCGACGTCCTCGCCCAGCCGGGCGGTCCCGCCGCCGTCGAGGTCTTCCATCGGAGTGCGACGGCCCGCGGCCACCACCTGGTCGAGTCCGCCTACGCCCGGCCCGGAGACGACGACGTGCAGCGGGTCGTCACCGAGGAGGCCATCCGGCTGACCGGCGAGGAGGTCCTGGCCCTGAGCGCCGAGCTCCATGCGGTCGTGGAGAGCTGGCGCCGGCGGCTGAGGGAGGACGGCGGCGACGCCGAGCGCACGACGTACTCCGTCTATCAGCTCATGCAGCCCTATCCCGATGTCCTCGACGACGTCCCGGCGCCGGTCCGCGTGCGCGGCTTCGGCCCACCCACCGACGCCTGAGCCCGGCGAATAGGCTGGCGATCATGCTGAGCACCGACGAGCTGAAGACCCGCGTCCAGGCCGAGCTCCCCGGGGTGATCGAGGATCTGAAGGCCCTCGTGCGGATCGAGTCCGTCAGCGCCGACCCCGAGCGGCTGGCCGAGGTCGAGAGGTCGGCCACCGCCACCCTCGAGCTCTTCCGCAACGAGGGCGTCGACGCCCGGATCGTGCGCGCCTTCGACGGCGCCCCGCCCGCCATCGTCGGCGAGAAGCGGGCGACCCGCCCCGGTGCGGGCGACGTGCCCACCGTGCTGCTCTACGCCCACCACGACGTCCAGCCCGAGAACGACCCCGCCGACTGGGACTCCGCGCCCTTCGAGCCGACCGCGCGTCCGGATGGCCGGGGCGAGCTCCGCCTCTACGGCCGTGGCGCCGCCGACGACAAGGCGGGCGTCCTCACCCACGTCGCGGCTCTGCGGGCGCTGGGCGACGACCTCCCCGTCAACGTCCGGCTCTTCATCGAGGGCGAGGAGGAGGTGGCGTCCGCGACGCTCCCGCAGCTGCTGAGCCAGTTCGAGGACGACCTCCGCGCCGACGTCATCGTCATCGCCGACTCGGGCAACTGGGACATCGGCGTGCCCGCGCTGACCACGTCGCTGCGCGGCCTCATCCGGGTCGACGTCGAGGTCGCCACGCTCGACCACGCGGTCCACTCCGGCATGTGGGGCGGTCTCGCGCCGGACGGGCTGATGGCGCTGATCAAGCTCCTCGGCACTCTCTGGGACGACGACGGCACTCCGGCCGTGGCCGGGCTCCACCGCGGTCCGGCCGCCGATGTCGACTACCCGGAGGAGCGCCTGCGCGCCGAGTCCGGCGCCCTTCCGGGGCTGGAGTGGGTCGGCACCGGCCCGGCCGTCGAGCGGCTCTGGACCCAGCCCGCCATCACGGTCACCGGCCTCGACGCGCCCAAGGTCGCCGGCGCCTCCAACACCCTCGTCCCCTCCGCCCGCGCCCGCGTCACGATCCGGATCGCGCCCGGGGACACCGCGAAGGACGCCGAGACCGCCCTGCGCGCGCACCTGGAGAAGCACACGCCCTGGGGCGCGACCGTCACCGCGACCCTCGTCGACGCGGGCGAGCCGATCGCGCTGGAGGCCAGCGGTCCGGCGTACGACGCCGCGCGCGGTGCCTTCGCGGAGGCCTGGGACGGCACCGCCCCGATCGACATGGGCGTCGGCGGCTCGATCCCCTTCATCGCGGAGTTCCTTGAGGCGTTCCCTGGCGCCAGCGTCCTCGTCACCGGCGTCGAGGACCCCGACACCCGCGCCCACGGCCCCAACGAGGGTCTCCACCTCGCCGAGTTCGAGCGCGTCCTCCTCGCCGAGGCCCTTCTCCTGCGCAACCTCGGAGCCATGCCCTAGGTTGCAGCCATGGCGACCAAGCTCAACCCCTACCTCCGCTTCAAGGACGACGCGCGCGACGCGATGGAGCTCTACAAGAGCGTCTTCGGCGGCGAGCTGACGGTCTGGACGTTCGGCGATCTCGGCTCCGAGGGCGACATCGCGACCCTCGTCATGCACGCGTCCCTCGTCACGCCGAGCGGCTACACGCTCTTCGCCTCCGACACCCCGCCCGGGATGGAGACGACGCCGGGCACGAACATCGTCGTCTCGCTCTCCGGGCCGGCCGAGGACGCGGCCGAGCTGCGCGGCTACTGGGAGGCCCTCGCCGCCGACGGCACCGTCCACGTCCCGCTGGAGAAGCAGGTCTGGGGCGACTTCTACGGCCAGCTGGTCGACTCCTACGGCGTCGCGTGGATGGTCAACATCGGCCAGGACTGATCGCGTGCCGCGACTGCGACCCGCCGCCCCGCTCGCCGTGGCCGAGGCGCTCGGCCGCGTGGAGGCGGGCAGCGCCGAGCGGGCCGACCTCAAGCTCCTGACCAAGCACTTCCTCGCCCTCCTCGAGGCGAGGGCGCCGGGCCGCAGCGTCGAGGTCCGGGTGCCGCCGTACGCCGCCGTCCAGTGCGTCGAGGGCGTCCGGCACACGCGCGGCACCCCGCCGGCGGTCGTCGAGACCGACGCGCTCACCTGGATCCGGCTCGCCACCGGCGACCTCGCCTGGGCCGACGCCGGCCCCGCCGTCCGCGCCAGCGGCGAGCGCACCGACCTCGCCCCGTGGCTCCCCCTCGCCGACCGCCGAGATGCCCGGAGAAGCGGCCGCCGCCCGTAGGATGGCACCTGTGTGCGGCGTATTCGGCGTATGGGCGCCGGGCGAAGAGGTCTCCAAGCTCACCTACTTCGGCCTCTACTCGCTCCAGCACCGCGGCCAGGAGTCGGCCGGCATCGCGGTGAGCAACGGCCGCCAGATCCTCGTCTACAAGGACATGGGCCTGGTCTCGCAGGTCTTCGACGAGACCAAGCTCGACTCGCTCCAAGGACACATGGCCGTCGGCCACGCGCGCTACTCGACCACCGGCGCGAGCACCTGGCAGAACGCGCAGCCGACCTTCCGGCCCAGCTCGGTCGGCTCGATCGCGCTCGGCCACAACGGCAACATCGTCAACACCCACGAGCTGCGCGACCTCGTCGACCTGCTGCCCTCGCCCGCCGACGAGCTGGAGATCCAGCGCTCGCAGGGCGCGATCTCGACCAACGACACCAGCCTCCTCACCGAGCTGCTCGCCCACCACCCCGACACCTCCGTCGAGGACCGCGCGATGGAGCTCCTGCCCCAGATCCGCGGTGCCTACTGCCTCGTCTGGATGGACGAGGACACCCTGTACGCCGCCCGCGACCCGCACGGCATCCGGCCCCTCGTGCTCGGCCGGCTCGACACCGGCTGGGTCGTGGCCAGTGAGGACGCCGCGCTGGCCACCATCGGCGCGAGCGTCGTCCGCGAGGTCGAGCCCGGCGAGCTGCTCGTCATCAACTCCGACGGCCTGCGCTCGCGCAAGTTCGCCCAGCCCGAGCGCAAGGGCTGCGTCTTCGAGTACGTCTACCTCGCCCGCCCCGACGCCACCATCGCCGGCCGCGGCGTCCACGAGGCCCGCGTCGAGATGGGGCGCCAGCTCGCCCGCGAGTTCCCCGTCGAGGCTGACCTCGTCATGCCCGTTCCCGAGTCCGGCACCCCGGCCGCCACGGGCTACGCCGAGGAGAGCGGCATCCCCTTCGGCCAGGGCTTCGTCAAGAACTCCTACGTCGGCCGCACCTTCATCCAGCCGTCCCAGACGCTGCGCCAGCTCGGCATCCGGCTCAAGCTCAACGCGCTCGAGCACATGATCCGCGGCAGGCGGATCGTCGTCGTCGACGACTCGATCGTGCGCGGCAACACCCAGCGGGCCCAGGTCCGGATGCTCCGCGAGGCCGGGGCGCTCGAGGTCCACGTCCGGATCTCCAGCCCACCGGTGAAGTGGCCCTGCTTCTACGGCATCGACTTCGCGACCCGCGCCGAGCTGATCGCCAACGGCCTGGACGTCGACGAGATCGCCTCGTCGATCGGCGCCGACTCGCTCGGCTACATCTCCCTCGAGGGCATGGTCGACGCGACCCGTCAGCCGATGAGCGCGCTGTGCACCGCCTGCTTCACGGGCAGCTACCCCGTGCCGCTTCCCGACGAGAGCCAGCTGGGCAAGCACCTCCTGGAGGTGTCGCTCTCCGCGCCGACGCTCGGCAAGGCCCTGCCCGTGCTCAACAACCCGTGAGGACCGCCCTGTGACCCATGCCACTGAGTCTCCGGCGCAGAGCGCCTACGCCGACGCCGGCGTCGACATCGAGGCCGCCGACCGTGCCATCGACCTGATGAAGGAGTGGGTCGAGAAGGCCCGCCGGCCGGAGATGCTCGGGGGGCTGGGCGGCTTCGCCGGCCTCTTCGACGCGAGCGCGCTGACGTCGTACCGGAAGCCGCTGCTGGCCACGAGCACCGACGGCGTCGGCACGAAGGTCGCCATCGCGCAGGCGATGGACATCCACGACACGATCGGCTTCGACCTCGTCGGCATGGTCGTCGACGACCTCGTCGTCTGTGGGGCCGAGCCGCTCTTCATGACCGACTACATCGCGACCGGCAAGGTCGTCCCCGAGCGGATCGCCGCGATCGTCAAGGGCATCGCCATGGCCTGCGCCGAGGCCGGCACCGCCCTCGTGGGCGGCGAGACCGCCGAGCACCCCGGCCTCCTCGCCCCCGACGAGTACGACGTCGCCGGCGCCACCACCGGCGTGGTCGAGGCCGACGGCCTGCTCGGCGCCCACCTCGTCGCCCCCGGCGACGTCGTGATCGCGATGGCCTCCAGCGGCCTGCACTCCAACGGCTACAGCCTCGTCCGCCACGTCCTCCTCGGCGGCCTGGACGCCTCCGGCCGCCGCCGGGCCCTGGAGCGGCACGTCGACGAGCTCGGCTCGACGCTGGGGGAGGAGCTCCTCGTCCCCACCCGGCTCTACACCCGGCCCGCGCTGCGCCTGGCGCGTGAGGTCGCCGGCACCCACGCGATGAGCCACGTCACCGGTGGCGGCCTGGCGGCCAACCTCGAGCGCGTTGTCCCCGGCACCGTGTCGGTCACGGTCGACCGCTCCACCTGGACGCCCGCGCCGATCTTCGACCTCGTCCGCCGGACGGGCGACGTCGCGCAGCCCGACGTCGAGGCCACCCTCAACATGGGCGTCGGCATGATCGCCCTCACCGCCCCGGAGGGCGTCGACGCGACGCTCGCGATCCTGGCCGAGAGCGGCATCCACGCCTGGGCGGCCGGCGAGGTCACGGCGGCCGCGGACGGCCTGGCCGGGCGCGTCTCGATGGTCGGCCAGCACCCCGGTTGGTGACGTTCACCTCAATTCGCGGACGGCGAACACGCAAACTGGTCGTCAGTGTGCGGATACCGCATCCCACCGGGTAGCGTAGGGCTCACGATATCTTTGTGAGATGCCCGGGAGCCTGTGGCCCCGGCCTACGTGCGAGGGGGCTGACCCTATGGGGCGCGGCCGAGCGAAAGCCAAGCAGACCAAGGTCGCTCGCGACCTGAAGTACCGCACTCAGGACACGGACTTCGGTGCCCTGGCGCGCGAGCTGCACGGCGGGCATGATCCTGCGGACAGCGAGCAGGACGCCGACTACGGCGCCTGGTCGGACTACGCGGAGGACTCGCGCGACTGACCCTGCGGGGTCCCACGGGGTCGCGGTGACCCCGTGTCACACGTCCGTTGCAGAACCTTCATGTGGTCGAAGGTTTCGTTCCAGCCCTGCGTTGGTAGTCTCATGCCTGCAACAGGTGCAGTTCCGTCGGGTCGTTCGGTCAAGGCGTAGGCAGCATTGCGTTGTGAGGATGTCGATTCTGGCTTCCTCTCGCCCCGACTAAGGAGAACAAGAGCACATGGCTCAGGGCACCGTTAAGTGGTTCAACGCCGAGAAGGGCTTCGGCTTCATCGCGCAGGAGGACGGCGGCGACGACGTCTTCGTGCACTACTCGGCCATCCAGACCAACGGCTACAAGTCGCTCGATGAGAACCAGAAGGTCGAGTTCGACGTCACGCAGGGCCCCAAGGGCCCGCAGGCGGAGAACGTCCGTCCTCTCTGATCTCCATCGCGAGTACGACAACAGGCCGGTGCCCCTTCGGGGCGCCGGCCTGATTCGTCCCACGGCACGTCGACGGCGACAGTCTGGAAAGGACTACTGGTGAGGGCCCCTCGGCCGTTCATCGCGGTCGCCGCCGCAGCCGCCGTCTTCAGCCTCTCGGGTTGTGCGTTCCTCGAGAAGGACACACCGGACGGTGGGATCGCGGTCGGGTACAACTCTGCCGGCCATCCCGTGGTGACCCTGCACACCTGCGAGGGATCGTTCGATCACATCGAAATTCGCCACATGCTCGGCGGCGGCAAGTCGAAGGTCATCGGGTCCTACAAGACCACCAAGCCAGTGACCGGATCAGCGACCATCGACCTCGAGAACCTCACCGATGGGTGGACCGCAACGACTGACCTCGAGCAGGTCCCCGGCCTGACCACGGCCTGGGCATGGGGCAGTCACAAGGGCTCGGGGGGGTCGAACCAAGCGACCTTCACCTTCGCCGGCCTTGCCACCCTGCCCGCCGACAACGTGATCAGCGATCTCGGTTCAGCTGCGGACGGCACCCTCGACGGGGACGTGGGTCCGACGATGACACTGAATGCGTTCCATCAGGACCTGTGCAGTCGCTGGAACTAGTAGGTCGCGGCCCGCTCGCGCCGGGGAATCCAGTCGTGACGGATCACCGGCCTACCCGGGATCGCGTCGTCGCGCCAGATGACCCACGCCTTCGTGTGAGCGTCGTTCCTGACCGAGCGAGATGTTCCTTGACCGTCCGTGGGGTTTCACCGTTCCAGCGATGGGTACGTCATCACCGTGACCGAGTCGTTCGACGCGTCCCTCGAGGACGCGGACCTGATGCAGGAGGTGGAGTTGACCACCAACCTGATCGTGGCCGCGAGCGAGACCGACGAGCACCTCACCCAGGCCGAGATCGACGAGATCCTCGGCCTGAGCGGCTAGGCCCTAGCAGCTCGCCCAGAGGACCGGGCCCGACGAGAGGTCCGACAGGACCGACTGGTCCTTCCGGGGCGTGAGGTCCATCGTGACCCGCGACCCGTCCGCCTCGACCTTGCCCAGGCGGAACCGGTCGCGGAAGGTGCCCCCCTGGCCGGGAGCGTCCCCGGTGGCGAGCGTCGCGCGGGAGTCGGCGTCGTGCCGGGCGGTGGCGTCGTTCTCGAACTGCATCGCCACCCGCACGTGCCCCGCGTCGGGCGCGTAGCCCATCGCGAAGCCGGTCATCGGGTCGACGCCGCCGGCCGCTTCGAGCAGGACACGCGCCTGGGCCTGGTCGAGCTCGTCGGCCTGGCTCATCGCGAGGTGGCCGCAGGTGTAGTCACCGGAGTAGACGACCGCGGACAGCGGCGTCCTCAGCGCCGACGCGGCCGCCACCATCTGCGGGTTCGGGTCGACCATGTCGCGGTCGGCGACCTTGGTCGCGTAGTCCGAGTTGTCGCTGGTGATCACGAGCCCGTCGCGGAGCTCGACGTTCTGCAGCTCCGGGGTGAGGCCCAGCTCGGGGTCGGTGGCCTTCTTCAGCGTCGCGGCCCATGTCTCGGGGTCGGCGACCTTGAGCACCTCGACGGCTCCGTCGTCGGCCTGCGCGAACAGCTCCCACTCGACGTCGCTCAGGTGCAGCCCGAGCCGGTCCAGCTCCGAGGCCGAGGTCACCAGGGCCGAGACCGAGGAGAGGTCGGCGGCGTAGGCACGGTCGAGGATCCCGTCGGTGCCGCCGGTCGCGCCGACTTCGTCGACGATCGCGGACCAGTCCGTCCAGGAGATCCGCTGGGCGTCCCCGGGCACGAGCTCGAGGCCGCGCACCAGGCCCGAGCGGTGGGCGGCGTGCCACCACGCCGAGCCGCCCCAGATGAGCAGCAGCGCGAGGACGGCGGCTGCCACGACGACGGCACGACGCCTCGCCTCCGCCGACCTCCGCACGATCAGACACACTAGTCAGGTGTCACAGCGCCGTGCCGACCTCACCGACCTCACCGACATCGTCGCGGCGGGGGCGGTCGTCTTCCGCCCCGGGAGCAAGGGCGGCGAGGTCCTCCTCGTGCATCGGCCGAAGTACGACGACTGGTCGTTCCCCAAGGGGAAGCGCGATCCAGGCGAGACGACCGTCGCCGCCGCCGTACGCGAGGTGGAGGAGGAGACCGGGCTGCGCATCCGGCTCGGCCGGCCACTGGCCACGCAGCGCTACGCGACCTCCCGGGGGCCGAAGCAGGTCCACTACTGGATCGGGCGGGTGCTGCCGGGCACGAGCCACGACGTCGCCGCCTACGCCGTCAACGACGAGATCGACGAGGTGGCGTGGGTGCCAGTCGCCAAGGCCCGCAGGCGACTGACCTACGACTACGACCGCGAGACGCTCCGCGAGGCGCTCGTCGAGCCCCGGCGTACGCGCACCGTGGTGATCGTGCGGCACGCCGAGTCGCGCGCTCGGTCGACGTGGCGGGGCGACGACCGCCAGCGCCCCCTGCTCGCCGCCGGCCGTGCCCGTGCCGAGCGGCTGGTCCCGGTGCTCGCCGCCTACGGGGTGGAGCGGATCGTGACCAGCCCGAGCGCCCGCTGCGTCCAGACCGTCTCCCCGTACGCCGGCGCCGCCGGCCTCACGCCCGCCACCGAGGCGCTCCTCAGCGAGGAGGGCGCCACCCCACCACTGACCCGCGCGCTCGTGGCGGGGCTGCCGGGCAGGCGTCCCGTGGCCGTGTGCACCCATCGGCCGGTCCTGCCGACCGTCGCCGCGGCCTTCGGCCTGGCCGACCCCGGGCTCGAGAAGGGCGAGCTGCTCGTCCTGCACCTGCGCAAGGGCGAGCTCCTCGCCGTCGAGCGACTCTGAGAGACGCGTTCTCCACCACGCCTCCGAGCCTGCCGTCAAGGGCCGCGCGGCGGAGTTCACCGTGGCTTCGCTCGCACGGCCGCTCGGGTCCACCAAGACGGCATCGTGGGGTCATCTCGTGTTCACCTTGGCCTCCGAAGCAGGTCACTTCGGCTTCCTAGCGTCTCCGCGACATCATCGAAGATTCAAGGAGACAACAGAAGTGAACGCCACTTCCCTCCGCCGGGTGATCGTGCCCGGCGTCGCCGCCCTCGCGGCCGCCACCACCCTGACCGCCTGCGGGTCCTCCGACAGCTCCGACGGCGACGCCGCGAGCGGACTGAAGGGCTCCGTCACCGCCGGTGGCTCCTCCGCTCAGGAGACGGCCCAGGAGGCCTGGCGCGCCGGCTTCGGCGCCGACAACCCCGACGTGACCATCAGCTACGACCCGGTCGGCTCCGGCACCGGCCGCGACAACTTCTACTCCGGCGCCTACGCGTTCGCCGGCTCCGACTCCGCCATCCCGGACGCCGACCTGGAGAAGGCCAAGGCCGCCTGCGGCGACACCGACCCGATCGAGATCCCGGTCTTCATCTCGCCGATCGACGTCATCTTCAACCTGCCGGGCATCGACAGCCTCAACCTCGACGCCGCCACGCTGGGCAAGATCTTCAGCGGCGACATCACGAAGTGGAACGACGACGCGATCGCCGCCCTCAACGACGGTGTCGACCTGCCCGACACGGCGATCTCGCCGGTGCACCGCAGCGACTCCTCGGGCACCACCGACAACTTCACCGACTACCTCTACAAGGCGTCGGGCGGCACGTGGAAGACCGAGCACAGCAGCGACTGGCCGACCCAGACCGGCGAGGGCGCGGAGAAGACCGCCGGCGTCATCGGCGCGGTCACCGACGGCGAGGGCACCATCGGCTACGCCGACGACTCCGCCGTCGCGTCCACCGACCTCGGCAAGGTCTCGGTCAAGGTCGGCGACTCCTTCGTCGCCCCGTCGGCCGACGGCGCCGCCGCCGGCCTCGCGGCCTCCGAGCTCGCCAGCGGCACCGCCGACACCGAGCTGGTCTACGACATCAACCGCACGTCCACGGACGCCTCGGTCTACCCGGTCTTCCTGGCGTCGTACCTCCTCGCCTGCCAGACCTACGACGACCAGGCCACCGCCGACATCGTCAAGGGCTTCGGCAAGTACATCGTGTCCGAGGCCGGCCAGAAGGCCGCCTCCGCCAACGCGCTGTCGGCTCCGCTCCCGAGCGACATCGCCGACAAGGCCACGGCGATCCTGGACAAGATCGCCGCGAAGTGACGCAGACCCCTCGGAGCCAGGGCGACCGGATCTTCTCCGGCCTCGCCCTGGCTTCCGGCCTCACCATCCTCGTCACGCTGGCGGCGGTCTTCGTCTTCCTGCTGATCAAGGGCCTGCCCGGCGTCAACGCCGACCCTGAGATCTACGGTCCGTCGACCGACAACTTCTGGGGGTACGCCGGCCGCCTGCTCTTCGGCACCACGCTGGCCGCGGTCATCGCGCTGGTCATCGCGGTGCCCTTCTCGGTGGGGCTGGCGCTCTTCATCACCCACTACGCGCCGCGTCGCCTCGCCACCCCGGTCGCCTATCTGATCGACCTGCTGGCCGCCGTCCCCTCGGTCGTCTTCGGTCTCTGGGGCGCGCGCTCGCTCGCGGTCGCCTTCCAGCCGATCCAGAGCTGGCTGGCCGAGCACGCCTCGTGGATCCCGCTCTTCAAGGGTCCGGCGTCGGCCACCGGCCGCACGATCCTCGTCGCCGGCATCGTGCTGGCGATCATGTGCGTGCCGATCATCACCGCCATCTGCCGCGAGGTCTTCGCGCAGACCCCGCGCCTCAACGAGGAGGCGGCCCTCGCGCTCGGCGCGACCCGCTGGGAGATGATCCGCTACGCCGTCTTCCCCTACGCCCGCTCCGGCATGGTCGCGGGCGTCATGCTCGGCCTGGGCCGCGCGCTCGGCGAGACGATGGCCGTCGCCATGGTCCTCTCCGCGACGCCCATCGTCAGCCTCAACCTGATCTCCTCGACGAACCCGGCGACCATCGCGTCCAACATCGCGTCGAACTACAACTCGGAGGACAGCCGGATCCAGACCGTGCTCCTCGCCACCGGCCTGGTGCTCTTCCTCTTCACCTTCGTGGTGAACTTCGCCGCCCGGGCGATCTCCTCGCGCGGGAGGGCCGCATGAGCACCCTCCTCGAGAAGGCGCCCGCCCCCGCCTCGCGGCCGCTGGTCATCGACCGCGCCCGGCGGTACAAGGACCGGGCCGTCACCGCCGTCATCTGGAGCGCGTTCGCGGTCGCGCTCGTGCCGCTGGTCTGGCTGATGTGGGTCGTGATCAGCAAGGGCGTGCCGGGGATCAGCATGGACCTGCTCACGCACGACATGGTGCAGCGGCTCAACCCCGACACCGGCAAGCTGGAGGTCGGCGCGGGCCTCGCGCACGCGCTCATCGGCACCCTCATGGTCACCCTCGGGGCGATCGTGATCTCGGTCCCGATCGGCCTCTTCACCGCCGTCTACCTCGTCGAGTACGCCGGCAAGAACCGCATCGGCAAGGTCATCACCTTCCTGGTGGACGTGATGACCGGCATCCCGTCGATCGTCGCCGGCCTCTTCGCGCTGGCGCTCTTCACGCTGATCTTCGGCGTCGGGACCCGGATGGGCCTGATGGGCTCGATCGCGCTCTCGCTGCTCATGATCCCCACGGTCGTCCGCTCCGCGGAGGAGATGATGCGGCTGGTGCCGACGGATCTCCGCGAGGCGTCGTACGCGCTCGGGGTGCCGAAGTGGCGCACGATCACCAAGGTCGTCATCCCGACGGCGCTGGCCGGCATCGTGACCGGCGTCGTGCTGGCGATCAGCCGCGTGATCGGCGAGACCGCTCCGCTGCTCGTGGCGGTCGGCACGTTCGAGAAGGTCAACTACAACCTCGCCGACGGCCGCATGATGACGCTGCCGGTCTACATCTACACCCAATATCTCCAGGCGACCCCGAGCGGCATCCAGCACGCCTGGTCCGGGGCGCTCATCCTGATCGTCCTCGTGATGGTGCTCAACGTCATCGCGCGCGTGATCAGCTGGATCTTCTCCCCTAGGAAGGGCTGAGCATGGCCACCTCCATCGACGTCAGCGACGTCAGCATCTACTACGGCGACTTCAAGGCCGTCGAGGGCGTCGACATGACGATCAAGGCCCGGTCGGTCACCGCCTTCATCGGTCCGTCCGGCTGCGGCAAGTCGACCTTCCTGCGCACCCTCAACCGGATGCACGAGGTCATCCCCGGCGCGCGCGTCGAGGGCAAGATCGCCGTCGGCGGCCAGGACCTCTACGACCCCGAGGTCGACCCGGTCGCCGTGCGCCGGATGATCGGCATGGTCTTCCAGCGGCCCAACCCGTTCCCGACCATGTCGATCTACGAGAACGTCATCGCCGGCAACCGGCTCAACGCCAAGAGGCTGTCGAAGTCCGACGCCGACGCGATCGTCGAGCGGTCGCTGCGCGGCGCCAACCTCTGGAACGAGGTCAAGGACCGCCTCGGCAAGCCCGGCATGGGCCTCTCGGGCGGCCAGCAGCAGCGGCTCTGCATCGCCCGCGCCATCGCGGTCGAGCCCGAGGTGCTGCTCATGGACGAGCCCTGCTCGGCACTCGACCCGATCTCCACGGCGGCCGTCGAGGACCTGATCCACGAGCTCAAGGACCGCTACACGATCGTCATCGTGACGCACAACATGCAGCAGGCGGCCCGCGTCTCCGACGACACCGGCTTCTTCAACCTCAAGGCGGCCGGTCAGCCCGGCCATCTGGTCGAGTTCAACCCGACGAAGAAGATGTTCACCAACCCGGACAACGAGGCCACCGAGCAGTACATCTCCGGCCGCTTCGGCTAGGGACAGGTCGGAGGGACCGGTCGGCGTCTCCGCGGCCGACCCCGCCGACATGCCCCGAACCGGGCCGTTCCCCTACAGTTTGGCGGGTGCGATTCCGTATCCGCCCGGTAGACACCTCGTTCTACGACCTGTTCACCGAGTCGGCCAAGCACCTCGTCGTGGGTGCCGGGCTGCTTGCCGAGATGCTCGACCCCACCGCCGACCGCGAGGACGTCGCCCGGCGCATGCGCGAGGCCGAGCACGCGGCCGACGAGACCACCCATGCGATCGTCAAGCGGGTGAACTCGGTCTTCGTGACGCCGTTCGACCGTGAGGACATCTACGACCTGGGCGGCGGCCTCGACGACGTCATGGACGACATGGACGAGGTCGTCGACATGATCCAGGTGTACGCCGTCAAGGTGCTGCCCCCGGAGCTGGGCGACCAGGTCGCGGTGCTCCAGCGCTGCGCCGAGCTGACCGCCGCCGCGATGCCGAGGCTCCAGTCGATGAAGTCGCTGGAGGACTACTGGATCGAGGTCAACCGCCTGGAGAATACCGGCGACAAGAACCACCGCCGGATCCTCGCCCAGATCTTCTCGGGGGAGTACAAGGCGGTCGAGGTGCTCAAGCTCAAGGACATCGTGGAGAAGCTCGAGGCGGCCATCGACGGGTTCGAGCGGGTCGCCAACATCATCGAGCAGATCGCCCTCAAAGAGTCATGACGCTGGCGATCGTCGTCGCGGTCGTCGTCATCGCCCTCGCCTTCGACTACACCAACGGATTCCACGACGCCGCCAACGCCATCGCCACGTCGGTCTCGACGCGGGCGCTGACGCCGCGGGTCGCGCTCACGCTCGCGGCGGTGATGAACTTCGTCGGCGCGCTGCTCGGCCAGAAGGTCGCGCACACCGTGGCCGACACCATCGACCTCGACGCCGCCGACGCCCGGCACGCGCTCGTCATCGTCCTCGCGGCGCTGCTCGGCGCGATCACCTGGAACCTCATCACGTGGTACTTCGGGCTGCCGTCCTCCTCCTCGCACGCGCTCATCGGCGGGCTGGTCGGAGCGGCGATCGCCGCCGGCCCGGACGTCGCGGACATCCACTGGCAGACCATCGTCGACAAGGTGCTCATCCCGATGGTCGCGTCGCCGCTGGTCGGCTTCTCGCTCGCCTTCCTGGTGATGCTCGCGATCATGTGGATCTTCCGGGCACGCCCGGCGGTCAAGGTGCTGCGCGGCTTCCGGATGGCGCAGACCGTCTCCGCCGCCGCGCTGGCGCTCGGCCACGGCCTCCAGGACGCGCAGAAGACGATGGGCGTGATCTTCCTGGCGCTGGTCGCCTCGGGTCACGCCGCCGCGACGGACGGACTGCCGCTCTGGGTCATCATCGGCGCCGCCGGCGCGATCTCGGCCGGCACCTACTCCGGCGGCTGGCGGATCATGCGGACGCTCGGCCGGCGGATCATCCACCTCGACCCCGCCCGGGGATTCGCCGCGGAGGCGGTCGGCGCCGCGGTGCTGTACTCCACGGCGTACCTGTGGCACGCGCCGATCTCGACGACCCACACGATCACCTCGGCCATCATGGGCGCCGGGGCCAGCAAGCGGCTCAACGCGGTGCGCTGGTCGGTCGCCGGCAACATCCTCTTCGCCTGGGTCTCGACCTTCCCCGCCGCGGGCATCGTCGCCGCGGCGGTGTACTGGGTGCTCCGCCTCGTCCTCCTCTGACGCCGAGTGGGGCTTCCCCTCACCCCGAGTGGGGGCGAGGCTCGCCCCCACTCGGGGTGAGGAGAAGCCCCACTCGGCGTCAGAGGAGGACGAGCTTCAGCAGCCAGTAGACCACCGCG
>NZ_JASGDD010000117.1:0-56693 GCF_047607365.1 Nocardioides sp. | reverse complement strand
GTGCCCGGCGCCGGCGTCGTCGCGACCGCCGCCGGCTCTGCCGCCCATCCCGTCGAGACCGTCCTCGCCCTCAGGTCCGCGACCACCGCCGCACCGGCGGACGCCCCGCGCTGGCCCTGGGCCGCGGGCGCCCTCCTCCTCCTGATCGCCGCGGCCCTCGTCCTCCTCGAGGTGGGACGCCTCCGACCCCGCCCCGATCACGCCCCCCATCCCGAGAGCCGGCGACCGCTGGCATGAAGAGAGGAAACACCATGTCCACCACCACCATGCGCCGAAGGGTCGCGGCCCTGGCAGCCGGCTCCCTCGGCGCCGGGGCCCTCGCGTTCGTCGCGGCAACCCCCGCCGCCCACGCCGCCGAGGCCACCCCCGTCAGCAACGCTGCGCTGACGTGGACCTTCGCGCCTCAGGCGGCCTCGTGGGGCATCACCACGACGGGCAACGTCGCGGCGACGAACCCGACGACGGCCACGCCGTCGTACGCGACCGGCGACTCGTTCACGAAGGCCGAGGGCTTCTCGCTCAGCAGCGGCTCGGGTTCGTTCGACTCATCGACCTCGACCGGCGAGATCGACTTCACCGGCTCGGTCACCTACAGCCCGTTCGCCAACTACGGCTCGCTCGTCGCCGACAAGTCGACGGTGACCTTCACCGACTTCGAGCTCGACATCACCTCCGCGACCCGTGGTGCGCTCACGGCCCAGGTCTCCTACCACAAGCCCAGCGGCGACCTCGCCGCGACGGAGGCGACCGTCGCCAACTTCGACATCACCTCGCTCACGGTGGACGACAACGGCAACCTCGCTCTCCAGACGGCGGCCCCGGACTGGACCGACGTGACGAAGGACACCGGCGGCAACCCCGGCGCCACGTCGTACTACGACTCGTGGCCGATCAACCTGGTGACCACGCTGCGGACCAACGTCGAGTCGAGCAGTGACATCTCGGTCTACTTCTACCGGACCGGGAACACCAGCGGGAACACGGCCAAGATCCCCGCTGCCTTCAGCGCGACCGGCTCGCTCCGCACGGTCACTCCGAGCGTCTCCTACGGCGACGGGTCCGGGACGGTCAGCGTCTCGGGCACGTACTTCAGCCCGACGGACGGCAGCAGCTCCGCCAACAACGGCATCTACGTGGGCGTGGCTCCGTCCGGGGGACTCCCGGATGTCTCCTCGCAGGCTGCGATGGCGAACTTCGCCGGCGCGAACTGGGTGAGCAACTCCGGGATCGTCGACGGGGCATTCTCGACCTCCTTCGCCATCGACCGCACCAAGCTGGACCCGACGAAGTCCTACAGCGTCTACACCTGGCGCGCGCACTCCCACTCGGAGACCACCCAGGACAGCGAGACCCCGCTGGCGATCGACTTCGACAAGCTCAAGTCCACGATCGCTCCCGCGGTCTCGGGCACGACGAGCCTCACCTACGGCCAGTCCTCGGTCCTCAGCATCACCGCACCGGCCGCGGGCACCGTGACCATCAGCGGCCTCGGCGCCACGACGACCGTGGCCGTGGCCGACGGCAAGGCCAGCTTCACGATCCCCGCGACGCTCGCGGGCGGCTCCTACACCGGGACCGTCGCCTACACGCCCGCCGAGGACGAGACCTGGTACAACGCCACCAGCACCACCGTCGCGGTGACCGTGGCGAAGCTCGCCGCGGCCGTCGCCCCGACCGTGCCGAAGAAGGCGTCGAGCAAGAAGGCGCTGGCCGTCACCTACTCGCTGGGCACCGCGGCGACCGGGAAGCTCACGGTCACCTTCAAGAAGGGCAAGAAGAAGGTCGTCAAGACCGTCACGCTCAGCGGCGGGAAGGCCACCGTCAAGCTGACCAAGAAGCAGGTCAAGAAGCTCGGCAAGGGCACGTGGAAGATCACGACCTCGTACGCCGGCAACGCCGCCGTCAAGGCGTCGAGCTCGACCACCAGCCTCAAGGTCAAGTGACCCGGGGCTGACCTCTCACTCTGAGCCCGCGGCACCGACCGCCCGGAGAACGAACGCCTCGATCGTCTCCGGCGGGACGTGCCGCGGGCTCAGGCATGCGTGGACCAGGCGCATGGTCGCCTCGAGGTCGTCGACGACGAACTCGCCCGAGTCGCGCCCGGCCACCAGGATCTCCGCCAGCACCTGCTCGACCGCGGCCACGTGCTCCCGGATCTCGCCGAGCGAGGAGGCCGGCAGCACGCCGTAGAGCTGGGGGCCGAGGCCCATGTGGAACTCCTCGCCGGAGTCGAGGTGGCTGCGCACGTAGATCCGCAGCTGCTCCGACGGGGTGTCGGCGACGGCGAGCCGCTCGGACAGCCGTGCGACGTACCGTGCCGTCTCGTGGCCGGCGAAGGCGACCACGACCGCCTCCTTGTCGTGGAAGTGGTGGTAGATCGCCGTCCGGCCGAGCCCGGCCCGTTGGGCGAGCTGTGCCATGGTGATCGCGTCGTAGCTCTGCTCGCCCATCAGCGCCGAGAACGCGCCGAAGACCCGCTCGAACACCAGGAGGCGGTGCTCGGGCAGGGTCTCGGCTTGGATCCGTGGCACGGACGGGACTCTAGACGACGAGCGTCATGCCGGCCGTCCGCGCCACGGACGAAGGACGTCAGTGTCCTCGGCGGCCGATCACCGCTTGATCCGCAGCGTCAGCGTCTTGGTCGTGACGGCGCTGGTGCCGGACGTGGGCGAGAGGCTCCCGGTGAGCTTCCACGTCCCCTTCTTCAGCTTGGGCAGCCTCACCGTGGCGGCACCGCGAGTGACGGTCCCCGTGACCCGCTTGAGGGCCTTGCCCTTCTTCAGCGTGACCGTGACCCGGCCGGCGACGGGCACTCCGGTCGCCGAGGTGAAGGAGAGCCGGACGAGCCCGCGCTTCTTCGAGGTCGGCTTCTTCGCGACCTTGAAGGTGGTCACGCGGACCGTCGCGGGCGACACGGTGAGCGTCGCCGTGGCGGTGGTGCCCAGATGGGTGGCGTCGCCGGCGTAGGTCGCCGTGAGCGGATAGCTGCCGACGGCCAGGGTGGCCGGCAGGGTGAAGCTCGCCGTGCCGCCTGCGAGCTCGGCCGTCTGGGTCGACCCGGCGCCGGCGAGCGTGACCGTGCCGGTCGCCCCCGGGATGCTGAGCGTCGCGCTGGCCTGGGCGCCGTAGGAGCTCGGGGGAGCCGTCAGCGTCGCCGCGGGCGCCGTCTTGAGCTCACTCGGCGCGACGACGGTCAGGAAGCCGAACGCGCTCCCGCTGTAGAGGTCGAGCCCGGCCTTGCTCGCGAAGGCTGCGTTGAGCGTCGCGGGAGCGAACGCCCAGGCGTTGGTGTCTCCGTCGGTGCGGGGGCCGGAGTGGCTGAGATCGATGTCGAGGACGCGCACGTTGGTGAACGGCACCTGCTCGGCATTCCCGGCCTGGGCGTCGGACATCGAGCCCGAGGTCTCGCCGTCGGCGTAGAGCCGTGCGCTCAGGCCGTCGTTCGCGATCTCCAGGCGCGGGTTGGTGATCTTGATGTCGATGCAGTGGGCCTCGAGGACCCACCGCAGTGTGCCCTGGTACTGCACGACCGTCTTCCCGGCGGCGTTCTCGTAGGCGCCGGTCTGGGTGAAGCGCCATGACGTGTCGTCGGTGTCGGAGGGGAGGCTGGCTCCGTCGCCGACCTCGATGCCGTGCAGTCCCTTCGGGCAGGCGGTGCCGCCGCTGGCCCAATCCGTCTTGATGTAGTTGAGCCACGACTTGACGTTGCTGCTCCCGCCGACGCCGCGCGCCGTCCACTCCACGCCGGTCGACCGTGTGGCCGTGGAGGAGATGGTGGCGGGCAGGATCGTTCCGGTGGTGACGCCGGCGTAGTAGGCGGTCCAGCCGACGCTGGCATCCCCGAGGACGTCTCCGGCCAGGGAGTAGGTGGCGCCCGCGGCGAGGCCGGTCACGGTCGTGTCTCCGGCCGCCGAGCTGTTGTCCGGCTGCGTGTACGTCGTGGTGGCGCTCCAGGCGGCCGTGCGGTCGTCACGGGTGGCGACGAAGACCTCGCCTCCCGTGAAGATGACCGAGGGAGCGACCACCTTGACCGTGATGGCACGCGTCCAGACCGCCGTCGCGCGCCCCCCTTCGCCGAAGGCGATCAGCGGCGCGACCACGGGGTTGTCGGTGGTGTTCGTGCCGACCACGACCGGGTCGCCCCAGGTGCCGTCGGGTGCGACGGTGGCGACCTCGACCCGCGAGTCGGTGTCGGTGATCTCCGGCCAGGTCACGCTGGCGGTTCCGTAGGGATCGAAGGCTGCCGACGGCACCCCCTTGCCCGCAGTGAGGGCGCTGTCGGCGCCGACGGCGTTCGTCGTGCCTGTGCTGAGCTCGTGCGGCGTGCTCCAGACCCCGACGGCGGCACCGGCGAGACGGACCGCCGCCCTGGCGCCGTCGTTGCTGCCCCACGTGGCCACGGCGGCACCGCTCGTGTCGACGGCGATCGAGGTGCGCCGCGCCGTGGGCACGTCCTCGGCCAGAGTCACGGCATCGCCGGCCCAGGAGCCGCTGCTGTTCTGGGTCCGCGCCTTCACGTCCCAGGCGGAGGCGGTTGCGTCGTAGCTGCGCCAGGCGAGAGTGGCACGGCCCTCCTGGTCCAAGCCGAGTCCGACGGTGTCGAGCGGCTGGGTGCTGCTGGACGTCTCGACGCTGGTCTCGGTGCCCCAGGTTCCGTCCGCCGCTCGGCGGACGATGTGGACTCCGTCGCCCGCGGGCCAGGCGAGGGCGGCCTGTCCGTCCGGGTTGACGTCCAGGGCCGGCGGCACGCTGGTCGGAGAGGTCGACGAGGTCAGGGCACTGGTGCCGACCGTCGCCGCCGAGCTCCAGGAGCCGTCTGCTCCGAGCGCCACCGTGGTGAGTGCGACGGAGGTCGGTGGGTTGTTGCCCGCGGACCCGCTGAGGACGGGCCAGGCGACGGTCGGCCGGCCGGCGCCGTCGACGTCGATCTGCACGCTCCTCGCCGTGGGGTACTGCGAGCCGGCCGCACGGTCGAAGGTGCTCAGCAGTGCGGGCGCCTCCCACGCTCCGCCGGCGTCGCGGTGCGAGGCGTAGATCCAGTACGTCGCGGCGGAGCTGTAGGAGCCCTTCTCGGTCGAGGCGACCCAGGTGAACCACGCCGAGCCGTCGGAGGCCACCGCCAGGTCCGAGCTGAGCCTGGAGAGGGCGCTCGGGTCGTCGGAGGGATCCTCCGAGAGAGTGTCGGGCCCGGTCCAGGCTGCGTTCGCTGCCGCGGGGAGGCAGAGGGCGGAGACGACGAGCGAGGCTAGTGCGCCGCGCTTCCAGCGCTTCCGGATGAGATGGGGCATGGTGCTGGTCTCCTGCGTTCTCGGGTGGAGGAGTGGGCGGTGGATGCGGGGAAGCGTGAGGGGATCGGAGGGTGGGTGGTGCGCGCGGTGTGGAACGGCTGCGGAGTGCGGACGAAGCGCGCGCACCACCCGGATTCAGCGGGGATGGACCCGGCTGAAGCTCAGCTGAAGGCGACGGAGCCGAAGGCGTCGCCCTCGGCGTAGCTGCCGTTGCTGCCGCCGTTGAAGATCTCGGCGCCGTCCTCGGTCAGCGTCACCGTGTAGAGGCCGCTGGTCGCGGTCTCGGAGATCTCGAACGCCGCGGTGTCGTAGAGATGCTGCTCAGTGCCGCCCACAGGCACGTAGCTGGCGTCCACGAGGAGCTGCTCCGGTCCGGACGAGTTGTCCTGGATCTTCAGGTCCGACAGCGAGATGTCGATCGAGTGGGCGCTCATGTCGAAGTCGAGGCCGCCCTCGAGCACGACCGTCCGCGGTGAGCCCGAGTCGGAGGCGACGTCGAAGGCGTAGTCGTAGGCGTAGTTGGTCGGGGTGAAGCCGATCCCGAAGGACCAGCTCGTGTCGGGGGAGCCGGCTGTGGAGGTGCCGCCGTTGCTCGATGTCACGGCGACGGAGCCCTGGCCGGTGTAGCCGTACCAGGCCGGGTTGGTGAGGTAGTCGACCCAGCTGGTGCGCAGGTTCCAGGTCACGGAGCTGACGGGGGAGGGGGTGCTCGCCTCGGCCGCGGTCGGCGCCAGCGTCGATCCGGCGATGAGCGCAGCGCAGGCCACGGTGGCTCGTGTGAGCCAGCGGGCGGAGCGAGGGGTGGGGAGGATTGCGGACATCGATGTCCTACCTTTCGGCATAATCGCCATCGGCCCTGTCGCCGATGTGTCGTGTGTGCATTCGCGTGTCGCAAACACGAGGCGGCGGTGCTGCCGGGGTGGCGCTCTTTCCACGGGGAGCCACCCCGGCCCACCGGGCCTCGTCGCCAAACTCGGGAGTATTAGGCAAGGCAACCCTAAGTTCGACGAGAGGAACGTTAAGAGTTTCCTGACAACCGGTCAAGACCGCAGCACAAGGAGCCGTCGCACGCAGGTGCGACGGCGGGTGGCGATGTGAGGAGCCCGACTCCTCTAGAGGCGCGGGACGATGGTCGCGAGCAGACGGCCCATGCGCGTGGCAGCCTCGCGGCCCGCGTCGATGACCTCCTGGTGCGACAGGGGGGCGTCGGAGATGCCCGCCGCGAGGTTCGTCACCAGCGAGATCCCGAGGATCTCCATCCCGGCCTCGCGGGCGGCGATCGCCTCGAGCG
Source organism: Nocardioides sp. (assembly GCF_047607365.1). GTDB lineage: Bacteria > Actinomycetota > Actinomycetes > Propionibacteriales > Nocardioidaceae > Nocardioides. The sequence continues at coordinate 50,114 of NZ_JASGDD010000117.1, read as the reverse complement.
CGGTGGACATGCCGACGAGGTCGCCGCCGATGACGCCGGCCATCCGCACCTCGGCGGGCGTCTCGTAGTGCGGGCCGGGAAACTGCACGTAGACGCCCTCGTCGAGGCTCGGGTCGAGCTCGCGCGCGATGCCGCGCAGGCGCGAGGAGTAGAGGTCGGTGAGGTCGACGAAGTTCGCGCCGACCAGCGGCGAGGCGCCGGTGAGGTTGATGTGGTCCTTGATCAGGACCGGGGTGCCGGGGGACCAGGCCTTGTTGAGGCCGCCGCAGCCGTTGGTGATGACGATCTTCGAGACACCGGCCTTGGCCGCCGTACGGATCGGGTGGACGACCGCCTCGACGCCCTTGCCCTCGTAGTAGTGGGTGCGCGCGAGGAAGGCCAGCACGTTCAGGTCGGAGCCGTCGGCGGCCGGGATGCGGATCGACCGGATCTTGCCCGAGTGGCCGGCGACGGCGGCGGCGGAGAAGCCGGGCAGGTCCGCCCGCTCGATCTCGGCGGTCAGCTCGCCGGCCTCGGCCAGCATGTCGGCGGCGGGCAGCCACCCCGAGCCCAGCACGAGCGCGACGTCGTGGCGCTCCACCCCCGTCAGCTCGGCGAGGCGGATGGCGGCGTCCTGGGCGGCGGTGTAGGCATCGGTCACCTGCCGAACCGTACCCTGAGCCGCCCCTACTCTGGAGCGTATGCCGATCACCCTTGCGCATCCGGCCGCCGTGCTGCCCCTACGGCGCACCGGCCTGCCGATGACCGGCCTGGTGCTCGGCTCGATGGCGCCCGATGTCCCGCTCTTCCTCTTCGGGGCGCACGGCATGAGCCTCACGCACAGCTGGTGGTCGGTCCCGACCCTCGACACGGCGATGGCGGTGGGGGCGGCGCTGGTGTGGTTCCACTGGCTGCGCGACGCCCTCGTCGCCATGTCACCGGCCTGGGTGCGGGGGCGGCTGGCGCCGCACTGCGTCATCACCCGGCGGCAGCAGGTGCTCACCCCGCTGGCCGCGGCCGTCGGCGCGGCCACCCATGTGATCTGGGACTCCTTCACGCACGCCGACCGGTGGGGCGTACGCCGGATCGCATGGCTCCACGAGTGGCACACCATCGGGCCGCGATCGGACTGGGGCTACCACTGGGCGCAGTTCGGCTGCGGGATCCTCGGGATGGCGGTGGTCCTGGCGGCCGCGGGCCTCTGGCTCCGTGGGCAGGCGCCGCACCGCCCGGTGCAGCCCCACCGCGTCGGGCCCGCGATCCAGGCCGGCGTCGTCGCCGTCGGCATCCTCGCGGGGCTTGTCGCGGCGGTGCTCTACCGGCGCCACGGCCTCGAGCTGATGGCGGTCAACGCGGTGGTCTGGAGCCTGGTCGTCGTCGCGGTCGGCGGCATCGTGGCCGCGGCGGCCTGGCCGCTCGTGCGTCCGGAGCGCGATCAGAGGCCGGTCGAGCGACAGGGCCGATGACGCAGCGCCGTCACGTAGTCCTCGGGAGCGCCGGCCGCCTCGGCGGCGTCGGCCAGCACGCTCAGCAGGTGAGCCGAGGGCAGCCCGCCCTCCCACGCGTCGAGCACGTAGGCCCACGCCAGCTCCTCGCCCGCGAGGGTGGAGACGCGGATCCGGGTACGCCGGTACAGCCCGGTGTCCATGGCCTCCCACTCGTCCAGCACCCGCTGGTCGGCCGGCGTGACGTCGTACACGGCGACGAAGACCTGCGCGGCCGGGTCCTCCGCGATGGTCGGCAGCGCGCCGTCCCAGCCGTGCTCCTCGCCGCCGAACGTCAGCCGCCAGCCGATCAGCCAGCCCGTCGTCCGGAGCGGCGAATGGGGGCACCGGACGCCCATGAGGGCGGGGTCCATGTTGGCCCCATAGGCGGCGTACAGCGTCACGACAGGGAAGCCTACAAATCCGTTACGATGCGGGGCGATGCGACGCTGGTGGAAGAGGGAGTCCGAGCCCACTGAGCGCTCGCCGTGGGAGGAGCTCCTCGCGGAGATGCGGCTCGACGCGGAGCGCTACTTCGCCCACATGATCCGGTCCGGCGGCGATGAGCGCTTCTCCGAGATGACCGGGATGCAGCTCGACGCGGCGACGACGCGGCACTACCACCGGATCGAGAAGGGCTTCTCGATGCCGGGCACCAAGCGCCCCTTCGGCACCCGCGCGATCCCCGTCCTGACGCGTGCGCTCGCCAACCCGGCGCTCGACGAGGAGTTCATCTACCCGGCCGAGGCACGCTCGGTGCTCACCGCCCTCGAGCGGTGGAACGCGGAGCAGGTGCGCGAGGACGTCGTCGCCCCGCTCGGGGAGTCGCTGCCGACCAACCCGCTCGACCCGGAGACGCTCGCCACCTTCATCACCTCGCGGCACAGCATCCGCGACTTCGACGCCCGCCCGGTCGACCGCGCGATGGTCGAGGAGGCGGTCCGGCTGGCCAGCCATGCGCCCTCGGTGTGCAACCGGCAGGGCTTCCGCGCCTACTGGTTCGACGACCCGGCCGACATCGCCCGCGTCCTCTCGGAGCACCAGGGGTCGCGCGGCTTCCGGGAGAAGGTCCCCGGCCTCTTCGTCGTCACCTTTGACATCCGGGCCTTCGAGGACGTCCGCGAGCGCAACCAGGGATGGATCGACGGCGGCCTCTTCGCCATGACCCTCATGCTCGCCCTGCACGGTCTCGGCCTCGGCACGGTTCCCCTCAACTGGTCGCGGCGCAACGGCGTCACCAACCGCCTCCGCACGCTGGCGGCGATCCCCGAGCACGAGAACGTCGTGATGCTGATCGCGGCCGGGCACCCCGCCCCGGGCTACCGCGTGGCACGCTCCACACGCCGGCCCGTGAGCGAGATCCTGCGCATCGGGATGCCCCGGTAGCCGCCTCCCCACGCGGGACTAGGCTTGGGCCGTGACCCACTTCGATGTCCTCGTCCTCGGCGCTGGCCCCGGTGGCTACGTCGCCGCCATCCGCGCCTCCCAGCTCGGCAAGTCCGTCGCCGTGGTGGAGGACAAGTACTGGGGTGGCGTGTGTCTCAACGTCGGCTGCATCCCGTCCAAGGCGCTGCTCAAGAACGCCGAGCTGGCGCACACGCTGACGCACGAGAAGGACAAGTACGGCATCGAGGGCGACGCCACGATGTCCTTCGGCCCGACCCACAAGCGGTCGCGTCAGGTGAGCGCGGGGATCGTCAAGGGCGTCCACTACCTGATGAAGAAGAACAAGATCACCGAGATCGACGGCTGGGGAACCCTCACCGGCCCGACCGGGATCGACGTGAAGGGCCACGACGGCGAGGTGACGTCGTACACGTTCGACAACCTGATCCTCGCCACCGGCGCCACCGTGCGACTGGTGCCGGGCGTGAGCATCTCGGAGAACGTCGTCACCTACGAGGAGCAGATCCTCACCGACCAGCTCCCGGGCTCGATCGTCATCGGCGGCTCCGGCGCGATCGGCGTGGAGTTCGCCTATGTCCTGGCGAACTTCGGCGTGGACGTGACCATCGTCGAGTACGCCGACCGGATGGTGCCCACGGAGGACGCCGACGTCTCCAAGGAGCTCCTCAAGCACTACAAGAAGCTCGGCGTGAAGGTGCTGCTCTCCACCGCCGTGCAGAAGGTCGTCGACGACGGCTCCTCGGTCACGGTGACGGTCGCGCCGGCCGGTGGCGGGGAGGAGCAGACCCTCACCGCCGACAAGTTCCTCGCCGCCTTCGGCTTCGCCCCGCGGCTCGAGGGCTACGGCCTGGACGCCGTCGGCGTGAAGACCACCGACCGCGGCGCCATCGAGACCGACGCGTACGGCCGCACCAACGTCGAGAACGTCTACGCCATCGGCGACGTGACCGGCAAGATGATGCTCGCCCACGTGGCCGAGGCCCAGGGCGTCGTCGTCGCCGAGGTCATCGCCGGCGAGGAGACGATGCCGGTCGAGATCGACTTCATCCCGCGTGCCACCTACTGCCAGCCCCAGATCGGCTCGTTCGGCTACAGCGAGCAGCAGGCCAAGGACAAGGGCTACGACGTCAAGACCGCCACGTTCCCGTTCTCGGCCAACGGCAAGGCCCAGGGCCTCGGCGAGGGCGTCGGCTTCGTCAAGGTGATCGCCGACGCGAAGTACAACGAGATCATCGGCGCCGCCATGATCGGCCCCGACGTCACCGAGCTCCTCCCGGTCCTCACCCTCGCGCAGAAGTGGGACCTCACCGCCGACGAGGTCTCCCGCAACGTCTTCGCCCACCCCACCCTCGGCGAGGCCGTCAAGGAGGCCGTGGAGGGCATTGTCGGCCACATGATCAACTTCTGATACTGGCGCTCTGGCTCAGAGCTCGAACGATCAGTGCGCTGGTCTAGACCGCTGAGCCTGCAACGCCTTGGCCGATTGCATCGGTTGATCAGAGCCAGTCGTTCCACGGACCTGTTCGAAGCATGAACCGAGGTCGGGCCGTCTACCGCCTCGCTGTCGAGAACTACGTTGCGAGCCCGGCGCGGCGTGCGATTCCGTCCGCGACGCCGCTCTGGAGCTGGGCATCGCGAACACCTTCACGGATGCCAGCAGTCAGCACGCTGCGCGCGAAAGGTGCGTCAACGAGTCGCGACACTTCAAGGAGTTGCCCCTTCGCCCAGTTGATGACGTCGAGGAGACTTTCGTCCCACCGAGTGCCGCGTAGTTGGGAAAGTGGGAACTGGTCGGCGGGGTAAACGGCGTTAGCAATGGCGCGTGCGCCAGTAGGGGTCGTTCCTGATGCGCGGTCCCTGGCGTTGGACCATGCTTCGAACAGGTTGGCCAGGGAGCCGTCTTGGGACGCCTCGGCGAGTTCGTTGAACTGGAACTGCGTGGTGACGATCCTCCGGATTCCGCACCAGGCGAGGCACTGGGGATTGGTGCCCACCTCCAATGCGAGAGTCTTCAGGTCGTCCGTGCTGCGTGAACGCAACTCGGACGAAAGGCCAGCCGTGGCGTAGAGCGCGCCGACAGGAAGCGCCATGATGCGCGCGGCCTGATCTTGAGCGTTCCATGCCCTGTAGTGCTCGGTTGCGGATATGCACCCGCAGGGCCACGGGGACGGTTCAGCGGTCAGCGAGGTCATCTCCGCCTCGAACGCGCGAGCCGCCGGGGAAACGGAGATTGTTTGCGGCGTCGGCTGCGTCCGGGTCGACATGACCGCTTCGCCCCTCGCGAGTGATCCGAGAGACTGGAGTTCGATCTCTTCCATGCCGAGCGCCCCAGCCATCAGTTTCTGGTCGTCGGGGTGGGTGATCCGGTGACAGATCTTGAGATTCGTGTTTCGGATGACTTCGGAGCTGACCTTGGCCGGGCTTTGGTCGACGACAACTACCTGCTGCCCGTAGGACCGAACCTCCGCGAGCATCGCGGCCAACAGCTCAGAGGAAACTCGCTGCGCCGTTCCGCCCTCGCCGGCGGCATCAGAAGGGCCAAGTTCCGGGAGTACGCGGTGCGCTTCTTCCAGCACGAGGAGGTGTCGGACGGCGTTACCTCCACGGTGGTGCTTCGCGTTGGCCCATGTCGCAAGTGCGAGCACCAGCACGATGAAGCTGCGCTCCTCGTCATCAGGAATGTCAGCGAGGGTGACGACCGTGGGTTGGCTGAACAGATTGGCGACGAGATCGGAGTCTGCCCAGCAGAAGCGGTGGGCCCGCGACGGCGCCAGCAGGAGGTTGAGTCTCGTGCGCAGTGAAGCCTCGATGTTCAGGCGGGCTTCGACGGCGTAGCCCAGATCCTCAACGGTGTCCTTCAGAAGCCCCCGAACATCGAACAGAGAGCTTCCGCGCCCCTGGTCTGGGAGTTCCGTCAGGCGATCGAACAGTTGAGTAACGACGTAGGGCGTCGGGGACGGCATGACGAACGACCCCTTGAACGCCTGTGCGACGCGCGCGATGTGCTCCACCTGGTCTTCGCCGGGCCACGCGGCCAGGAGGTTGAGGCTCAAGGCACGGCCGGTGAGTTGGCGCATCCCACCTCGGACTACGCCAGCCATGTCGGAGTAGTCGTCTTTGACCGGGTCGATGATGAGGAACGGAACACCGTGCTGGTTCCAGGCGTCGACGATGAGGCGGTGGAGTGTTGTGCTCTTGCCTGATCCCGTGGTGCCTGTGACGAAGGCGTGTCCTTCCAGGTCAGCGATGCCGACTCGGGCGTCCAAGTCCGTGCCGGAGTAGGTGCCGAGAGTGATCGAAGCCGAAGAGGTGTCCGGTCTCCGGTGCGGGGGCGGTGCGTCCTGAACGAGCAGGCCTGGCGTGGACACGGGCGGCGATTGCAGTAGCCCGGCTACGTCGCGCGTTGAGAGCAACGAGATCGGCGGTGGTGCGGTCTGTCCGAAGTCGAGGTCGTGTGCCCAGAACTGGCGTCCTTGCCTGTCGTGTACGCCGCCGTGCAGCGCGCCTAGCACTCGGTTGAGGGTTTCGTCGTTGGGCGCCGTGGCCCAGGTTGAGACGGCCCATCCACCTTGCGATCCGCACTCGGTGAGGTGGCCTTGGATCAGGTTCATCCAGTTGACGATTCGCTGCCATTCACTGGAGACCTGCGTGACTGACTCCACCGCAGAGAGTTGGAGAGAGGCGGTGACTTGGCCAGACGCCTGTTCGGCGATCTCGCCGGCGTGCTCGCGGGTGTCCATCAACTCGTACTGGCGTAGCCCGCGCAGGTGTAGGTCGACACTCCAAGGGCCTCGGACGGCGGAGAGCCGTTCCAAGAGCGAGCCTGGGACTCGCTGGTTGTAGTCCAGTTGCAGTTGGTCTGCTTGGAGACGGAAAATCACACCTGCGCCCTTGGGGCCGACCAATGCCGGAGCCCGCTCATCCACCGCGACTCGGTAGAACGGCGTCAGCATCCTTCGCGCTTGCTCGATGGTCGGGTCGTCGGCAGCGGTGAGATGCACCGATGTCTCGCCAGATGCTGATTGTCCTATCCGCACCCGCAGCTCACGAGGGACGCCTGCGAACGCTGCCAAGCCCCGCTCAAGGGCCCCCGTCTTCTGAGGATCGTGCTTGGGTAGCGCGGTCAGGCGCAGCCATGGACGTCCGAAGTCGTCCATCGGGGGATGGCAGGTTCGGTCTGAGTACGGCCCCAACGCCAGTTCTTTCAGGATCTCCGTCGGGTTGCCGTTGCGTCCGGCGTGAACGCCAACGATCCGATCAAGCGCGCTAGTCACGAGGACTCGTCCTCAGCAGTCTTGCGCAGGAATGCGAGGGAGTCCCATCCGATCAGGACGCGTTTGGCAGCGCCTGCGTCGGTGACGATCCACGGCGCCTCACCCATCGGCAGCTCGACATCGGCCACCGCCCAACTGAAGATCCAGCCGAGGTCGTATCGGTGCGCTCCGTATCTGCTTGCGTCCTGGGCGGGACTGCCAAGATGAGCCAAGATGCGGCGAGCGTCCGCCTCTGAAAGTTGCTGACTACTCAACGGGGCGCCCCTTCGCGTCCCAGACGAGCACCTGGTGCTTGCTGATCGGTGAGATTCCGGGTCGCACGGATTGATCATCAAAGGGCAACACCTCGTGAGTCTGGGCGTCGGCGACTTTGATCTGCCCGTGGTCGTTGACCACGTTGTACGCGTGACCTTGCGGGTGCCCGGACTCGTCTATCCACCGAGTGTGGACGATGGCGCTGCCGCCATGGCCTTCCCTTTGCAGTTCCTCCCTGAGATCGGTCGGTTCGAGGATGCCTCGCATGTCCCGGCCGGCCCACTCTTCCGTCATCGCGCTCGGCTCGCCGCCGACGTACAGCCCCGGCAGGTCGGAGTCGTGCTGGGAGTTCACCTCATAGGCGCGGCCAGCGGCCTCCTCGATGTTGCCGCGCCACGACCGCTCGAAGCACCGGGCGGAGTCCGCGCAGTTGCTTCGGTACGACTCGTCTGTGGCGTAGTCGGGGTTCACACGCTCGACCAGATATTCCGGAGCAGTGTGCGGTTCGACCTTCTCGCTGACCCGGTTCATTGGCTCCAGGAACTGCTCGGCGTGCTGGCGCCGGAACTCGCTCTCGGGTTGGTCGACGTAGGACTTCTCCGTGTTGGGGTCAACTTGCTCAATCTGCTCGTGCGCGATGCGCTCTTGCTCGACTTGCCGCTCGGCTTCCTCAGCGGCGCGTTCGGCAGCGGTCCCATCCAGGCCTGTCGTGGCCATCAGAAGGCGCTCACTAGGAACCAAATCACGAGGATCAGGAAGACGACCATGAGCACGGCCCGCAGGTTCCCACCCCTGGCTCGCGGATCGACGTAAGCGGTCGTTGTGGCGCCGGTGCGGGCATTGACCATGGACGAGACGGTGAGGACGCCGTGACGACTCAGGCGTCCTTCGACGTCCACTTCGTCGCCTTGCCGAAGTGAGCCACCACGCAGTTCGCCGCGCAGCATGCACTCCACGCTGTCGCCGCTGTGTGTCTGGAGCAAGAAGGTGTTGATCGGGATCGAAAGTTGGTCTGGTCCCTGGGGGCCACGGAACATCATCGAGGGGATCATCAGGAAGCGCAGCGGCGCGAAAAATATGCCCATCAGTATGCCCATCGCCCGGAATGGCGCGGTCAGGCATCCGCTCGCGGCCATCTGGGCGGCCTTGTGTCCGGAAAGGCTGACGGTCTCGCTACGCGGCTGGTCGACCTGCACCACGAGTCCGGACATCCTCAGAGGTGAGAACTTGGCGAAGAAGCCGCCTCCGCCGCCGGCCTCCTCGATGACACCTGAATCGTGGCCGGCGGGCACCGGTGACGCCACGGCGCGCTCAATCGCGGGAGGTTCTGCGTCGTAGCGCGACGACGAGTCCCGAGCTTCCCACACCACCGGCGTGTCGCTTCCCAGCCAGTCGTAGGAGGCGGGGTTCTCGACCTCGGCGAGATGCGACGGCGTTGATGTGGATGATGAGCCGTCGATGCTCCACCCGCACTGCGTGCAGGAAGAACTCAGCACCAGGACGTGACAGTTCGGGCACTCGTTCATTTATGATCACCCGCCCGCCATTCTCGAAGAAATCTGAACTGCCCCGCTATGCATTCTGCTTTGATTGCTCCTAGCCCGCCGCACTCTAGTGCTCAACCTTCCAGCGCGGAGGGCAAATCTCCCACGCAGGCAGGAGCCTGTGGTTGGGAGTCTCGGGTCGAGTTTCGGAAAGCAACGTTGGACGAGAGGGCGGCCCGCGACGTGTCTTGGCTCGATGACGCGCCTTCGGCGGAGGTTCCGGTGATGCGCCGAGCGCCCACCGTGCAGTCGGTCGCCCGCCGTTGGCCACTTCACGGCGTTCTCGGTGTCAGTGGCGTGGGACTTGTCGTGGCGATCTTCCGAGCGCCACTGGCATCCACAGTCGCGTACGTGGCTCTACTGCTCGTCGGGTGCGGGCTGCTGTTCTATCGACGCTTCGACGCCATCGCGACCACACGCAGCGCAGGTGGGTCTGGTGCCCTCAGCGTTCAGCCGGTCGAGAAGGGCGCGATCGCTGCACTGGCACTGGCTTGCTTAGCGAACGGCGTTGTCATTGCGTTGGAGGTCGCTAGGTGGCCGGTATGGGCGCAACTACGGGAGCAGTTCCTGTGATCCGTCGCCCCGTCGCGGCCGTCATGGCCGCCCTCACCTGCATGCTCTTTGTCATCATTGGCTGGACCGCTCCTGCAACCGCGGCTCCCGCACCCACGGTCGTACGAGTCGCCGCCACGGCCAGCGACGGTTCAGAGGACGTCGCGACCTGCCTTCAGTCCGCTCGAAGCCTCAGTGCGCTCTTCCTGTTCGACCAATCGGGAAGCCTGAGTAGTTCAGACCCGAACGGCATCAGATACGACGGATTGAAGGTTGCGCTCCAGAGCTTGTCGCGCGTGCACCGCCCCGACGGCGCAGACGTTGCCATCGAGGTCGCTGTCTCCGCCTTCGACAACAACTACTACAAGGCACGCGATGTCGTGAGCTGGACTCGCATCAACGATGGCAACGACGATGACGTCTCCGAAACCATCGACGAGGTCATTAAGAAGGCCGAGGAGCGGACCCATCCCGACGGGGGTACGAACTTCACCGCCGCCATGGACGGCGCCTATGACGATCTGAAGGATCGTGGCTCCCAAGGTACCTGTCGCGTGGTGTTCTGGTTCACTGACGGAGCGGACGAATCCGGTGCTGTCTCAGGCGACGCCTGCCGTGTCGATAGCGGCGTTGTGGATCAGATGCGCCGTGACGGGATCGTGATCGTCGGGCTGCAACTGTGGCCGTCCAACATCATCGATCCTCGCCCAGACGATCTGGAAGCGATGTCGACCGGCAAGTCTCCGACGCTTGAATGTGGGCGACACCCGATCCCATCGGACTGGGCTCGGGGAGTATTCATTCGGGCAGATGATTCCGCAGCGCTTCGCCGGCTGTTCGGCACGCTCGGCAACATAGTCAACGGGTGCGCCCCGCAGGGTGACCGTGGCGGCGTGATCGACCCCGGTGTAAGGGCTATGAACGTCACCATCCACACGCCCAAGCAAGTCAAGGCAGTCAGGCTGGATGCGCCGGATGGCACTGTCATCACTGCGGCGCCTCGCGGATCGACCACGCAGGGCGGCTACACCGCGCTCGCGCAGTCAGACGACACCTATGTCTCTCTCACGGTCGACTTTCCCCCGGGGGAAGGAGCCGGCGAGTGGACTGTCTCGGCTGGGCAGGCTGTAGCAAATGACGACATCGAGTTCTGCGTCTTCTCCGGGCTCCACCTGGTTCGGGTCGATCCGACGGCGGCGCCGAAGGCGGGCAAGGCGGGCGAGTTCGCCTATCAAGCAGTCGACAAGGACGGAAACGTCGCTGATCTCTCTGTCTATAAGGACGTCGCGGTGGGAGCCTCGGTTGTCGCCTCCAATGGCGACATCCGCAAAGCCACCGCCGAACGTGTGGGCGACCAACTCGTCGTGCGGTTCAAGTCCGAGGCCACCGACGCCCGACTCCAGGTCCGACTCACCGCGCAGTTGACCACGGTCTCGGGAGTCGAGCTCACGCCGCTCGCGATCGATGAGGGTGTCGGCCTCACGCTCAGCAAGGCTTTCCCCACGATCTCCCCGATCGACCAGCTCGACCTCGGCGCAGCCATCAACACGCAACCGGCCAGTGCGAAGCTGACTCTCGTTGGCTCGCCGATGGGTCCCTCGCAAGTCTGCTTCGACAAGCCCACCGAGATGGTTGTTCCAGAGGAGGCCAGTGGCGCCACGCTTGATGTTCAGCGCGGCTGCGTTGACCTTGCTCAAGCAGAAACGAAGACCGTCACCGTAAGTATCACTCCCGACGACCCGACGGTTGGCAACGGCGAAGCAATCCTCCCGATCCGGCTTGTGCCCGTCGTGGGCAGCGAAATGGACGGACAAGAGGCCGAGGTCAACCTCCCGGTCATCTGGCGCTACGAGAACCCGCGCGACCCGGTCGTGCTCATCGCGGTGTTGGTGATTGCCTCGCTGCTCTCAGTTGCCTTGCCCCTCATCGCGCTCGGTCTCGCGAACTTCCTCACCGCTCGCTTCCAGGTCTCGGGCCTTCGAGCGGAAGTGATTCCGGTTGTCATCGGAGAGGACGGCCCAAGAAGGATCGAACCGCTCGAAGGAAACCCCACAGCGGTGATCGAGAGCTACAAGACCTCGGTGGTGCCGACCACAGGTCGGCGGAAGTTCCGCTACGGCCCCGTTGAGCTTGTCAGCAAGGCTTACCTGAGCCCGCTCAAGGCTCCCTCCTTCCTGGTGCGCCCGATCGCGGCCGGCTACCGGGTTCTCTCATCAGTTCCTCCGCCGATGGCTGACGGGACTGTCGCCAACGCCTCACCTGGTTTGGGCTTTCTTGCGATCGCTGTGATTGCGGAGGCGGATCTGAAGAATCCCTCTCTCGGCGAGGTACCCGCTCAACTCGTCGTCTTGGTGCGCGACAAGAACGTCGCTTCGGCAAACCTCGATCCGCTGATGAACAGCAAGGTCGACTGGCGAGTTGTCACCGAACGCTGGCGCGAAGGTGTCGATGTTCGGCCGGGTCATCCGAGCAGCGGAGATCACCCCTCCGGCACCACAAGTTTCAGCCACCTCGATGGCGGCTCCAATACCTCCACGCTGGACCTCGGTTCGATGGGGCACTTGGACCAAGGGGACGACTGATGGTCCAAAATGAAATGCACAAATCCGTGGGAAGGCGGCGCTAATGCCTATTCAGCCATTCATATTCGTCGGCGTCGGAGGCACTGGCGGCAAGACGCTTGGTGTAGTTCGAAAGACGCTCTCCGACACCCTCAGCAGGATCGGCTGGGAAGAGGACTGGCCGGAGGGTTGGCAGTTCGTCCACATCGACGTTCCCGCCGACCCTGATGCCGACGCAGGAGACACGCCGTACTCCCTGCCGCGCACCAGCTACGTCCCCCTGACCACGGCACGCAGCACCTACCAAGGGTTCCACGACGCCGTGACGCAGGAGCTTGCTCAGTCGGGCGCCGACGCTCCCGACCAGTACCACGCGTGGGGGTCGTGGCATCCCGAGCCAGCGAGCGCCGTCAAGGTCGAGATCCCGAACGGGGCGGGCCAATACCGTGCCATCGGACGTGTGTGCGTCCTGAAGTCGCTCAAGCTGGTCGACCAAGCACTGACCCGCGCCTACGACGCCGCGACGGCGGCCGAAACGGCTCCTCAGTTGCGGCGAGTCCAGGAGAGGATCGGTCGCGAGAAGCCGACGGCGGGAGACGTTCGTCCGGTCATCTTCGTGATCGGTTCGGTTTCCGGAGGATCGGGGTCAGGCATGATTCTCGACGTCGTGGACGTACTCCGAGCCCACGGCCACCGCGAGATCAACGCAGTTGTCTTCACCCCTGAGGTCTTCGAGAAGGCGACCGGAGAGACAGAGCCGGGTGTCGCCCCGAACACCTTCATGGCCCTCAGTGAGATCTCCAACAGCATGTGGACGCACGCCCAGGCGGACGCACCTCTGTCCCGCGACCGAATGTTCGGTCGCGCCGGAGTCCGCTACCCCGTCGGGCACGGTGGCCCGAGCACGGTCTTCCTCGTCGGACGACGCAACCGCTCCGTCACCTTCGACACCGCTGACGACGTCTACAAGATCGTCGGGCGGTCCCTGGGCGAACTCACGCTTGACGAGAAGCTCACTACTGCTGTCGTCAACTACGACATCGCCAACGGCAACGCGATTGCAGCCGGAGCCAAGGACTCACTCAACTTGTCGACGCCCGATGCCAACCGAGACGTTGCGCCCTTCCGAGGTCTTGGTTTCTCCCGGTTGTCGGTGGGCCGTGACTTCTTCGACCGGTACGCGAGCGATCGGTTGCTGCGTCGTGCTGCGTTGCGGCTTCTGGACGGGCATCTGGAGCGTCGGCGTGCGGAGGATGCTTCGTCGGACGACGAGCTGAAGCAGCAGGTCGTCCAGGAGGCGTGGCCAGCATTCCTTCGTGACGTCAAGCTTGATGAGGTGCGGGAGAAGAACGCGATCTCGGATCGGCTCGACACCTGGAACGAGCCGGAGCTGGCTGGGGCTCGGGCGGAGTTCGCCAACCTCGTGCGCGACGACGTGACGGCGGACCCGCGCAGGGGCAAGGTGCAGAACGCCCAGGCGCGCGCGAACGTCGTGGTGCGGGTCAACGCGGCCCGTGGCGCCAACACTGGTGTTGCCACCGCGATCCAGAAAGCCACCAACCGTCTGGCCCTGGAGTTGCAGGGGGACGTGCAGGTCACCCTTGAGCGGGTCATCGTGCGCAGCATTGCTGCCTACGGGCTGCCCGTGACGATCGACTTGATGGACCGTCTGATTGATCGCTCACGCGAAGGCGTGGAGAGCCTTGCCGCCGACCGCACCTACGTTGGACGCAAGATCAACGACATGCTCGGAGCGCTGCCCACCCCGCCTGCGGGTGCTCCTGCGGAGTTCCCGGTCGGTTCCGTCGAGGACGTTGAGGCCATTGTGTCGGAAGCGCAGGACGTGCTGCGCAAGCACGTCCAAGTGATCGCCTTGGAGATCTCCCACAGTTTCCTCGACGACCTCACGACCAACTTGTTGGAGCCGTGGCGGCGCGCACTGAGTGACGCCGACGGCCTGCTCCGCCTGGACCTTCGCCCCGCAGTGGGGCGCAGCCCGCTGGAGATCTGGCCCGGCGACGAGGGCGTCCCCGACTACCTGCGTCCAAGCAAGGTTGAGTTCCTGCTCGACGACGTCGACGGGTTCCCCGAGCAGTTCGTGAGCGTGATCGAGCGCTCGGTGAGCGGAGACAAGGGGCTGGCTGCTCTCATCACGGCGACTGAGCAGGTCATCGCCGGCGAGGAGTTGGGGGTTCACGCCCGGACCCGGCCGGTGGCGCTCCTTGAGCAGCGCTGGGTGCCCAAGCTGGAGATCGCCCGCCGCAAGGGTCAGAACCAGGCGGCCGCCCGACTGTCGATCACGTTGGGCTTGGAGGATCTCAAGGCTCGCACGCACGAGTGGCTGGTCGACCAGGAGAAGTACGTCGGTCAGTTCCTCCAGCACTCGCTCGGCGACTACCTGACCGACCCGCTCACTCCCGCGCCGGAGCGGAAGAACCGTCAATCCCGGCTGGTGGGCCACTTCGAGTCGATGGTCAAGGCATCTCTGCCGCTGGTGGCACTTGAGCCTGCCATGACCAACCTCATCCACGGCCACGACGTGCCGCCCTACAACCTGCACGTGTCGACCCTGAACGTCCCCAGCCAGATGGAAGACGTACGGCAGCAGATCAAGGACGCCGCCGTGGCATTGCTGAAGACACCGCAGGCGGTGAAGTTCAGCAACACCCCGCGTCAGGACGCGATGATGATGACGCTCCTGTCCGAGCCGTACCACCTGGTGGAGGTGGCGAGCATCATGTCGCCGATCTCCAAGCAGTGGTCGAAGGGTGGCCAGGGACGTGAGCTGTGGCAGTACCGTCGCGCGAGGCCGCTCAGCGAGTGGGTGCCGCTCGGCCCTGACGCCCGTCGGGCGTTGGTCACTGGCTGGTTCGCCGCGAGGCTTCTCGGCACGGCCAGTGTCGACGGTGAGGGCGGCACCGAGCTCACCGTGAAGGTTGGAGCCAAGACGTTCGAGGTCCCGAAGGCCGGGGTTCGACTGCCGACCCGTCGCGATCACGTCGGCATGCTGCTCGAAGCGCTTCCCGCTGCCTTCCTGGAGTGCTTCAACAAGAAGTCTCTCGCTGGCGTCGAGTTGTATCAGTACCTCATCAACCTCGGGGCTGCCGTTGATGACGAGATCAACCCCATCTCTGCATGGCTCGCGGGAGGCAAGGGGGCGGGCGCACCGGAACTCGCCGGAGCGATCGCCAGTGGCAAGTCACGCCAGGAGGCCGCACGACTGTTGCTGTCTAGTTGGCGCAGTTCGTATGAGGGATTTTTCACTCAAGATGTCGACGCCGCCACGGCCCAAGCGCATCCGACGCTAGAGGCGACGGATGATGTCCGAGAGGCCTTCAACAGGCTCCAGGTCGCCGTCGATCGTGAGGTGGTTGTGATTGGCGGCGACATCACCAAGGAAAACTCGGTGAACTTCTAGTGACCATCGCAGTTGTCGTGGTCAGTCCCTCAGACGTGCGCGATGACGCGCTCGTCTGGGGGCAGGCCGGTCTGATCGCCGACAGTTTTTGGGTCTCCTCGGACCACGCTGGCACGATCGACCCCGACAGGCCGAACAGCGTCAGCGCACAACGCATCCTGCCGCGAGAGATCCGAGAGCCAGCCCCGCTCGCGCTGTCGCTGGCGGAGCTCGGGTCGCTCGACGAGATCCGAGTAGCGTGGATTCGCCCGCCTGAGCCGGAACTCACCGAGTCCATGAAGTCCCTTGAGCACCTGCTGCGCGAGATGCTTCCGCCTGATGTGACCCGCTGGCTCGACATCGTCGTGCCCTCCGCGCGCACCGACGCCACGGTGGCGCCACTCCCGGGCCAGTGGCTTCAGCTACGCATCGTGGCCGAAGACCGCAGCGCGCCCGACGTTACCGACGCCGGATGGGATCTCGACCTCGACGTCCCACTGCACTCGGCACTGATCGCTGTCGGCATCTTGGCAGGCACCTTCGAACGACTTCCTTGGGGAGCCGAGAGCGCCGCCGAGCACTACGAGTTCCGCACCTTCAGCCGTCTGGTCCTCGGGGCGCTGGAAGCAAGCGTCGAGGCTGACCGCTTCATCACCCAGACCATCCCTCAGTCCAGTGCAGGATCGTTCTACCCGACCCGATTCCTGGAGTTGGAGAGCGAGGCAGCTCATCGGTTGCTCGCGGAGGCACTGACCTACATCCTTGAAGCCGACTCCGCGACTCTCTCCTACAACGACCCAGAGCCGTCACGTTTCCAGCCGCCGCCCAGCCTGACACGCTTCCAACACCTCCTGGCGTTCTTCCGATTCTTGGGGTTTGGCCTGCTCTTGCTGCTTGGGTTGAAGGCCGAGCCCGAGGCCGTCGTCCACTCCAAGTACGACTTTGACGACCTCGGCTACAACGTGGACAAGCCGACGCCTGCGATCGACTGGGGTGTCAAGATTCCCGACTTCGACGCGCTGGACGCCGAAGCAGCCGAGGAGGCACGCAAGGACCTCACAGCACTCGATCGTCAACTACGACGCGACCCGCCTATGCCGCCTTCGCGAGTCTGGCGCTCCCTCGTCCGCTTGGTGACGTCGATCAACGACGGCGGCGCCGAGCCGGACGGATGGGATCCCCCGGAGCATCAGGATCGCAAACCCGTTCTCGCGGCCGCGATGGTTCAACCCTCGGCGGCGAGCCTCGTCACGAGCGACACCCCAGAACTCGCCGAAGCGCGCAATGCTGGAATCGCCAACGCAGCCATCGACGAGGCTCGCCGGCGCCGCAACATCCCTCTGGTTGCTCTCGATGACGCAACTGGTGTCGTCGTGACTGCCCAGCGACTTGCTTCAGAGGGCAACGAGCGCGACAGCATCCGCCTGGACGAACAGCTCAGCACGCTGTCAGCACCGCAAGGCGCTGGCGCACGCAGCCTGCTGGACCAGATCGGCAGTCGCGTGATCGGCGCAGCCATCAGGGCACGGCTCGACACAGAGCGCTGGACAGAATGGGCGACCGGCCCGTCTGAGAGGGACCCGCTCGACTGGAGTCAAGCCGAGCGCAAGTTCCGCAAGCGCACTCTCATCGGCATTGCCGTCTGCGCGGTCATCGCGCTGATCTGGGCAGCCGTCGCCTACTTCGCTCGCAACGTCCTTCCAGCCTGGCTCACGGCCCCGGTTGGCTTCATAGCGGTTGGCGCGCTGGCGGTGGTCTTCCTGCTTTGGAGCCTGTACGCGTTCTTCCGCGCTTACAGCGCCTTCCTCGAACGCGGCCGCCGTCGGCTTGAGGTCCGTCGACGCTGGCTGGAGCGCGCCCAGGTAGCCATGCGTGAGCACGCCCGCCTTCGGATCGCACGCGTGATGACGACGAAGTGGCTGGACATCCTCGCCGCGATCTACCCGCCCAGCGAGACGACCGTCCGTTCCGTCGACAGGACCATGCCCGCGACAGCGCCGAAGGGCATGGCCGCCGCGCTACCTATCTACAGCGAGCGAGAGATCACTAAGTGGCTCATCAACGAGGCCGCTGAGGTCGGCTGGCGGATGCGAGCACTGGAGCGAGTCGCGTCCAACGCGATGGAAGCGTCCGCAGCGGACGCCGTCAAGAAGCTCGTCGAGGACGACGGCCTCAGAGGTGGTCCACTAGCAGACCTGTGGGAACGACGCGTTGATCTGTGGACGGCTCATGCAGGAGAACTTCGCGTCGAGGTGTCTGGCGACGTTGCGCGACGATTCCTCGAAGCCGAAGATAAGCTGGTACGGATCCTCACGCCGACCTCACGCGCCGCCTCGCCGGTCACGTTCGGCGAGTTCGGGGCTGAGCCCTGGCCCGAGGCGAACCCCGACGACCTCGCCAGTTGGGACGAGCGTCGAGACTTCACGCTACGCGACGGCCTAGCCCGTGGAGGATCCGGCTCGGCGCGAATAGGCGACGACGTCTGCGCCGTGGCATTCCGGATGCAGTTGCGACGCTCAACCGCCGTGACCCGGTCCGCGCCGGTGCCGGTGCCGGTGACGGAGACGGATGGTGACGATGACGGCATCTTCTAGCGTGACGGGTGCGAGCCAGGACGGACGGACGCATATCGATGCATCTACACCGACGAAGGCGGAGCGTTCGAGGTGAGCAATAAGGGGCGGAAGGCTCGGCAGGAGCGCGAGGCGAGCCGCGAGCGCGCCCGGGTGATGGCAGACCAACTCGCCGCGGTGAGACACACCCGACAGTGGATCATCGGTCTCGCGACGCTCTGTGCGACGTTGGGCGCAACCTACCTCTACCTGAACAACGTGGGCGGAGATCCGGTCGAGCGCGACGCCAACCTTCAGGTCACCTCAGGTCAGGGAAACACGTCCTGGCGACTGGCGAGAGACTTTGGCGGCATGCCCATCCTCTGTGGGTGCGCGGATCCGACAGGCCACGACCTGGGGATCGAGGGGGGCACGCCGTGGGAGGGAACCTTGATTCCGGCAGACCAGTTCACCATGTCTCTCGAGGACGGGCAGCCATGGGCCCTGCAGGCAATCGCCCCGGACTCCGGGCCCGCCGCCTGGCTCGGCGCTGGCATCGTCCCCCTGAACCTCCGGGTCACCGTGCAGGGCACGGATGGTGTCGGTTATCAGTCGGACTATTCGGTGACGTTCGACAAGACGAAACTCTTGTCCTCCAACGGCGTCTACGGACTGACCCTCGATGGCTTCGACAGCGTCGACGTGGACGTCGAGGATCAGTGGCCATTGGTATCGGTCATGAGCCCGAGCGGATCCAGCTCGGCCGTGCACGTCGAGTCCGGAGCGCGCCCGTACGAGCCCGCAGCCGCCGGTCTGATCATCGATGTGCTGGCGCAGTCCGCGCATGGAGCCGGGATGTTCCTGAATGTCGCGAATGAGTCGACCCTCACCGCTGTGGCAGGTCGCAATGCGCGTGTGATCGTGGGGACGCGCCTCGTCGATCATGTGGTTCCGGGCGCGAGCGTGGAGATCGTCGTCTCCTCACCGATCGGTCCGGCACAGCTCATGGCGTTCCCCACCACCTCCGCATGGCGACACCGTCTCGATGCGCTCACGACGGCGAGCCCCGACGTCACCGTCGTCGACCACACGACCGGCGACGTCCCCGACCCCCATGCTGTGGATCCCCCGACCGCAGACCTCCCGGCAAGTCGCATCAGGCTCGACTCGATCCTTACCCCCTCGGAGAGCAGTTGGCAGGCCTTCCTGAAGCGCACGACGCCCAAAGATCCCGACGAGCCGACAGGCCTTCCTCCGCTCCCGAGTGATCGGAGGATCGAGATCTTCGGGCCCATCGAGGAGCTGCAGTCGAGAGCGATGTCCGGCTCCGTCAGCGTCGGCAATGAGAGTTGGGCCATCACCCAGGCCGACGACCTGCAGTTGCGTTCCTCTGAGGGCATCTCAAGCGGCCCATGGACCCCATCCCTCGGGCTCTCCGTTGGCTCTGCACCGGTCGAGACCACCATCTCCACGAAGGCCGACGTGTCCGTAGGCGGCGCGCCTGTGACTCTCACTGATCGTGCGGACGGCTGGGCAAGCGCGGTCCTCAACGTGCTCCTCTTGCTTGCTGGAACGGCAGTTGGTTTGCTGCCCGAGTGGAGGCGACTCAGGCGAGAGGAAATCATGCTGAGGGGTGGCGGAGTCCGATGATCGGGTCGGCGGCCGATGTTCATGAGTGTAAAATTCGGCCATGCAGATCACCTGGGGTCACGAGGCAGCACGCGCTGACGACGACCTCACGTCACTCGTGACAGATCAGGCGTCGACCGAGTAGATGGTTATCTGCGAGCCGGGCACTCCGAGCGCCATCAGTGCCCCGTCGACCTCCCCGAGCGCCCTGGCCAGAAGGTTGTCGTCGACGCTGTAGGAGGTGTCGATGATGATCGAGACGCGCGGGACCGGCCTGTGCTGGCCAGGGAGGACCACCCCGGGGAGGGAGGACGAGCGTCGAGAGGGTTTGGTGTAGGTGTAGTCGCCACGACCGGCCGCCCATCCGACGGCGCGTCGTACCGCTCCGGCGAGCAGGGGTTCCCACGGGACGTCCGGCTCCAGGGTTCGCTTGACCCATCGCAGTGCGTCGCCTGGGTCGCTGCCCCGGCCGGAGGCGTGTCGGTCGTATTCGACGGCGACCTTGCGACGGATCTCGGTGGCCTCGTGTTTCGACACGGCGCCGACGTCGGTGTCGGGGGCGTACTCGTTGTGGCGGAGCAACCCGTCGGCGCCGCTTCCGCAGCCGTCGGTTGGGCCGAGCGCGCCGCCCTGATCGGCATCGCCATCCGATGGAGGCGGCGGTGGGCGCGAAATCAGTGGGAAGTATTCCTCTGCGAACCTTGCCGCGGGCCGTTCCAGGTCGCCGCCGCAGCCGCCAAGCTCACCAACTCGTCGACCAGGGCGTCGTCCACTAGTCCTCCTCATTCGCTCGGCAGAGGCCCAATCGTCCCATGTCGAACGCGCCCGGACCGGCCACCGTCGAAGTCGTCATGGATCGTCTTGAAGCCCACCTCGGGCGTCTCTCATCTGTGCTTACCCTCAGGTCCGATTGCCGCGCTCGGGGGAAAACCCCCGCCGAACTGGTTGATGTGGGCCAAGATGCTCGCGTGGACGTGCTGCTGATCGACGACAAGGAGGGCGAGGGCGCCCTTCTTGTGCGCGAGTGGGAGGAGGCCGGGATCCGTGTCCTCCACTCTGACGATCTGGACGATCTCGCGGTCATGCTCGATGGCGGACGCCCAGACGGCTGGCCCGACGGTCCTTACGAGATCGAGGCGGCTGTCATCGACCTCGACCTCGGTGGCAAGAAGCTGGGACTCAAGACACTCGGCGCGGCTGGGGGGATCGTCGCCACCGATCGGCTCTTCCGCTGGAGACAGAGGTCAGGGAAGAACTTCCCGATCGCTCTGCGGACAGCCGACGTCATCGACGATCGCGCGCTCGCAGCGGTACTTGCGGCCGAGATCGCGGGGCGTCCGCTTCCACTCTGGGGTAAGTCCTCTGTCGCGGCGCAGCGACTGCGCGCCTTCGTGCTCGACTCCCTCGACGACGTGGTCCAGGAAGCGGCCTATGGCGCGGTCATGGTGCATCCCGTGCGCTTCGTGAAAGGCGAGCGAGGGGAGAACCTGCTCGGGGACTATCTGTACGACGGCAAGAGGGCCGACGTCTGGCGCAAGCTCTGGGACGGCTGGGAGGTCGAGCCGGCGATCCTGGCCGCGGGCTATCGAAGCCATAACAAGTTCTGGGAGACCCACCAGTGGCTCATCGCCACCATCCTGCATCTGCGTGACCAGGGGAGAGGACTCCACGAGCTGAACGGTGAGAGGCTCCGTCTACCCGACTACGAGGAGCAGATCTGGGCCGAGACCATCGGTGACCTCGATCAGGCCATCTACGACGTAGCGAAGCAGGACGACCTCGCGGACAGTACGAAGCGGGTCATCCTTGCCAGCCTCCGCAAGGACCTGTCCGAGATCGAGATGTTCCTCGCCGGGAAGAATCTGAAGCGACGCAAGAACGGCAACCTCGTCAACACCCGCCCGAGCCAGAAGCGGAACGTCGAGCAGGGTGAGTTCCTCGGCGTCTATGGCCAGGTGCTCGGCCACCCCGAAGTCGTGAAGCTGTTCAGGCACTGAAGTGGCAGACATCGGCGATCCGCGGTCGGCCCTCGGACTGGTGATCCACGCCGGCTACCGGCTGTGGCCGCAGCTCGACGCGCTCGCCCAGTGGGGCGATCAGCTGGAAGAGCTGCGACTCGTCCTGGCGTACGGCGACGACGAGGAAGGAGGACCAGCCCAACGCATCGAGCGCTTCGTCGCCGAGTTCCTCCCGCATCTCAAGGTCACGCGGGTCGGCACCGTGTACGACGATGATCCACAGCAGACGGCCATCGCGATCGCGGCTGCCACGGCCGACCGCGGTCCGTGGATCGTCGACATCTCGGGCGGCACGCGCCTGATGTTCGCTGGAGGAGTTCTTGCGGCCAGTCGGCTTCCGGACCTCGCGGTCGTGTTCCGCGACACCGCCGGACCCTGGTACCAGATCGCGCGCGACGGTGAAGCCGTCCCGCTGGAGGGCATCTCGACGCGAGCCATCGAGCGATTCACGGTCCAAGGTCTGCTGGAGGTCACGTGGGCGGACGAAGACCGGCGTGTGCGAATCGCGCAGCCTCCGATCGAGCCGGAGATCTGGACAGCTGCGCAGAACGTGTTGGCGAAGCCCGAGCGGAGCTGGCGCAACGAGCTGGAGCAGGCCACCTCCGCGATCACGAGGCGCCAGAGCGCCCGACCCGATGGCGGCCTGCTCTTCGAGCGTTTCGTCCTCAGCCTGCTGCGCCAGATGGGAGTCGCCGAGGACGACTCGGCCGTCGGGGTCAAGCTGACCGACGACGGCAGCCCGGTCCAGGAGGTCGACATCGTGGTCAACTCGAACGGTTGGCTCCACGTCATCGACTGCAAGATTCATGACGGGAAGCCTCGTCGCGCCTTCCACCCGCCCGGCAGGTACGACCCTCCGCCGCTCGGAACCCAGGTCCGAGAGGCCTTCGCCACCCGACGACTTCTCGGTGACGGCGGCGACCAGTTCATCCTGCTCCGCCCGAACATGGTGATCCGGGAGGAGTTCCGCAGTCTCTGTGGGGAGTACCAGATCAACGTCGTCGACAAGGTGGACCTCGCCAAGCATTCGCTCCCGGTCATCCTGGAGCGCCTCATCCAGCCGCCCGGGAAGGTGTAGCTGCCATGTCAACGGACAGAGGGCCGAGCATCGGAGAACTTCCGCGCATCCATGTGGCCTTTCGCATGGCGGGAGTGCGTCGGGTCGAGCACGGCGACCTCGAGGAGACCCGACGAGACATGGTGGCGATGCTGACAGCGCTCGAAGGCCATCATGGGTGCACCTTCACCCTGCAGTGGCTGGCCTTCCCCAGCGTCGGCGACGCACGCGGCGGCCGGATCGAGGTCTCGCTGATCGTCGCGATCCCCGGAACCTCAGGTGGGGCCCTGGTCGAGGAGATCACCGACGACGTCGACGACGTCCTCAACGGTCCGCCTGGACTGTGGACCTTCGATCGCGTGACCGACCCGGCGGAACTCGAAGCCATCCTGAACCCCTTCGAGCCGGCGTACGTCGCCGAGATCGTGCGCCGCGAGGAGGATCTACCCGGCCGGGAGCAGGGTCCTGATTCGGTCCAGGGAGTGGGGCAGTACCTGTGAGCACCGTCGAATCAGATTCCGAGCTCTGGACTCTGTGGACACTCGGCCCATCGACTCCCGACACCCATCGCCTGGCAGCAAGCCTGTTGGCCCAAGAGGCGCCCGTGTGCGTCCGGATGTCGGTCACGCCCACGGACCTCACGGACGTGGAACGTGACGGTCTGGAGGCCCTGGTCGAGAGGCACAAGTCCGACGTCAAGGAGTCGGCGTCACGTAAGGCGGCCCATCGAACGCTGGAGTCGATCCTCTATCTCCGTCCCCTCTTCCAGTCTCGATGCGTGGTGGCAAGTCCGGAGCCACTGGCGCCTGCGCTTCTGAGCACCATCGGACACACGTTGAGCGAGCCTGCCGAGCACGTCTCGGAGCCACCCCCGGCTCTGGCGGGCGGATATGCGATCGAACGCGGGTCGGACAGCCTGGGCGTCTTCGAGGGCGGAGCGGCCAAGGGGGAGTTGCCCTCCAAGGCACCAGCAGGGCTGGGGCGTCTCCGCTCCCTCCTCGGTGTCTGGGAGGCTGCCAACCTGTTCCGGCTGCCCGTCGTCACCGATGAGGATTATCAGGCGCTCCCCATCGACGACAGTCCGTTGCTCCCCGGCGTACTCGCCCACCTGCCTGTCGAAGGCACCCGCATCGGCAGCATCAGCCGCCTGCCCCAGCGGTCGGTGGCCATCGCCTCCGAGGACCGGTTCCGCCACGCCTACGTGGTCGGCCAGACCGGCACAGGGAAGAGCACACTCCTCATGAACATGGCCTTGGACGACATCGCCGCCGGCGACGGGGTGTGCGTCATCGACCCGCATGGGGACCTGGTCGAGGGGATCCTCTCTCGCATTCCTCCGGAGCGGGCCGGCGATGTCGTTCTCGTCGATCCGGCCGACCCGGTTGCGGTCGTCGGTGTCAATCTGATCGAGGCCGAGTCCGACCTGCAGAAGAACTACCTCACGACCGAGGTCGGCAACATGCTGCAGAAGCTCTTCGACCCGAACAACACCGGAATCGTGGGTCCGCGATGGCACTCGATGATGAGGCAGGCGATCCTGCTGCTGCAGAGCAGCGCCGAGATCAAGAGCTCGCTCCTTGATGCGTCCACGGTGTTCAGCGACGTCGCCGTCCGCAAGTTCCTGGTCGACCGTGCACAGGACGACCCGATGGTCATGCAGTACTGGCTGTCGGAGGTCCCGCAGGCATCGCGTTCCAACGAGTGGGGCGAGGTGGTCGCGTGGTTCAACTCGAAGTTCGAGGTCTTCCGGGCCAGCAGACTGCTCCGCGGTGTGATCGGTCAGAGCGAGTCCAGCGTGTCGTTCAGCGACATCATCCGTGACCGAAGGATCCTTCTGGTCAATCTCTCGAAGGGCGCGATGGGCTCGAGCAACGCGGAGCTGTTGGGACACGTGGTCGTGATGAAGCTGTGGGGGACGATCCTCGAACGCACCCGGATCCCGCACTCCCAGCGCACGCCCTTCTACGTCTACATCGACGAGTTCCAGAACATCACCACCGACTCCCTCGACACCATGCTCGCGGAGGCTCGCAAGTACGGCGTCGGTCTGACCCTCGCCAACCAGTTCTTCGACCAGTTGAACGAGAGCACGCGCGCAGCCCTGCTCGGAAACGTGGGTACCAAGTTGGCCTTCCGGCTCGGCCCCGCCGATGCCGCTGCCTTCTGCCGCTGGCTCGGCGGGGACGTCGAACCGGATGAGCTCACCCACCTTCCGAACCACCAGATGGTGGCCGCGCTGTCGCCTGGTGGCGTGCCCACCTCGCCGGTCCTTCTCAAGACCCGCGCTCCTTCAGAGCCCGACTTCGCCGCGGCCGAGGCGGTGCGAGAGCGTTCACGCACGGCGCACGCAGTGGCGGTCGACGTCGCCGAAGAGCGCTTCACCCGACGTTGGGCGCCCGTCGCGGGATCATTCGCTGCCAAAGCGCTGGAGGCCAGGCGCAAGGCGGAACCATCCGACCCTGGCACGACCGAAACGCCCGGGGTCGGGCCGACGCAAGGCGCTCCCACGTCCTCGTTCCTGGACTCCTGGCTCGCCAAGCGCACGGATGCGCCCGCCGCCCGCGACCAGCCGCACGCAGGGGCTTCCGACGACGCCGCCACCGACCCTCTGACCGGGGATGCCAGATGATCAAGATCGACCGCTCGCTCCTCGAGGAGCTCGGCCTCGACGCCCTCCCGCCGCGTGAGCAGGATCCGTTTCTCAAGCACATCTTCGAGACCCTCGAGATGCGGGTGGGGATGAGATTGGCCGATCTGATGAGCGAGGAGCAGCTCACGGAGTTCGAGAGCTACTTCGACGCCAAGGATGACGCGGGCGCCTTCATGTGGCTTGAAGCGACCTTTCCCAACTACAAGGAGATCGTCCAAGCGACGTTCGAAGCGCTCAAGACCGAGATTGCCGGGTCGGCCGCAGCGATCCTGATCGCCTCAGGCGTGGAGATCGGAGATGATCCGACAATCTCGAGTGAGTAGTCGGTGTGACGCCGCGCGAGAGGTGGTTCATGGCCGGGGGTCTCGTGGAGGCGGCACGGTTACGTCAGCGTGAGGCCAATCGCTGACAACTGAGCGTCGATCGGTACGACATCGGGCCGAAGTGAGGCGGCCGACGCGACAGGCGCCGGCAATATCGCCGACAGTCCGGAGGGCCGACTTGGGCGGTTCCTGCCCGGCCTCCCCGGTGCTCTGGCATGCTTCGTCCCCGGACGAGATAGGAGAACGGAATGGCGGTGCGAGGCCCGCTCGCGAACGCGCAACAAGACGCGGCGATCAATCTGCTCAGTTGGTTTGGCGCCGCGGCTTCCATCGTTCCCCTCTTGCTGTCCATCGCGTCCGCGGTTGGGGATCATGACTGGGCGAAACTGACGCCCCTGGCGATGCTGCTCTTGGCGCTTGTAGTCCTGTTTGGTCGTCTGATCCTGCGGCCGCAGGCTAAGCCGGTCATCGCGACCACGACCTTCCGGCCCTTTGATCCATCGGGTGCCCGCACGGTGTGGCCGCGGCCGATCGAAACGAAGCGCATTGTGGACGAGCTTCTGAGTCCGACGCGGCCGCTGCCAGTGGTGGTTGGGACGAGCGGCGCTGGCAAGAGTGTTCTCTTGAGGGATCTCGTGCGCACTTCTGTAGAAGACCGGGATCCCGACGCGGAATACATATATGTAGATGTCTACGACCAGCTAGAAGAGGTGGTCGCGACCTTTCTAGAGGCGCAGAGCAACTCCATACGTATCCTCGTCCTGGACCAGTTCGAGCAATGGCTCGCGCGGCTTGTCGACGAGCCTCCGGCCGAACGACGGGGGCGCCAAGCGTGGTTCGCCAGGGCGGTTGCGACGATTGTACAAGATCCTGAGACGCGTGTGCTCATAAGCATCAGGAGTGAGTGGTATTACGCTCTCAGATTCTTGGGAGACGTACTTCCGTCGATTCAGGACGTGGACGATATTCGAGGACCTGAACTTACCGACACAGATGACCGGATGCTTCGCGCGATAACTTCCGGCCTCCGTACCGTCACAAAGGACGCCAGAACTCTCGAGGTGGTTCTCAAGGACATTGGCGGCGACGGGCGATTGCTTCCGTTGGAGGTTCAACTGATCGGCGCCTCGCTTGAGCGAAGTCGCGAACAGGGAGAAGTTGTTGATGTCGATTATTACCGGGGCACCCTGGGTGGGGCCGGAGGATGTATCGACAAGTACTTCGACGGAATCCTTGCTGCGGCGCCAGATCGCAGAATCGCTGCGAAGATCCTTTGTACCCTTTCCGTCCGAACAAGGTTCAGGTCTCAGATCGAACTATCCACGATCCTCCGCCGACTCTACGAACCTCGTGAAGAGGTAGAGGATTCGCTCACGTACCTCGTATCGCAAAATTTGGTAGCGAAGCGCGGTGTTGCCAGTTACGAGCTGTCTCACGATTTTCTAGCGGCATACTTCAATGCTCGAAGCGGCAGTGAGCTATTGCCATATGAACGCGATAATCTTCTGTTCCATTCCGAAGGCGATGATCGGGCATCCAAGACGGTCCGTGGATTCGATCGGCGAGATCCTGCGCACTCAATTCCCTTTGGAATCACGTTCGTCGCGCCGTTGCTCATTCTTATACTGATACGCCTTCTTTACCTCGGGATTCCCTGGCCGCAGCTGGGCGGGCCGGACCCCTACCCCGCCTACGGCCCGGTCCTTGACTTGACCTACGTTCCGATCGCGATTCCCCATGCGATATGGATTACATATATCGCCATGCTTCATGACCGCGTTTTGAGACGTGTGATCGAGTCGCCGATGGCTCGCGTCTTTTCGAAGTTCGTCGTCATCAATCTCGGGATCAGTGTCCTTTTGGGGATATTCATCCCATTCTCCTTTATTGTTTCGATCGGAACTGGTGGCGTTGTCGCAGGTTTGAAGTTCATGTCCATTGGCCTGCGCCGGGACCTGAATAGATCTGCAAAGTCTCGACTCAACGAATATGGGGTTGTGACAGTCTTCAACACCTTCTTTGCTATCGGACTTGGTGTGGTGCTCTGGATCTGGTCGGCGAGTTCCTGGCATGGACCGAATGACACGGGGCGTTGGCTAATTTACGCAGGCGCGCTCTCGCTCCTGTCTACCTGGGCATGCATTCAAATATGGCCGCTTCACGCTGGCAGGCGCGCGGCTTCGCAATTGCTTGGTCTGATCGGTAGACCTCGCACCGGAACTATTCCTAGGCCTGATGCGCTATGACAACTGACACCATGAAGCTTGGCGATTATCTCAAGTCCTTCATCGGAAAGCCTGCGACGGAGAGGCCTTCCTTGGCGGTTCAGGGGGGAGGAATGCGAGGAGTTTATTCTGTTGCTGCGCTGGCTGCTCTTGAGGATGCTGGCTTGACGAAGGCATTTGGCCGCGTGGGCGGGAGCAGCGCGGGAGCTATCAACGCAGCGTACTTCCTCGCAGGCCAAGCGAACGAGGGCGTTTCGATCTATGTCGACGATCTGAGTGCCAGCCGATTCATTTCTTTCTTGAGAATCAATAAGATTGTTGACATCGACTACCTCGTTGATGTCGCGCTGCGGCAGCATCACCCTCTCGACGTAGCAGCGCTGCGCGCTTCTGATTCAGAACTCTTGACCACGATGACGTCGGTGAGTACCGGAGAGGGCGTCCTCGCTTCAAGCTGGGACGCTTCCCTTGACGCCTACGAGGTCATGCGAGCAACCGCGGCGCTCCCTGGTCTGTACGCGCGGCAAGTCCAGGTTGGAGTTGACCGGTATGTCGACGGCGGAGTAGTAGTTCCGATTCCGATTCCTCAGGTTGCGCCGGCACTTGAAGACGCTGTGTTTGCCATTTTTACCCGCCCAATTGGGAACAGGAGGCATGGTCGCTCTCCGTTTACAAGGCGGCTGGCGTCAGCGGTCCTCCGGGTCCCACCTCCAGTCGCCGCGCGAATGGGAGCTCCGGATGCGGAGTACAACCGTGAGGTGGCTCAGTTCGAGGCTGTCCGAGCGAGGCGTTCAGGCGTCAAGTGGGGCGTCTGGCCGTCGGACGGGAAGCGCCTCGCAAAGCGGACGACGATGTCCTATGACAAACTCCGGGACTGCGCGCGGATGGCGAAGGAAGACGTGTTCGATCTGTTAGAAGAGGACTTTGAGCTTCCGGTCTCATAGTGCCGGTTCGGGATGAGCCGACAGATGGGTCCCCCAATGCGGCGCTCCGGCGGGCGAGCGCGGCCTTCGCGGCGGATCGGCCCGGAAATCTCCCGCACCACGTTGGCTGTGTCGAGCCATGCTGGTCAGTCGGAACGACCGAGGGAGACGCATTGGACGACCATGAGCGGGTAGCGTGGCGGAGTATCCGCGACGCAGCCGACGAGGACGCGCTGGCGTTCCTTTGTGGCCAGGACACGATGGTGACCGAGGCGGTACTACGCGCCGCGCTTGCCGCGCATCACCAGTGGCCGGGCGGTCTGCTCGGCATGGCGGAACTGCATGGGCAGCGCTCCCGGCAGACCTCCGATCGGGAATGGCGGGTTGGTCACGACCGCGCTCAGGCGGCCTACCTCGCCCGCTTCGAGCAGGCCGAGGCCGTCATCCGGTCGGCACTGGCCTGCCTGCCACACGCCGATGGCGAGGCGACCGCGGCGACGGTAGTGGCCGCCGCCCGCGAGCGGGGCGGCCGATACGGCGCCGACGAGGTCTGGCTACAGCGCGCCGCACTCGACATGGAGGGGTACGGAGAGGCCACGGGCTTGCGCCTCGTATGCCGCGAACTGCTCGACGTGGGCCGCCGCGAAGAGGCCAACGACCGGCGTTGGCTGCGTCGCGGCATCATCGCGCCACATGAGATGTCTGACGCGGTGGTACGGGCGCTGCGCCCGATGTGGACGGCCGCTACGACCGACGAGCACCGGGCCGAGGTGGCCGGCGTTCTCGAGTCAGGCGCCGTCAATGCCCTCGAGACGGGTGACTTCCACGACCTCTACTCTGCCGTCCGCGCGCAGCAGGTCGTCGTGGGAAGGCCCTTTGCTACGTGGCTGCAGACTCTCGTCGACCAGGCCTTGGCTGCCGACGTACAGCGAGAACTGGAGCAGACCTGCTGACGACGGCCCCTCTTAGCCTGGCTCACTCCAGGAGGCACTCGACCCGGATTGCCCATGGCGGGGTCGGGGGAAGTGAGGTGCGGTCGCGGCCGACGAGGGCGACGATGACGCTGCATCCGGGCGGCGCGTGGGGCGTCCAGGGGGTCTCTCCGTCGGTGAAGACGACGATGACGTCGGGGCGTGGGCGTTGTGCCTGCGCAGCGGCCATGCCGACGCGGAGGTCGGTGCCGCCGCCTCCAGCGAGGGTGGTGTCGCGGGCACGGCGGACGCGCTGGACCGTGTGAACCGCGGAGTCGCAGGAGTAGACGGTGACGTCGCCGCCTGCAACGCCGAGGGCCTTGAGTGCTCCGTCGACCTCGCCGAGGGCGCGGGCGAGGAGGTGGTCGTCGACGCTGGCGGAGGTGTCGACGACCATCGCCACCCTGGGGACGGGTCGGTGCATGCCTGGCAGGACGATGCCCTTGACGCTGGAGGCGCGCCGGGAGGGCTTGGAGTAGGTGTAGTCGCCTCGGCCGGCGGCCCAGTCGACTGCTCGTCGTACGGCTTGGGAGAGCAGGGGCTCCCAAGCGATGGTGGGCTCGAGGATGCGTCCGGCCCACCGCCAGGCCTCGCCGGGTGCGTCGCCGCGTTGGGCGGAGTGTTCGCGGTAGTCGATGGCCACGCGGCGGCGGATCTCGCGGGCTTCGGTGAGGTCGAGGCCCGCCTCCGCTTCGGGTGGGAGCTCGTGGCTGCGGGGGATGCCGTCGGCGCCACTGCCGCAGCCGTCGTCGGGGTCGAGGGTGCCGACGCTGCTGCCGTCGTTGGGTGGGAGCTTGGAGAGGATGGCGTAGTACTCCTCGGCGCTGCGGTCGGGTGGGAGGTGGAGCGCGCGGGCGTCCTTCATCTCGGTCGGGGTGAGCCGGTCGGGCTTCAGGGTGGCGGCGATGGTGGCGTCGGCGGCGTGGTGCCAGTGCTCGGCGGAGTGTGAGTCGACGTTGAGGCTGCGGGCGCGGTCGGCGTGGTCGGCGAGGAGGTGCCAGACGAGGTGGGCGAGCTCGCGGGCGACGTCGCTGATGTCGACGGTGGCGTACCACCCCGGGTTGAGGTAGAGCC
This sequence comes from Nocardioides sp., assembly GCF_047607365.1. Lineage (GTDB taxonomy): Bacteria > Actinomycetota > Actinomycetes > Propionibacteriales > Nocardioidaceae > Nocardioides. The sequence continues at coordinate 19,239 of NZ_JASGDD010000117.1, read as the reverse complement.
GCCAGCGCTCGTCGATGCTCATGGTCGGCACGGCGTCCGACGGGATGGGGATGAGCGCGTAGAGGGCGGTCGCAAGGTAGGGCAGGTCGCGTGGGCCGGACGCGTCCGGGCGGCGGCTGGCGTCGGGCGGCGGGCTGCTGATCAGCCAGAGCTTGGCGGCGGAGAGCTTGGTGAGGTCCATCGGGGTCAGCTCTTGCGCCCGGGGAGGAGTCCTGCCAGTGCGAGTGCGGGCGCGAACACGCTGATCTCGGAGGGGACCGAGGCGCCGCTCGGCCGCATCCCGTCACGTAGGAGCGCGCGGACAACGGGGACGGCGGGGTCGAGCCCGACCGCCTCACCGGCGGCGGCGCACACTCGGATGGCGTCGGCCCAGCGCTCAGGGGTCTTCTTCCGCGCGACGGCGGACAGGACGCCCTGGAGGGTGACGTAGACGCGGTCGGGTCGCATGTTCTTGAACGGTGCCGCGGCGGGGTCGGTGAGGAGGTCTTCGGGGTCGGGGAGGTCGAGTGCGGAGACCCAGGAGAGGAACTCGTGGGTGACGGCCTCGCCGATGCAGCCGGTGATCAGCAGGCGGCGTACGGCGACGGGCGCGCCGACTGCTTGGGCGAAGGCCGACAGCCGGGCGGCGTAGTCCCACGTGCGGGGTGTGGGGAATGCTCGGCCGCGGGAGGCAGCGTCGGTGGGGATCGAGCTGAGCTGGGACTCACGGGCGCGGAGGAAGCCCGAGACGAGGACGAGCTCGGCCGCGGTGACCTCGGCCAGCCTTGCGGGTGCGTCGTAGACCGGGAGGATGGGCCAAGAGCCGGTCACGAGCCCCTCGGCGTAGACCTCCAGCGGCAGCGTCCAGTCCAGGTGCACGAACCGCGACGCGGTGGGGGCTGCGAGCTCCCATCCGGCCGCGGCGACGTCGGACGGGTTCGCAGCGGCGACCCAGGAGACAGTCTCGGGGAGCTGCTTGGAGCCGACCTCGTAGTGGGTGAGTGGCCGCAGAGCGGCGGCCTGGAGGGCGGGGGAGGCGGTGGAGAACTCGTCGAGGAATCCGATCGAGGGGCCGGTGTGTTCGGCCAGGCGGACGGCCCACCCGGGCGGTGCGAGCTCGACGGTGCCGGCCGGGGTCACGACGGGCAGACCGGTGAAGTCGGAAGGCTCGTAGTGGCTGATGATGAGCGACTCGACGTGCCAGCCGGCATCGCGGGCTGACTCGATGACAGCCGTCTTTCCCTCACCGGGATTGCCCCAGAGGAGCACGGGGATACGTGCGCTGACGCAGATGCCGACGGCCTGCAGTGCGTTCTCGTAGTCGGTGCGGGTTCTGATCACCAATGGTCCCTTCGTCGTCTCTGCCAGGTGGTGAGGTCATGTGGAGTGCGTACGCCGTCCTCGACCGCGTCGATGAGCGCCCATGGCGACGCCGAAGAGACGAGGAGTCCGACCTGGGTCCGTGAGATCCCGCTGCGACGGATCCGCTCGTTGGCCACCAGGGCGTCCAGCGTGGCGGCCTCCGGCGCCGGTCCGGTGACATGCCGCAGGTCATCGCCCCGGGGAAGGCAGCCGACCGCGACCCAGGTCAGGAGAAGTCGCGAGGACGTGGACGTGGTGCCGCCGATCGCCCGCGCCAGCTCGTCCAGATCGGCCGCCGTGTAACCGACATCCATCAGCCTCAGGGCCTGCTGTGCCGACCCGTGGGTGGCGGCCAGCAGCTCACCAAAGGCGACGGGCCTTCGAGGCGCGGGTGACGCGGGACTCCAGACCAGCCACAGGGCCTCCTGAGCACTTGTCTGGCGGGCGAGCTCGCGGTCGCGACCGGGATAGGACTCGAGATGGGCGATGCCGAGGAAGTAGCTCAGCGGCACGACACCCGTCACAGCTGGGATGTGGGCCAGCATGTCGAGCGCGACCGCAGGCGGGATCCCAGCCTCCCACAGTGCCCGGCCGGCAGCGGGGTCGCGCGTCAGCTCGCCGAGCTCAGGAGAGCGCCATCGTGACTCCAACTCCGGCGCCCAATGGACACGCAGCGCCTCGATCAAGGGGCGGGCGTGGTGGAACCAGGCGCCGTGCTTGGCCGCGACGTGGCTCGGGCTGGTCGCGTGCTCGACTGCAGCGGCGGCGTCGCGGAACCAGTAGCCCATGCCCCAACAGCAGTCGTGGACCTCGTCGATCACGACCCAGCCCTCGTCGGGGTCGTATCGGACCCGTGCGCGGGTGCGGCGCAGGTGGAGGTCGAGCCACTCCTGAGCCGCCGGGATCGCGCGTCGACGCAGCTCGAGACAGTCGCAGTAGCCCCCGAGGGCCTCGGCGATCTCCTCGGCGGCGAGGTCGTGCGGAGTCTCGATCGACCAGTCCGCGTTCAGGGTGACGGCGTGGACCGTGCAGTCGGTGGTGTCGGGAGAGCGGTGGCAGTCGATCTCGGCGATGACGCAGCTGCCCCCGAGGGTGGCGGGGATCTGGGTGCCGTTCATGCCAGGTCCTCCGCCCGGCGTACGCCTTGGGACAGGGCGACCTCGACATCGTGGGCCGACCCGGTCAGGGCGAGCATGACCGCGAGTTCGGTGCGACTCGGAACGGGCTCGTAGGGCCGGGCACGTTTGACGAGCAGGTCGATCGCCGCGGCACTGGGCCGGACGTGGTCGCCGATCCCGTGACGGTCCAGGAGGCTAATCTGGTCGGCCGAGGGCCGGCAGCCTGCGGTCCCCCAGACCGCGAGAATCCGTGCCGCACTGCGGGTGGCACGGTGCGTCGCGGTGGCCAGATCGACGGCCTCGCCCGGGCCGATCATCGCCGCCGTCAGCGCCTCGATCTCCTGCCGCCCCACGCCCATCGCGAGCCACGACCCGACATCGTCACAGGCCAGGCTGCTCTGCACCGACGTCCACGCCAACCACGACGCCACCATTGGATCCGGGCGATGCACGATCGTCCGCGCCAGCCAGTCAGGGTCGGTCCCGGCGTAGCGCAGACCCACGAAGTAGCTGACCGGCAGCGCCTCGCGCACACCGACCGCGTGCGCGGCCATGGCGGGAATCTCCGACGGGTGGATGCCGGCCGCCCAGAGGTCACGGATGCCCGAACCCTCGAGCACGAGGCCGCCCACGCCAGGATGCTGCTCCAGCACGCGATCGAGCCTGATGGCGTCGCTCGCGTCGTTGACCGCTTCAAGCACCGCCTTCAGCCCACGCACCGCGACGCCATACTGGCGGGCGAGATGAGCGGGGGAGCGTAGATGATCGCCCGCGTTCTGCACGGTGGTGAAGTTGGCGGCGGAGCAGCAGCCGCGAATGCGCTTGACATGCCAGGATCTGCCGTCTCGCCGCTGCACCGGCAACGGCTCCCGGCGACTGAGGAGCCCCATCGAACGAGCGACGGCTGGGATCACGTCATCGACCAGCTCCAAGCATGAGGTGAATCCGCCGAACGCGGCTGCGACGCGTTCCGCAGCGAGGTCGTGCGGTGTCTCGACCGACCAGTCCGCATGGATCCTGATCCAATGCGGGCGGCCGCGTGACGCGTTCCTGCTCGTTCGACACTCGACCGAGAGCTGCAGAGGACTGCCGTCGGCCGTGGGTCCCAAAGCTTCGGTGCGCACACCTCGCAGCCTGCCGCTGACCGCCGACATTCCGCGGGGGAGATTTCCTCGCGGCCTGCTGTGACGTTCAGCGTGAACACCATGGCCGTTCCGGCCGACAAAAGGCTCGACTCGCGTCGAGTCGAAGATCCGTAGAGTTCGCGCCATGAGCCTGGGCAACGACGAGCGACCCGAGTCTCCGCCTCTCTCCGCGGAAGTCATCTATGGCGCCATAGCCGCACGTCGCCTTCAGTTCGACAACCTCCTCTGGCAGGTGCCGGTCCTGAGCCTCACGGCGCAGGCCTTCCTCTTCTCGATCGCGCTTGCGGGTGGCTCGACCAGATACGCACGCACGGTCGCATGCGTGTTGTCGATCGTTACGAGCTTCGTCTCGGTTCAAGCGATGACGCGTCACCGTCAAGCTGAGATCGTGGATGCGCACTGGCTTGAGGACCTCGAGGCGACCGGTCCCCTCCCCGGGGCACACGGGCGCGAGTGGAGGCGTCGTCGGAACGAGACCTCAGCAGAAGCAGGAGTCTTCGATCCTCTGAGGCACCTGCCGGGATATCGGACCTGGGCCATTGCGTTGGCGACGTTCGGGCTGGCTGCGCTGCTCACTCTGGTGGCGACGTGGGCGGCGCCGGGCTGGCTTCGATGAACGTTGCCGGGCCCTGCTCGTTCGAACGGGGCCCGGCAGGACGGGCGTTAGGCGGGCATCGCCCATCCGAGGTAGTTGGACCAGGACGTGTAGGGCTTCACGGTGTTGGCGGTGCCGGAGTAGTCCATGCCGGTGGTGGTGAGGACGAGGCCGTTGCCGAGGCTGATGGTCTCGTGTCCGTAGCTGGTCACGTTGAAGAAGGCGACGGCGCCCACCGGCGGCGTACCGCCGTTGATCCTCCCCGCGTTGGCGTATGAGCGGTAGTTGGCGATCGCGTTGCCCTTGGGGATCGAGACGCCGGAGGCGCGCCATCCGACGTACGGCGGCTTCGGGCAGTCGCCGGCCCACTCTCCGGTGGGGCCGGGCTTCCACTCGGTCGAGCCGAACAGAGCGAGGTCGGCGCTACGAGCGTACGTCTCGCCGTACCGCTGCACAGCCGTCTGGGCCGCCCAGACCGCCTTGTTGGACGAGCAGGCCGGGACGCCAGTCTGGTTGCGGACAACGGCTGCGCTCACGAAGCCCTCGGTCGATCCTGCCTTGACCCAGAACCAGCGGTTGGTCGCGTACCCGTAGGTGTAGTTGGAGCCGTCTACCCAGCAGGTCATCGAAACCCTGGTGTTCTGGCTGATCGTCGGGTTCTGCATGCCGCCGAGAGCCGTGCCACAGCCGGCGACCGACGTGTTGACGCAGAAGCGGACCTGCTGACTGGCGGCGAGGTACGTTCCGCTCGGCGTCGAGGCGGGCGGGGTACTGGGTGCCGCACCACACTCGGGCTCGCCAGGCGTGGCCTGGTTCGCAGCGTTGGGAGTGTCGGTGTAGCGGTCCGCGATCCAGCCCTGGGCGTTGCTGATCGGACCGGAGGCCACGCGGACGTAGTGCCAGCGACGGTTGTTGTTCGGTCCGACGGACGTTCCCCAGGCGCCACAGATCAGCTCAAGGCGCGTGCCGTAGGTCATGTAGTGGGCGGAGTCGCGGGTCACGTTGTTCATGTCCGCGCCGTTCCGAAGGTAGATGCCGCGCGTCGAGTCGTGGTCGGCGTTGACTGCCGAGTACAAGAGCCCCGTCCCGGCCTGCGCCGGCGAGGTGAAGCCGATGAGGGCGATGACGGCCGCAGCCGAGGTGATCACCGAGCCGATGAAGCGCATGGCACGCATGGTGGGGTCCTTTCCCTGGGTGAAGCCAGATCGTCGGCTGTCGCCACGTCGCGCCGCACGGGAACTTCTCCCTGGCGAGGGGGGAGATTTCCCCACCCATCAGGTTGCCCAGCATGCATCCCTCGCCGTACTGTCGCTGTTCTGCGCGATGTCGGCCCGGTCCCGGGCATTCCGTGCAGAGCTTGAGAGATGTCAACGAACCGGATGCGGTCGCACACCTGTGCCCGCACGACGGCAGGCGTTGACAACTCAAGAGCGGAAAAGGGTGGCGGTCCACCCGGCTTTCCGGGCGATTGCCCGGGTGCCGGACGCCGAGTGAAACGCAGCGACGCTGAGTAGCCAGTCCACCGACCATGCGGCTCACGGACCGCGCGACCTGACAGTCGCCGCGTTCGCGGATCACTGGGGAGTGCCCGGGCGCGCGTGAGTATCGAACCCCCAGACCACCAGGTCGCCACGACCCGCCCGATCGGACGGCGAGCGCCATCACACCCTTCGGTCGGATCGCCACCGCGGTCCGACCTTTCGCACTCCTGCGACCCGTGATCCGGGTCAGGAAAGGACCATCCATGACTGCAACCATCGACAGCGAGCTCGGCATGACCGAGGTGGAACTGAATCCGCTCTGCGTACCGGTCGAGCGGCTGGCCCGCGTGCCGGAGCCGGCGACGGGGTACGTCTCGCGAACCAACGCACTCGGCCTGAATCGCAGCGACTTCGACGTGCTCGACTACGCCCATCGGCACGCCTACAACGTGCTAATCGAGGGCCCGACCGGGCTCGGCAAGACCAGCGCCGTGATCGCGTGGGCGGCGCGCAACGGCAAGCCGTTCTACGCCATCTCCTCGAACGTCGCCATCGATCCGTCACAGCTGTTCGGCAAGTTCGTCCCCGCCGGGCTGGGTGGCTTCCGCTGGCAGGACGGGCCGCTCACCGACGTCGTCCGATATGGCGGTGTGCTGCTGATCAACGAGATCAACTTCCTCCCCGAGCGGATCAGCACGGTGCTCTTCTCGCTGCTCGACGCGCGCCGCGAGATCACACTGCTTGACCACGACGGCGAGGTGATCGCCGCCCATCCGGACCTGTTGATCATCGGCGACCTCAACCCCGACTACGAGGGCACTCGGCCCCTCAACAAGGCGCTCCGCAACCGATTCGCCATCCAGATGGTGTGGGGCTACGACGACGCGATCGAGGGGCAGCTGATCCGCGGAACGAGCCTGCATGAGCTCGCCGGCCTCCTGCGCCGCGCTCAGCGGGACGGGGATGTCGACGCACCGGTCTCCACCGGAATGCTCGTGGAGTTCGAACGCATCGCCACCGGGCTCGGCCTCGATGCTGCAGTCGCCAACCTGCTCAACCACTTTCCGACCGATGAGGAGCGCAAAGCCGTCGCGGTCGTGGTCGAGGCGATGGCCGACAACCTCGCCACCGACTATGCACCGAAGGGAGCCTGACGATGACCACGGAGAACCGACAACACGACCAGGTCGTCGCGGTCTACGAGCGAGCCAACCGGATCTTCTCCGGGCTGTCGGTCACGTGCGAGCTGGAGCCAGCAGGCGACATCTTCGATTTCACGGAGATGACGCTGAAGGAGGCACCGCCTGCGTGGAGCCTCGGCTCCCGGATCGTCTTCGCTCTCGAGTCCGTCGAGAGGTCGTTGAGCTCGCCGAAGGCGAGGGCCGCGTTGGCCGGTCTGAACTTCCACGAGCTCGGCCACGTCCTCTACACACCGAAGCCGGACTCGTGGATGCGGACGAAGCTGAGTGAATGGCAGGGCCGCGAGCTCGCGTTCAACGCCCTGGAGGACCAGCGGATCGAGACACTCCTCGCCGCCAGCTACCCGGCGTTGGCCGGCCACTTCGTGCAGGCATTCCAGTCCTTCGTGGTCGAGAACACCGAGACCGTCTACACGAGTCACCTGCTGGCCCACGGTCGCCACTTCCTGCCAGGACCGCTCCGTGAGGTGCTGCGGGCCGAGTTCGTCGGCGCCTGGGACGAGCGCGCGGAGGCCGAGGCGATCATCGACCAGTACCGCACTCTGGTCCTCGGCCCCGAGGAGTCCGACGACGCGCAGGTCGCGGTCGCACTGGTGGCTCGGTTCGCTCGTCTCGTCCAGGATCTGGGGGAGAAGGTGCCGAGCCGCCCGCACGGCATCGGCTACGGCGGCTCCGTCACCACCCTCATGCAGATCGACGCGCAGCGTGCGCGTGAACTGCTCGAAAGCGGAGCCCCCGTCGCCCTCGGAGCGGTCGGCCAGAGCACGCGCCGGAGCCCCAACCGGAGGCACGAGCACAGGTCGGCATCGGTACTGCGCCGCCGTACGCCGTGCGGACCGACCCTCATCGAGAACCGGACGCTCAGGACGGCCGCGGTCCCGCGGGCCTACGTCGACGCGGCCCGCCGTTTCCGAGTCGAGCTCGACCGACTGCGCGGTGACGCCGACGCAGGCTGGATCCGCAGGCAGTCCAGCGGCCGGCTCAACGTCCAGCGGGCGATGCTCGGCACAAGCCCCGATGCAGCCTTCGACCGATGGACGGACGCCTCGTTCGACGCCGCCGACATCGAGGCCGTGCTCCTGCTCGACGCATCAGGATCGATGTTGGAGTCGATTACCGAGGCCTGTGCTGCCGCGTGGGCGATCAAGCGGGCCGTCGAGGCGATCGGCGGGCGCACCACGATCCTCTCCTACGCCTGCGAGGCAGGGCTGGTCCACGGCGCCGGCATCCGCGCCGAGGCCACCACCATGAGGGTGATCGACGCCGAGGGCGGCAACGAGCCCGTCGCCGCCCTCGACTCGGCGCGAGCGATTCTCGGTGCCTCCCATGCCGCCAACCGGATGCTCATCACCTTGGCGGACGGCGACTGGGGCAGCGAGGAGGAGACGGCACACCGGATCGTGGACGACGTCCGGGATCTCGGTGCGATGACGGCGATCGGCCTCCTCGGCCGGTACGTCGCCGACGACCCGCATCACCACGAGGTCGCGATCCGGCTATCCAGACCCAGCGCACTGGTGACGATGGCACGAGATCTCGTGCGGGGCAGCGGCCGGCGGCGAACCACTGCCTAAGTGGCCAGAGGCAGCCGAGTGAGCAGTGACGGGAACTGGAACGGTTCGAAGTGCAGTCCCATGACGGGTCTCGTTCGGAACCAGTCCGCTCGGGATCGGTGGTGCGCGGCGGTGGTCTCGTCGCCCATCAGCGTGAGCAGCTCGGCCAGCTCGGCGTGGATCTGGAGGCCCAAGAGACCCAAATCGACATGAGAGCCATGGCTCCGATCGATCAGGTCGAGCAGCGGGCGACCGCGATCCCTCGCGTCGACGAATCGGCTGAGGACCCAGCCTGCGAGCAACTCCACGCCCGCCGCCGACCAACCGCCTCCGGCGTCCGCTCCGGAGTCGCATGCAGCGGCACGTGTCTGAGCCCTGTCGGAAGCGCCAGTGATCCAGTCGATCGCAGCCAAGGGCCCCAGAAGCCGCGCGTCACTCTCGTTGCACAACCGGACGCACGAGCCAGGCCCGTGACGGCGCTCAGCTCTGGCTTCGTGATGGGCGCGCAGCGCGTCGCGGTCCGGCGGGGACGACCGGTGGAAGAGCCTCGTTTCATCGACCAGCGTGCTCCACGCCGCAGCCTCTGCATCCTGGCCGTCAGCGAGGAGCTCGGCCGCGAGGTGAGTGATTCCACCGAATTCGGCGGCGTCGGCGAGGCTCATTGGGTCGAGCAATTCAGCCGTCAGCCTTGCCTCCGCCGGGCGCTCTTCGTGACGGCGGAGGCGGAGCAGATGGATGGCCGGCGATACGCACCCTCGGCGTGCCGAGTCACCGAGGATCTCGGAGACACGGGCCGCATCACCCTCTCGGTCAGACTCGAGCAGGTCGATCATCGACGCCTCGCTGCCGATGGGCGCGGAACGCACGACCTCTCGCACTTCCGCCGGAAGGATGCGGCGCCATGCGGCCAGCCAAGCGGTCCCAGCCAGCTCCTCGACCGCGTCGATCCCGGTCGACGCAGCCGCGACCAACTGCTCTCGGACGGCATCCGCCGCACAGCTCCACTGGGATGATCCGAAGACCCAGCCGACCAGACCGCCCGTGTACTCTCGCCTGCCGGCGAGAGCAACGGCGTACGCCGCCGCCCGGTCGTCCCGCCATCGACACAAGGTCTCGAAGCCGGTTTCCCAGGACTCTCGGTCGAAGAGCGACTCGGTGCTTCGGTCTGGCTTGTCCCGCTGGAACTCCTCTGCCGCGAAGTCATGAGCAGCGTTGAAGAGTTCCTGCTCGAGCTCTCCGACTGTTAGGAGCCCGCGGTCGTACTGGGAGAAGACGCGCTCGGCCCGCTGCGCGAGTTCCGGCGGCACGTTCAACGACACGACACGATGCTATGCGGGCGACCCGTTGACGTAGCCCAGGTGGATTCCGCTGCTCGACGTTGATCGCGGGAAGACCGGAATCTCACTCGGCGCCCACGGCCCGCCCGGTCACTAGTAACACATGTGAACTGGTAGGCTCTCTGACCTGCGCAGATGGCGGCTTTAGGCCGCCGATGTACCACCCATGTAACAGGTCATCGGCGGTCTCGCTGTTTTCGACGCCCTTCGAACGCTCGTCATGGCTGCAGCGATCGCCTCGGGGCACGCTCCATCCCCGTCTCGATCTCGCCGCCGATCTGCAACACCCGGATGAGTGGCGCTGGAGATCGTGGCGAAGGCCATCGGGTTGGAATCAGCCAGGGTCGGACGCCTGCCGTCGATCGCGGGCGTCGCCGCCGCAGATCGGTGGTTCGAGCAGGGCTGACCGTTTCCTAGCTCAGCTTGCATCAGTCACGTCTGGCTGTCCGCTGGATACGTGGTGCAGTTCCGACGCGCGGTCTGAGAAGCACTGAGCCGCGGCCTGCGTGGGTTTCTGGGACCGCGCTGAGGCCCCGACGAGACAACTTTGATCCAGTCGACATTGATGTGTTCTGGCGAATGCACTCCTGTCGGCACCGTACGATAGAAACGGCGTACGTCGCCGATGATCAGGGCACGCGATCAGGAGGAGACCATGGCCGGGCTGGGTGAGCACATCACCGCGATGGTCCGCAGCCACGCCTCCGGTGACGACTCCGCCTTCTACTCGGTGGCTCTTCAAATCGCAGCCCGGGAGGCGAAGCAAGGGCACCACGCGCTCGCCGGTGACATCAAGAAGGCAGTGGACGCCTCTCGGCAGGCCGTTCCCCGGAGCAACATCACCAAGCTCGCCCAACCGCGTGGGGATCTGGCTGACCTGGTCGAGACGTCCCATCCGGAGGTCGGCCTTCGCGACCTCGTGCTGCCGGCAGATCTCACGGTGCAGTTGAAGCAGGTACTTGCAGAGCAACGTCAGCGGAAGGCGCTCTTGGACCGAGGTTTCTCTCCGGTGCACCGACTGCTGCTCGAAGGTCCGCCTGGTACGGGAAAGACGATGACTGCCTCCGTGCTGGCGCACGAGCTGGCCCTGCCGATGTACACGGTGCGGTTGGACGCTCTGATGAGCAAGTTCATGGGCGAGACCGCAAGCAAACTACGACTCGTCTTCGACGAGGTCGCCAGTCGTCGTGGCGTCTACCTCTTCGACGAGTTCGACGCCCTCGGTGCTGACCGCGCGGGCAACGACGTGGGCGAGGCGCGTCGGATCCTCAACTCCTTTCTCGTCTTCCTCGAAGCCGCCAGCCCGGAGTCAGTGGTCATCGCAGCGACGAACCACCGGACCATCCTCGACAAGGCTCTGTTCCGCCGTTTCGACCTTGTCCTGAGCTACACCCGGCCCGACGCACGCCAAGCCGGCGCGGTTATCCGGGCGCGTCTCGGCTCGCTGATCAAGGGGACCAGCCTTGCCAAGCTCGGCGACTTCACAGACGGGCTCAGTCACGCCGATCTGGTCAAGGCTGCTGAGGCAGCGGCAAAGGCCGCGCTCATGCGAGGCGACGCGCATGTGGATCGAGACGACCTGATATCGGCGTTGGCTGCGCGCCGGTCAGCAAGTCTTGGCTGAGGAGCTGCGGCACCTCGATCACCTTTACGTCATCGAGCACGCCGCCGATGAGGACTTCCATCGCCGCGGAGGCGGAGGCAATGCCCGACTCCGGCCTGTCGAGCGCCGGGCGCACGGCATGGCTCTGCGTGGCGATCTCGACCAGGTACTGACGGAGGACGAGGACGCACGCCGTCAGCTCGGGCTAGACATCGAAGAACTGCAGGCACTCGGCACGATCCTTGTGCTCGAAGGCGCGGGCGCCGCCTACCCGCTCCAACTCGACTCCCTCACTTCGATGAGCCGTCACCGGAAGAGTCCCCGCCGCCCACAGTGGTTGCTGCTCTCCGTGCAGCCTCCCGAAGACGACCGGCCCGAGCGAGCAACCATCTGGGTGGCCGACGAATACCGCGCGCAATTCATCAAGATCTTCGAGGACTACCTGGACAAGGTCAGCACGCAAGGCGATCCCGAGAACTGGACGACTCCCGAGGGCAATCCGCGGAACCAAGCCCTCGTGGCGAACATCTCGCGCATCAGGCGAGCGCTCCTCGACGACATGTGGACCTCGGCGGGTGAACCGCCGAGGCACGGTAGTCACTGGTGGGAAGTGTGGCTCGACACCACGCGCCCCAACCACCAGAACATCGAGGGGTTCATTGAGACCTACGAGCTGCGTTCGATCCCGCGAGCGATCGTCTTCCGTGATCGGCGCATCATCTGGCTGGAAGCCACATGGGCGCAACTGGAAGTTCTCCCTCTCACAAGCATCCCGGTTGCCGAGATCCGTCGCCCAGAGTTCCTGGACACCATCGAGGACCTGCCCAACGCGGCGCAAGCTGAGTACGTCGACGAACTCGCCAACCGGTTGATCCCCGCCCCGGATCACGCGCCAGCCGTCTGTCACCTCGACACCGGCGCCTACCGCGACCACCGACTGATCTCGGAGTCCCTCGACCCCAACGATCTCCACACCATCGTCGGTAGGTCGGGCAACGATCTCCATGGCCACGGCACGGGCATGGCAGGCATCGGCCTATATGGCGCTCGCCTCGACGATCTTTTCGTCGGCAACGACCGTGTTCAGCTCGCGCATCGACTTGAGTCGGTGAAGATGGTTCCCACCGCAGGCGAACCGCAGCATGATCCGCGCGACTACGGCACGGCCACGGTCGAGGCAGTCACGCTCCCGGAGATCGCTGCGCGGAGGCGTCGGACGTTCTGTATGCCGATCAGCACTGCGCCTGACCGGCCCGGCGAACCGACGCTCTGGTCTGCAACGGTCGATGCCCTCGCAGTCGGCACCGATGTGACCCGTGATGGCACCGAACTCCAGCTCATCAGCACGCCGGAAGCAGAATCGTCGAGGCTCATCCTGGTGGCGACAGGGAACGTCGACTCCTACCAGCTCGATCACCGCACCCACTCCGACACTTCGCCGGTCGAAGACCCGGCGCAAGCGTGGAACGCTCTTACTGTCGGCGCACACACCGACCTGATCGGTATTCCCACCGATCCCCAGTACGCCGGGTGGACGCCGCTCGCCGCGGAAGGTGACGTGTCACCGCACAGCCGCACCTCCGTGATGTTCGACCAACGCAAGTGGCCCATTAAGCCGGACATCTGCATGGAGGGCGGCAACGTTCTGTCCGACGGAGCGAACGGGTTCGAAGATCGCCATCCGTTGCTGTCACTTCGCACGACCGGCATCGGCAACGACCTTGCGCTGACCTCGGCAAACGCGACCAGCGCAGCAACCGCTCAGGCGGCTCGCCTCGCCACCTTGGCGACGGCTCGTTACCCCGAGTATTGGCCTGAGACCGTGCGCGGGCTTCTACCTCACGCCGCAGACTGGACTCACACGATGCGCGCCGAAGTCGATGGCACATCCACGAAGGGCGAGCTTCTCCAGCTTCTCCGACGCTACGGGTGGGGAGTGCCGTCCGAGGAGGCCGTCCTGACCTCGCGCGGTCGTTCTGTCACGCTGGTCAGCCAAGACGAGTTCGTGCCGTTCGAGGGCGACGAACTGCGCGTACGCCGGTTCCGGCTTCACTCGCTGCCGTGGCCACAAGATGCCCTGCTAGAACTCGGAGAGGCCGAGGTCCGACTTCGGGTCACTCTCTCGTACTTCGTGGAACCCTCGGCCTCACGGCGTGGGTGGCGCCAGCGGTACTCCTACCCCTCCCACGGTCTTCGGTTCGATCTCCAGGGGACACTGGAGACCCAGCAGGAGTTCATCCGTCGCGTGAACTGGGAGGCCCAGGACGAGGAAGGCGGCGGGGCCGGTCCGGCCACGACGTCCGGGCGCTGGTTCGTCGGCTCGACCGGTCGCCACCTTGGATCGCTGCACCAGGATGACTGGTACGGAACTGGCGCCGAACTCGCCGCTTGCAACTCGATCGCCGTCTACCCGGTCGGCGGTTGGTGGAAGAACAACCGACGCCGCGACCGGTCGGGCCTACCCGTCCGCTACGCGCTCCTGGTTTCTCTGCGCACGGCGGCCCAAGACGTCGACCTCTACACGCCCATCGCGACGCAGATCGGCGTGCCGGTCGAGATTGCGATCGAATAGTTCGGGGCTGGCGCGGCACTCGTTCCTCGTCTCGGGCCGATGTACCACCGATGTAACAAGGCGACGGAAGATGGCATCCGACGTTGGATGACGGTGGAAGGCGTTTCCCAGCCCGACCAGCGGCAGGTGCATCGTTGCCGCAGGTGGCAGCCGTCGCCGTCACATGATCAACCTGTAGGACTCCGCGGGGCGGGCCCCTCAGGCCTGCTGGAACTCGATCCGGTTGCCGAACGGGTCGGTGGTGTGGAACCGGTGGATGCCGGGCAGCTCGCCGGAGAAGGCGCGCGCCGGCGAGCTACTCGCCTGACTGCCCGCAGCGTGACCCTCGACTTCAAGCGGTGACCACTAGACCCATTGGTCCGCCCGATTGGTCCAGCTCGGCGTGGCTCGCTGATCCGGACTAATGGACCGGACCAATAGGCCGGACCAATAGGCATAGCGATCCGCAGAGCAGCAGGGTGGGCGAAGGGCGACGGGAATGTCCGCGGCGACACCTACCGTCGGCTACATGCGGATCTCCGAACGCGAGGCGACCGACCGTCTCAACGCGCTGACCGGGCTGACGCGCACGCCCGCGCGCCGCCTGCTGGGAACGAACATCGCGGGCTCGCCGACTCGCGGCCCCGGCGGCCAGCGGCTCTATGACATGGCCGCCGTCGACGATCTCGGCCGACGCGGGCTGCCCGACGACGCCTGGCTGGCCGAATGGCTGCGCTTCGGCCTCCTCCACGTGAGATTGGCACCCTCGGTGGAATGGGACGTCGGCTGGAGTGCCGAGGAGACGTGCGACCGCCTGCGGGGGTGCCGGCCGACCGGAATCGTCCGCCTGATCCAGCTCGTCGGCCTGGTCCGGGACGCGGGACGGCTGCCGATCATCGCCACGGTCAGCGGATTCGTCGTCGGGGGAGCCGACCTCGTCGACCCCGTCATCGAGGTCGACGGCGCCGACCGGGGGCTCGCGCTCACGACGCCGGGTGCGTGGTACTCCGGTCTGGCCGCCGCTCGGTGGCCGTCGCCGCGCGGCGGCGCACCGCTCCGGTGGCACGATCCGGCGGGTTGGAGGTTTGCGGGGGTGGCCCGAGGGGATATGGACCATGCAAGATGTTGAGAACTTGGTAAATTCCCGCCGCGTAGCGCAGGACAACCACTCGACTCGGGGGGAGACGTGGAAAGCACGACCGACCTGACGGTCGCGACATGGTCGCCTCCGGACCCGCGTACGGCGGCGACCACCCTCGCGGCGGCCGGCGCGTCCCACGTCGGACGCGTGCGCAAGGTCAACGAGGACGCGCATCTCGTGGCGCCCCCGGTCTTCGTGGTCGCCGACGGCATGGGCGGCCACGCCCTCGGCGACGTCGCGAGCGCCCTGGTGATCGAGTCGTTCACCCCGCTCGGCGGCCGCGGATCGGCGACGCCGGCGGAGGTCGAGGGGGCGATCGGCCGCTCACGGGTGACGATCGCGGCGATCGATGCCGACGGGCAGGCCGAGCCGGGCGCCACGATGGTCAGCGCGGCCTACGTCGTCGAGTCCGGGCGGGGCTACTGGCTGATCGCCCACGTCGGCGACTCGCGCGCCTACAGCTGGCGCGACGGCGAGCTCGAGCAGATCACCCACGACCACTCGCTCGTGCAGGAGATGATCGACGCCGGCCACCTCGACGCCGCCCAGGCGGCCGTCCATCCCGAGCGTCACGTGATCACGCGCGCGATCGGCCCCGTGGGCAACGCGCAGGCCGACTACTCGCTGGTCCCGCTGGAGGCCAAGCAGCGGATCCTGCTCTGCTCCGACGGCCTCACGAGCGAGCTGAGCGACCGCTCGATCGCCAGCATCCTGAGCAACGAGGAGTCGCCCGAGGACGCCGTCTCGAGCCTCGTCGAGGCCGCGGTCAACATGGGCGGCCGCGACAACGTGACCGCCATCATCATCGACGTGGTCGACTGCGCTCCTCCAGCACCGGAGCGCGACGACACCGTGCCGCTCGGAAGGGTCCAAGCATGAGCTCCCGTTACGTGCCGGGCGATGCTGCGGTCCTCATCGGCGACCGCGGCGTGGTGGCCACGGGACGAGACCGGGCTGCCGGCCTGCTGCCGCTCGTCGGCTCGGACCCGGTCGTCCTCGCCGTTATCGACTCGCTCTCCGGCGGCGTCCTCGCCAACCTCCCCGACTTCGCCTGCGCGGTCATCGACGGCGACGACCTGCGGATCGTGCTGCGCGGAGGCTTCACCGCGACCGCCGGCGGCGAGACCTGGTCCGGCGAGGGCGCGGCGACCTGGCGTGAGTACGCCGTCCCCGGCGGCACCGCGTCACCGATCGTGATCGGCACCCCCGGCGCCGGGAGCACGCCCGAGTTCCCGATCAGCGGCGGCGTCGTCCTGGCCTCGCGGGTCACCTGGCTCGCCGCCGGTACCGCCCCCGCCACCTCGCCGTCGACCGCGTCCACCGCGTCCACCACGTCCACCCCATCCGCGCAGCCGACCCAGGAGCCCGAGCCCACGCCCGAGCCCACCCTCGAGGCCGAGCCCATCCCGGAGCCCGAGCCCACCCCGGCGCCCGAGCCCGCCGTCTTCCCGCCCCCTGCCTCCAGCCCTCCGCCCTCGGCGACGATCGACCCCGAGCGTGACCCCGAGCGCACGCTGATCGGCTCCGAGATCGAGCTGCAGGGCGTCCCGCCGGGCGACCACGACGGCCGCACCATCACGGCCGCCCAGCTCCAGGCGCTCAAGGCCGCCGCGGCCGACACCCCGCCACGGCCGCGCGCCGCGGTCGTCCTGCCCGACGGCGTACGTCATCCGATCGCGCCGCGCCTGGTGATCGGCCGGCGCCCGCAGGCGCGCCAGGTGGCGACGGCCCAGGTGCCCGCGCTCGTGACCGTCGAGGACCCCTACGTGTCGAGCACCCACCTCGAGCTCGCGCTGGTGGACGACCAGGTCGTCGTGACCGACCTGTCGACCAACGGCACGCTCCTCGCGCGGCCTGGCCAGATCCCGGCGCCGCTGGAGAAGAACGCCCCGACGACGATCCCCGACGGCAGCCGGCTGAGTCTCTCCGACGACCTCGTCGTCACGATCGAGCTGCGGCGGGGCGCGTGACCATGCAGACCACCGCACCGCCGGAGATCCCCGGATTCACCTTCGTCGAGCCGATCGGCGAGGGGGGCTTCGCGGACGTCTACCTCTACGAGCAGCGGCTGCCGTCGCGCCGGGTCGCGGTCAAGGTGCTCAAGAAGGGCACCGACGCGCAGGGCCTGGAGATGTTCTACGCCGAGGCCAACGTGATGGCCCAGCTCTCCAGCCACCCTTCGATCATGCCGATCTACCAGGCCGACGTGAGCGCGGACGGGCGGCCGTTCCTGGTGATGGAGTTCTGTCCCGGACCGCACCTCGCCAAGCGGTTCCGCACCGAGCGGATCCCGGTGGCCGAGGTGCTCGAGACGGCGGTCAAGGTCGCGAGCGCGGTCGAGACCGCCCACCGCGCCGGCATCCTGCATCGCGACATCAAGCCGCACAACATCCTCACCAACGTCTACGGCAGCCCGCTGCTGACCGACTTCGGCATCGCGTCCGTCGGCGGCGGCAACGAGGGCCTCGAGTACGCCATGTCGATCCCGTGGTCGGCTCCCGAGATGCTCGCCGACTCACCTCACGCGGACATCCGCAGCGACGTGTTCTCCCTCGCCGCGACCGTCTACTCGCTCCTCGCCGGCCGCTCGCCCTTCGAGGTGCCGGGCGCCGTCAACGACTCCGCCACGCTGATCAGCCGGATCGAGCGGCAGCAGCCCAGCCGGATCCTGCGCAGCGACGTCCCCGAGTCGCTCAACGTGGCGCTGCTCCACGGCATGGCCAAGCGCCCCGGGGACCGGCCGGCGACCGCCATGGCCTTCGCGCGGACGCTGCAGGAGATCGAGATCGAGCTCCACCGCCAGCCGACGCGGCTCGAGGTCCTCGACGCCACCCCGCCGGGCGAGGACGACGGCGACGCGGTCAGCGACGACCGCACCATGATCAAGCCGGTGTCGGTGATCATCCCCGACCAGATCGACCCGACGGTCCGGCCCAGCGTCATCGCCGCCGGCGGTGCGGAGACGATCGTCCAGCGCCGGTTCCAGCCGGTCGCGGCCGGTCAGGTCGCCCAGGGGCCGGCGATGCGGATGGCCACGGGCCCGCAGCACTCCGTGGCCCAGCACGACGCCGCGACGCCGTCGTCGGGCGAGCGGCGGACCAACGTCGCCGTGATCGCCCTGGTGGCGCTCGTGGTCGCCGCGGTCGTCGTCTTCGGCGCCATCTCGATGCTCACGGGCGGCAAGGAGCCGGTCAAGGAGGCCGAGGGCTTCGACCAGACCCCCGCCGACGCGGTCGGCCAGCCCGCGCCGGCGCCGGCGGTGAGCGCCAAGAGGGTCGACGGCTCGTGGCGCTTCACGTGGGTGAACTCCGAGCCGGAGGAGGGGGACCAGTACAAGGTCGTGCGCACCCTCGACGGCGAGGAGCTGCCCGAGCTGCGCATTCCCGCGACCAGCGTCGACTTCGTGATCAAGCCCGGGCACACCGGCTGCGTCACCGTGACGGTGATCCGCAAGAACCTCACCCAGCGCGCCGAGGCGTCCCAGCCGCTGTGCCAGGCGGGCGGTTGATCGTGCCCGTCCCGCTGTCCATCAGCCGCACCACTCGCGACGAGGAGTCCCGCCTCGTCGTCGAGTTCTGCGGCGAGCACTACGTCGTCACGCCCGACCGCACCTTCACGATCGGTCGGGTGGCGGACCTCGAGGTCGACCCGGACAACGCCTACCTCCACCGGCGGCTGATCGAGCTCTCGTGGGACTCGGGCTTCTGGTGGATCAACAACGTCGGCAGCCGGCTGTCGGTGACCGTCAGCGGCGAGGTGGGCAGCCTCCAGTCGATGATCGGCCCCGGCGCGCGGCTCCCGGTCGTCGTCCAGGAGTGCTCCCTGCTGTTCACGGCCGGCCCGACGACCTATGAGGTCAACCTCGTGTCGCCCGTCCCCGTCTTCGACATCGTGCGGCCCGAGCCGGGCGGTCACGGCGAGCCGGGCGAGGAGACGCTCGGCGGTGTGATCCTCACCGACAGCCAGTTCCGGCTGCTGCTCGGGCTGTGCGAGAACGCGCTGCGCCGGGCGGGCTCGGGACCCGCCGACGTGCCGACCAACATCGCGGTGGCGCGCCGGCTGGGCTGGCCGATCACGACGTTCAACCGCAAGCTCGACAACGTCAGCGAGAAGTTCGACCGCGCCGGCGTGCGCGGGCTGCGCGGCGGTCCGGGCCGCAACGCGACCGGCCGGCG
>NZ_JASGDD010000116.1:0-7871 GCF_047607365.1 Nocardioides sp. | reverse complement strand
GGTGGCCGGGGGCGCCGCGGCCGGTCCTGGCCGACGACCTGCTGCCCGAGCGCGTCCTGGCCGGCGACGCCGCGGCCGCGGAGCAGCTGGTCACGGAGACCTATCTCGCCCTCGACAATCCCGCGCTCGTGGAGACGCTCAGCGCCTACCTCGAGGCGGGCGGCTCGCTGGAGGCGACGGCTCGCGGCCTCTACGTGCACAGCAACACCGTGCGCTACCGGCTGCGGCAGATCGCCGACGCCACCGGGCTCAACCCGACCGCGCCGCGTGACGCGTGGACGCTGCGGATGGCCCTGTCGCTGGGCAGGCAGCGGGCGGCCGCCCGGCGCTGAACGCGGCGCGAACGCCTTGTAGGAAGCCTCCAAAGTCCTCCTCGGATCTTGGTGGCGGCTCCCCCCAGGTGACTCGCGAGTAGCCCGTCAGGGTGGATCTCGTGCTCGTCGTCGTCGCTCCCGGACAGGGATCCCAGACCCCCGGACTCCTCACGCCCTGGCTCGAGGACCCGGTCTTCGCCGACCGCCTCGAGTGGCTCAGCGCCGTCTCCGGCATGGACCTCGCCCACTACGGCACCGACGCCGACGAGGACGCGATCCGCGACACGGCGGTCGCCCAGCCGCTCCTCGTGGCGACCGGGCTCCTGGCCGCCCTCCAGCTCTTCCCGCACCCCGCGGACGCCTTCGGCCGGATCGGCGCCGTGGCCGGCCACAGCGTCGGCGAGCTGACCGCCGCGGCCGGCGCGCGCGCCATCACCGCCGAGCAGGCGATGGTCCTGGTCCGCGAGCGCGGCGCCGCCATGGCCGCCGCCGCGGCAGCCGTCGACACCGGGATGAGCGCGGTCCTCGGCGGCGACCGATCCGAGGTGCTGGCCCTCCTGGAGGAGCTCGGCCTCACCGCGGCCAACGACAACAGCGCGGGCCAGATCGTCGCCGCCGGCACCCTCGAGCAGCTCGCCGCCCTCGCCTCGGCCCCGCCGGCCCGGGCCCGGATCATTCCGCTCAAGGTCGCCGGCGCGTTCCATACCGACCACATGGCTCCCGCCGTCGGGCGCCTGGAGCGGCTCGCCCGCTCGGTCTCGGTGCACGATCCCCGCACCCGGGTGATCTCCAACCGCGACGGCCAGGTCGTGCACTCCGGCCAGGACGTGCTCCGCCGCATCGTCGGCCAGATCGCCCGGCCGGTCCGCTGGGACCTCTGCCTGGAGGCGATGGACGACCTCGGCGTCACCGGCATCCTCGAGGTGCCGCCGGCCGGCACCCTGACCGGCATCGCCCGGCGGCACTTCGGCAAGCGCGTCGAGACCTTCGCCCTCACCGGTCCCGACCAGCTCGACGCGGCCCGCGACTTCTGCGACCGGCACGGCGAGCCGTCCCCGCTCGACCTGAGCCCCACCTGGCGGATGGTCGTCGCGCCGAGCAAGGGGACCATCCACCTCGCCGACGAGAGCCGGGCCGCCGGCGTACTCGCCGCGGGAGCGGCCATCGGCGACATCGTCAGCCTCCGCGACCGGATCGCGGTCACCTCCGCCCACGGCGGCGAGGTGGTCGAGTGGCTGGTGGAGGACGGCGACCTGGTCTCCCCCGGCCAGCCCCTCGTCCGGCTGCACCCGCTGGCCCACCGGGTCCCGTCGGCACGGAGCGCGTCGTGACCCAGTCGCGGATCGCGGGCCTGGGCGTCTACCGCCCCAGCCGCGTCGTGCCCAACAGCGAGCTCGTGGCGGCGATCGACTCGAGCGACGAGTGGATCCGCACCCGCACCGGCATCGCCGAGCGACGCTGGGCCGCCCCGGAGGAGACCGTCGCCCTCATGGCGACCGAGGCCGCCCGGGCCGCGCTCGCCGACGCCGACCTCGACCCGCGCCAGGTCGACTGCGTCATCGTCGCCACCGTCACCCACCTCATGCAGACCCCGTCGCTCGCCGCCGAGGTGGCGCACGCCCTCGGCGCCGAGCAGCCGGCCGCCTTCGACATCTCCGCCGCCTGCGCCGGTTTCTGCCACGGCCTCGCGCTGGCCTCGGACCTCGTCCGCGGCGGCACCGCCCGTCACGTCCTCGTGATCGGCGTCGAGCGGCTCTCCGACATCACCGACCTGACCGACCGCGGCACCGCGTTCATCTTCGCCGACGGCGCCGGCGCGGTCGTCGTCGGACCCAGCGAGACGGCCGACATCGGCCCGGTCGTCTGGGGCTCCGACGGCGAGCGCGCCGACCTGATCACCCAGCGGGAGACCTGGCCCGACGCCCTCGCGCGTGGCTCCCTCCCCCACCTGACCATGCAGGGCAACCAGGTCTTCCGCTGGGCCTCCTACACCATGGCCAAGACCGGCCTCGAGGCGCTCGACCGCGCCGGGGTCCGCCCCGACGAGCTCGACTGCTTCGTGCCGCACCAGGCCAACCTCCGCATCATCGACGCCATGACGCGCGCCATGAAGCTCCCGGACACCGTCCGCGTCGCCCGTGACATCGTCGAGGCGGGCAACACCTCGGCCGCGTCCATCCCGCTGGCCTTGGAGAGGATGAGACGCGACGGCGACGCGAGGAGCGGCGACACCGCGCTCCTCATCGCCTTCGGCGCCGGCCTCGCCTGGGCCGCCCAGGTCGTCGTCCTCCCCTGACCGCCCTGTAGCTCGAAGCCCCCACCAGATAAGGAACCCACCATGAGCACGACCGAAGAGATCCGCACCGCCCTCGCCGACATCGTCAACGAGGTCGTCGGCACCGACGTCGAGGACGTCCAGCTCGACAAGAGCTTCACCGACGACCTCGACGTCGACTCCCTGTCGATGGTCGAGATCGTCGTCGCGGCCGAGGAGAGGTTCGGCGTCACGATTCCCGACGACCGGTTCAAGAGCCTCGTCACCGTCGGCGACGCCGTCTCCTACATCGAGCACGCCGGGGCGACCGTCTGATGGGTCGCATCCGGGTCGTCGTGACCGGGCTGGGCACCACCAACCCGGTCGGCGGTGACGTCGCGTCCACCTGGGAGGGGCTGCTCGCCGGCACGTCCGGCATCCGTCCCCTCACCGACGAGTGGGCCGAGGCCCTCCCGGTCCGCATCGCGGGCCGGGCGGCCGTCGACCCCGCCGAGGTGCTCGAGCGGGTCGAGGCACGACGGCTGGACCGCTCGACGCAGTTCGCCCTCATCGCCGCCCGCGAGGCCTGGGCCGACGCCGCCTTCGGCGGGAGTACGCCGGCGGCCACCACCGTCGACGCCGGACTCGACCCCGAACGGGTCGGGGTGGCTCTCGCCTCCGGCATCGGCGGCGTGTCCACCCTGCTCGCCAACTACGACACCATGCTCGCCAAGGGCCCGCGGCCGGTCTCCCCCCTCGCGGTGCCGATGCTCATGGCCAACGCTCCCGCGGCCAACGTGAGCCTCCAGCTCGTCGCCCGCGCGAGCGTCCACACCCCCGTCTCGGCGTGCGCGTCGGGCAACGAGGCGATCGCCGTCGCGGCGGACCAGATCCGGCTCGGCCGTGCCGACGTCATGGTCGCCGGCGGCACCGAGGCGGCCATCCACCCGCTCCCGATCGCCGCCTTCGCCAACATGCGCGCGCTGTCGCGCACCGGCACCGGCGACGGCGCCGACCCCGCGACCGTCAGCCGTCCCTGGGACACCGGCCGCGACGGCTTCGTGCTCGGCGAGGGCGCCGGCGCCCTCGTGCTCGAGCGCCTGGAGCACGCCCTCGCCCGCGGCGCCCGCGTCTACGCCGAGGTGCTCGGCAGCGGCCTCTCCGCCGACGCGCACGACATCGCCCAGCCCGACCCCGCCGGCCGCGGCGGCGCCCGCGCCATCAGGCTCGCGCTCGCGGACGGCGACCTGGCCGCCTCGGACGTCGCGCACGTCAACGCCCACGCGACCTCCACCCCCCAGGGCGACGTCGCGGAGGGCCTGATGCTGCACGCCACCCTCGGCGCCCACGTCGAGCGGGTCGTCGTGACCAGCACGAAGTCGATGACCGGCCACCTGCTCGGCGGCGCCGGGGCCCTGGAGGCGGTCGCCACCGTCCTCGCGATCCACCACCGCCTCGCTCCCCCGACGATCAACCTCGACCAGCTGGACCCCGCCGTCGAGCTCGACATCGCCACGAAGCCCCGCGAGCTGCCCCTCGGCGATCTCGCGGCGCTCAACAACTCCTTCGGCTTCGGCGGCTCCAACGTGGCCGTCGCGTTCGGGACCGTCTCATGACCCTCGCCGAGTCCCCCCTCCCCTCCCGACTGGGGCCTCCCCTCACGTCGAGTGGGGGCTCCGGATCGCTCGATCCGCGCCACCCCCTCGTCCGCCTCAGCGCGCTCTTCGACGACCAGTCGATGGAGCTGCTGTCGCCGTACGACGACTCCGGCATGCTCGCGGCCGCCGGCACCGTCGACGGCGTGCGAGCGGTCGCGTTCTGCTCCGACCCGACCGTCATGGGCGGTGCGATGGGCGACGCGGGCTGCCGTGTCGTGGTGGACGCCTACCACCGCGCCCTCACCGACCGCGTCCCGATCATCGGGCTCTGGCACTCCGGCGGCGCCCGCCTCGCCGAGGGCGTGCTCTCCCTCCACGCCGTCGGCCGGATCTTCCGCGTGATGACCCAGGCCTCGGGCGTCGTCCCGCAGATCTCCGTCGTGCTCGGCCCGGCCGCCGGCGGCGCCGCCTACGGTCCCGCGCTCACCGACGTCGTGATCCTCGGCCCCGAGGGCCGGATCTTCGTGACCGGCCCCGACGTCGTCCGCTCGGTGACCGGCGAGGACGTCGACATGCTGCGCCTCGGCGGCCCGGAGCCGCACGGCCGCCGGTCGGGCGTCGTGCACCTCCTGGCGGAGACCGAGGCCGACGCCCTCGGCACGGCCCGCGCGACGGCGCGGCTGCTCGCCGACCAGCGCAGCCTCGACGTCGCAGGCGTCGAGGACGTCGACCTCGCCGGTCTCCTCCCCGACAACCCCAAGCGCGCGTACGACGTCCACCCGCTGGTCGACGGCCTGCTGGATCCCGGTTCGACCCTCGAGCTCCACGCCCGCTGGGCGCCCAACGTGGTCACGGCGCTCGGCCGGCTCGGTGGACGCACGGTCGGCGTCGTCGCCAACAACCCGCTGCGCCTGGGCGGCTGCCTGGACTCGCTCTCGGCGGAGAAGTCCGCCCGCTTCGTGCGCCTGTGCGACGCGTTCGGCATCCCCCTGGTGGTCCTCGTCGACGTGCCGGGCTACCTCCCCGGCGTGGGCCAGGAGTGGGACGGGGTCGTGCGCCGCGGCGCGAAGCTGCTCCACGCCTTCGCCGAGACCACCGTGCCACGGATCACGCTGATCACCCGCAAGAGCTACGGCGGCGCGAACATCGCCATGAACGCCGCGTCGCTCGGCGCCACCGCGGTCTTCGCGTGGCCGAGCGCCGAGGTGGCCGTGATGGGCCCACTGGCGGCGGTCCGGATCCTGCACCGGCGCCGCCTCGCGGAGGTGCCGCCCGACCAGCGGCCGGCCCTCGAGGCCGAGCTGGCCGCCGAGCACGAGCGGATCGCCGGCGGGGTCGAGCGAGCGGTGGAGCTCGGCGTCGTCGACCGCATCGTCACCCCGGAGCAGACCCGGTCGACGGTGGCGCAGGCGCTCCACGCGGCCGTCCAGCGCGACGGCGTACGACGTGGGGCGCACGGCAACATCCCGCTGTGACGCCGTAACCCGTCAGGGTCCGAGCCGTTGACCAGTGTTGTGAGACGCGTCACTCTCGCCGCGGCGATCAGCCTCGGACTTCTCGGACTCGGCCCGACGAACGCCGCGCAGTCGGCCACCCCGTCGGCCAGCGTCGCGGCTCCCGCGCAGCGACTCGTCGACGGCTGCTCGTCGACCTACTACTACACCTACGCGGTCGACCCGGGTGACAACGACTGGCTCCTCCAGATCACGATCAAGGACGCGAGCGGCACCAGCCAGGCCTTCCAGTTCTTCACCTCCGGCGACCCCGGCGATCCGACGAGTGGCACGTCGCACTTCCAGCTGTGCTCGAAGAACGTCCACGCTCCGGGCCGGTTCACGATCAGCGCCGAGCTCGACCTGAACGACGGCACCAACCAGACCGCGACCTTCCTGCCCGACTACTACTTCCAGATCACGCCGGCCGTGAAGACGACCACGAAGAAGGTCGGGAAGTGCAGCAAGCCGAAGTACGCCAAGCACCACAAGAAGAAGTGCCGCAAGGCGAAGAAAACGAAGAAGTCCTAGACGACCTGGTGCAGCCAGCGGACGGGGGCACCCTCGCCGGCGTGCCGGAAGGTCTCCAGCTCGTCGTCCCACGGCTTGCCGAGCAGCTTGTCGATCTCGTTCATGATCGTGGTGTCGCCGAGCGCCGCCTTCACCACGGCGGCCTTCAGCCGGTCCTCGGGGATCATGATGTCGCCGTGGAGGCCCGTGACGGCGTGGAAGACGCCGAGCTCGGGAGTGTAGGAGAACCGCACACCCTCGGAGCCGGCCGTCGGCTCCTCGGTGATCTCGAAGCGCAGGTGGTTCCAGCCCTTGAGGGCTGAGGCGACGCCGGCCGCGGAGCCGACGGAGCCTGCCCAGGACAGCTCCGCGCGGTAGGTCCCGGCCTGGGCGGGCTGCGGGGTCCAGTCGAGGCTGACGGACGTGCCGAGGACGCCGCCGACGGCCCACTCCACGTGCGGGCACAGCGCCGACGGGGCCGAGTGCACGTAGAGCACGCCCCTCGTGGCGGGACGAGAGGACGCAGCGGTGGTGTATGCGGTCACTGGGGTTCTCCTTCGTTCCGGCGTGAGCTTCGCCTTCCCCAGCGGACTCAATCGGAAGCCGTGTCGAACCACAGCGATGTTGTTATGACGCCATTGTGACGGATGTGGCGCCTGAATGCCAGCGTTACCCGCGGTTCGCTTCGAGCGCGGCCGCCCGCTCACCGGCGTCCGTCGACTCCTCGGCGTCGATCGCGAGCGTCCGGTGGAACCAGCTCAGCGCCTCCTCCGGGCGCCCTGCCTTCTCGAGGATGTCCGCGTAGGCGTAGCGCAGCCGGACGACCCAGGTCTCGCGGCTCTTGCTCATCAGGGGCGCGAGCTCGAGCGTCCGGAGCGCGGCGTCCAGCTGACCGAGCTCGGCGCGAGCCTCGGCCTCGATGATCGTCATCTCGGCCTTCTGGGCCGGAGCGAAGTTCCGCACCGACGGGCTCTGCGCGAGCTTCAGCGCCTGCTCCGGGTGACCGAGAGCGCGGTGGCAGTCGGCCATCATCGGGAGGTACGCCGTCGCCCCGTTCATCCGCTTCGCGGCCCGCAGCTCGGCGAGCGCGACGTCGAAGTGGCCGGCGTAGTAGGCCGCCTCGCCCACCGCCTCCCGGACGATGGCGAGACGCTGGGCGCGGCTCTTCGCCGCGAGTGCGTGCTGGTAGGCGATCTCGGCGTTGTCGACCTCGAGGAAGTGCTGAGCTGCCGCGAGGTGGCGGCCCACCCGCGCGGCGAGCTTCTCCGGGAGGCCCTTGAGCTGGGCGGCGACGCCGCGGTCGAGCTCCTTGCCGGTGATGAAGTCCGGCAGGTCGGGGCCGTCGTACGCCTTCTGGTCGGCGGTCCGCTCCGGCTGGGTGCCGCGGTCGATGCCGTCGGCGTCCCGGCCGCGCGAATACGGCTTCGGGGCCCGGCTCCCCGGCTTGCGGTCGCGGTCGGAGCCGCCCCGAGCCGGGCGACTCTGGGCATTGCGATGGTTACGGCGCTCGTCTGCCATGACGTGATCTTCTCCTGAAATACAGCGAGGGGGCCACCAATCGGTGGCCCCCTCGGGAATTTTTGTCCGGCGGCGTCCTACTCTCCCACAACCTCGCGGTTGCAGTACCATCGGCGCTGTCGGGCTTAACTTCCGGGTTCGGGATGGGACCGGGTGTTTCCCCGACGCTATGGCCGCCGTAACT
>NZ_JASGDD010000115.1:0-19283 GCF_047607365.1 Nocardioides sp. | reverse complement strand
GTCCCGGATGCGGCTGCTGCCCTTCGCGGTGGCCGTCTTCACCGGCCGCTGGATCCGCTTCCTCGTGATCGCGATCCCCGCCGCCCTCGCCTTCCACCACTGATAGGTCGACAGGATCGTGCCTTTGCGCGATGACGCCCCGAAGACGGGCGGGTTCCTCGGCGAGTCATCGCGCAAATGCACGATTCGAGGCGGCGATCAGTAGTCGGCGTCCACCACGTTCTCGAGCGGCTCGCCGCGCACGTAGCGGGTGACCTGCTCGGCGATGAGCCGCTTGGCGCGGGGGAAGAAGGAGCTGGCGGTGCCGCCGATGTGCGGCGTCAGCAGGATGCCGGGCGTGGTCCAGAGCGGGTGGCCGGGCGGTGGCGGCTCCGGGTCGGTGACGTCGAGCGCGGCTCGGATGCGGCCCTCGGCGCAGGCCTCGACCAGCGCGTCGGTATCGACGATCGCGCCGCGGGCGACGTTGACCAGCAGCGCGCCCGGCTTCATCGCGCGAATCAGCTCGGCGTCGACCAGGCCGCGGGACTCCTCGGTGAGCGGCAGGATCAGGACGACCACCTCGGCGTCGTGGACCAGCTCGGGCAGCTCCTCCACGCCGTGGACGCCCTCGTCGGGACGCGCCGACCGGGCCACCATGACGGCCGTGGCCTCGAAGGCCTCCACCTTGCGGCGTACGGCGGCGCCGATCGCGCCCGCTCCCACGATCACCACCCGGGCGCCGGCCAGCGACGGGTGCCACTTCTGGTCCCACACCTGCCGGTCCCGCTCATGGACGTAGGTGGCGAGGTCGCGCAGGCCGGCCAGGGTGAGGGTGAGCGCGAGCTCGGAGGTGGCCGTGTCGTGGATGCCGCGCCCGCTGCAGAGCGTGACGTGGCCGGGCACCTTGCCGCGCATCGCCTCCACCCCGGCGAACTGGACCTGCACCACCTCGAGGCTCGTCATGCCGGACAGGAGGTCGAAGACCGACGGGTCGAAGGAGTAGGGGATCGCGAGGAAGCGGACCTCGCCGGCGTTGTCGGGCGTGACGCTCAGGCCCGACGAGCTCTCCCTGCCCAGCTCGACGTGCCGGACGTCGGCGGCCGCGAGGACGTCGTCGGGCAGCTCGAGCTCGGCGACGGGATAGGGCACCCAGACGAGCGGTCGCCCGCTCATCCGGGGGTCCCCTCCGGTCGTCCCGTCACGCCGGTACCGGCTGCCGCCACTCGGTCGAGGGCGGCGCCGACCCGGCCGGGCGCCTCGCGCCACACGAAGTGGCCGGCGCCGTCGACCGCGTCGCACCACGAGTCGGGGATGAGCGCCAGCGTCTCCAGCGAGGCCCGCAGCGGCATCGGGCCGCCGGCGCCGTGCACCGCGTAGACGGGGATCGGCACACGGGTCAGCGCCTCCTCGAGGTCGGGCTCGGGCTCCAGCATCTCCGGCCACGCGCCCTCGGCGGCCTGGGGCGCCTGCTCCCAGTCGGGGGCGGGAGGAGCGGAGGCCGGGTCGGCGAAGTAGTAGGGCCAGTACAGCGCGAGCGCCTCCTTGGGGTCCTCGGTGGCCGCGGCGCGCGCGGCCAGGGCGGGATCGACCAGGCGCTCGAAGGCCGCGCTCCACTCCGGGAGCCCCTTGTCGCCGACCGCGCCGACGGGGTCGACGACGATCACCCCGGCGAGCCGGTGGTGGCGGTAGGCGGCGAGCTTCCATCCGAGATAGCCGCCCCAGGAGTGCCCGACGACGTATGGCCTGGTCCAGCCGAGATGGTCGAGCACCTCGTCGACGTCGGCGAGCGCCTCGGCATGGGTGTACGTGCCCTCGGTCGCGCTCGGCGCGAGGCCGCGCTGCTGGAACGAGGCGACGGTCCAGCCGTCGAGCTCGGGCAGGAGCTCGTCCATGTAGTCGGTGAGGCCCGGGCCGCCGTGCAGCAGCAGCACCTGGCGATCCGGGTCACCCGCGCGCAGCCATCCGCCCAGGGTGCCGGTGTGGAACGTCTCCATGTGCGGCAAGGCTAGCGAGTACCCCGGGAGGCCGCTGAGTGGGGAACGTGATCGCCTCGGTCCTCGAGGCGCAGGCGTCGGACGTGTTGCTGAACGCCTGATCCGCGTCGCGCCGGGCCGTGTTGCTGTGTGACTCGCGATCTGACCTCTGACGAGGCTTGGGGCTGTGATCGACAGGCTTCTGGTGATGTAGTTGGTGAGGTTGCGCCGCGCGCGTGTCGGGACCGACGCGTCAACCCGATCCACACCCGAATCCGGGAGGAGGTACTTATTCCGTATTGCGCCAGAAAGCACGACGAACCGCCAAGCCAATTACACAGACGATCAACGCGGCAAGGACGAGGGCGGGCAAGAACGGAAGCCACGACTGAAGCACGTCCATTATCAAGAATCCAATCACCACGCATGCGACGATGTAAAAGACCGCCCAGATCTTTGCGGTTTTGATATTCATCGTCTGATCCTCACCACCAATTCTGGCCGACCCGATTTCCTGGCCCAGCGCTGGTGAGACTCGCTCGTTGATCCCAGCCGGTATGAACACCGGTGACGAACTGGAAGATCCCGGCCGCCGGACAGTGTGCTCGGCTTTCAGGGCTTCCCAGCATCATCCGTATCGTCACGCGACTTGAGTTCTACTGACTGGGATGGTCACTTCTAAATCATGCTCATTGTCGAGTATTCACCCGTGGGGAAGTTGGCGTCTGGCGGACCGCAACCTCACCTTCCTCCATATCCAGGATGGTCTTTAAGCTTTCTCGTCGGCTAAGCGGCGCACCAATTCGGAAATGTTGAGGACTATCAGGTGAACGGTTTTGCCTGACGAGCAGCGGCGACTCGATGCGCCACGTCAGCAACCGGACGGGACGCGAGAGTGGGTCGATCAGTCCGCGAGGCTCGCGAAGCGGGAGCGGTGCCACACCAGCGGGTCGTGGTCGGGGCTGGAGGCGAGCGAGCTCACTCGCAGCACGACGATGTCGTGGTCGCCGGCGGGGTACTCGTGCTCGACGGTGCACTCCAGCCACACCGGGGACTCCTCGAGCAGGACCGCCCCGGACGGGGTGACCTGGTGATCGACCCCGGCGAGCCGGGCGGCCTTGTCGTGGCCCGCGAGCTGGCGGGCGGCGAGCTCGTGGCCGACCCCGAGCACCGAGACGCCGAGCACCGGAGCACGGCGCAGGTCCGGCCACGTGCTGGACGTGCGCTGGACGGCGAAGAGGACCAGCGGCGGGTCCTGGGAGACCCCGACGGTGAAGGAGGAGACGACGAGGACGTGGGCGGTCCCCTCCACCACGGCGCCCACGGCGGCGACCCCGGACGGGAAGCCGGCGAAGACCGCGCGCAGCGTGGCGGCGTCGGCTTCGTGGGCGGGCGTCATGCTCCGAATCCTGCCACTCCGGCCCATCGCGTGATCCACGTCACATGTGCCAAGGTGAAGACATGCGCAGAGCCAAGCTCGGGTGTGCCGGCGTACTCATCCTCATCCCCATCGTCGCCCTCCTCGCGGTGCCGACCTACGCCAAGGTCGAGCCACGACTGTGGGGCTTCCCCTTCTTCTTCTGGTACCAGCTGCTCTGGGTCTTCCTCTGCTCGGGGATGACGTACGCCGCCTACCGGCTGGTCCTCTCCGCACAGCGCCCGGCGGGCCCGACGGAGGGCGGGCGATGATCCCCCTGACCGCCGACGCCGGCGTCAACGGCGTCGCGATGACCGTCCTCGTCGCGCTCTTCGCCCTCGTCACCGTCGCGGGCTTCCTGGCGACGCGCTGGCGCCGGCCGGCCTCGATGGAGTCGCTGGAGGAGTGGGGCCTGGGCGGCCGCTCCTTCGGCACGCTCGTCACGTGGTTCCTCGTGGGCGGCGACATCTACACGGCCTACACGTTCGTCGCCGTGCCGGCCGCGATGTTCGCGACCGGCGCCGTCGCGGGCTTCTTCGCGGTGCCCTACACGATCGTGCTCTACCCGATCATCTTCGTCTTCATGGCGCGGCTGTGGTCGGTGAGCCACCGCCACGGCTACGTCACCACCGCCGACTTCGTCCGCGGCCGGTACGACGCCAGGCCCCTGTCCCTCGCCGTGGCGGTGACCGGCTTCCTGGCCACGATGCCCTACATCGCGCTGCAGCTCGTCGGCATGCAGGCGGTGCTCGAGGTGGCCGGCCTGGGTGGCGGGGACAACTGGTTCGTCAGGGACCTGCCTCTCTTCGTGGCCTTCGCGCTGCTCGCCGCCTACACCTACACCGCCGGCCTGCGCGCGCCCGCGGTGATCGCGGTGGTCAAGGACCTGCTGATCTACCTCGTCATCATCGTGGCGGTGATCTACCTGCCCCACCACGTCGGCGGCTGGGCCCACGTCTTCGACTCGGCGCAGGCCAAGATGAGCACCGTCAACGAGGCGACCGGCAAGCCGACCGGCACGTTCATCTCGGTGGACGCGACCCACTGGACCTACGCGACGCTCGCCCTGGGCTCCGCCCTGGCGCTCTTCATGTACCCGCACTCCGTCACCGCGTCGCTGTCGTCCAAGGACCGCAACGTCATCCGGCGCAACGCGGCCATCCTGCCGGCGTACTCCCTCCTGCTCGGCCTGCTGGCCCTGCTCGGCTGGGTCGCGATCGCGGCGGGCACCACGCCGGTCGGCGCCGACGGCAAGCCCAACGCGCAGCTCGTCGTTCCGCAGCTCTTCGAGGACATGTTCCCCTCGTGGTTCGCCGGGGTCGCCTTCGCCGCCATCGCCATCGGCGCGCTCGTCCCGGCGGCGATCATGTCGATCGCCGCGGCCAACACCTTCAGCCGCAACATCTACAAGGAGTGGCTCAAGCCGGACGCCACCGTCGCGGAGGAGGCGAAGGTCTCCAAGCTGATGTCGCTGGCGGTGAAGTTCTTCGCGCTGCTCTTCGTGCTCACCATGGACAAGCAGAACGCGCTCAACTTCCAGCTCCTCGGCGGCATCTGGATCCTGCAGATCTTCCCCTCCGTCGTCTTCGGCCTCTACACCCGCTGGTTCCACCGCTGGGCGCTGCTCGCCGGCTGGGCGGTCGCGATGGTCTACGGCACCGTGGCGGCCTACCGCGTCATCAGCCCGGTCACCGGCGGTCACTTCGGCGGCTCGACCGCGGAGATCCCCGGCCTGGGCCAGATGGGCTACATCGCGATGACGGCCTTCGTGATCAACGTGCTCGTCGCCGTGGTCGGCTCGGCGATCCTCAACGCGGCCAAGGTCTCCAACGGCCGCGACCGCACCGCTCCCGGCGACTACCACGCCAACGCCGGCGACCCGCGGGTCGACCGGGACCTCGCCACGCACTCCTCCCTCGAGCCGCCGCCCGAGCCGTGAGCCGGTCGTGAGCCGGTGAGGTCCGTGAGGTCGTGAGGGGAACGTGACGAAGCGCTGACGCGCTCATGCTCCCCGTGTCACGCGCGCCACTGAGAGTCGTCCCCATGACCTCCGTGCTCAACACCCCGACGGCCGAGGAAGCACCGGCCCCGAAGCACCTGCTCACGGACTGGCGTCCCGAGGACGCCGAGTTCTGGGCGACGACGGGCCGTCCCGTCGCCCGCCGCAACCTCGTCTGGTCGATCTTCTCCGAGCACCTGGGCTTCTCGGTCTGGGTGATCTGGTCGGTCTCGTCGGCGTTCCTCGCCGCTCAGGGCTTCGCGTTCACGCCCAAGCAGCTCTTCTTCCTCGTCGCCATCCCCAACCTCGTCGGCTCGCTGCTCCGGGTGCCCTACACCTTCGCCGTGCCGCGCTTCGGCGGCCGCCGCTGGACGATGATCTCGGCGGCGCTCCTGCTGATCCCCACCCTCGCGTTCGCGTACGCCGTGACGCAGCCGGGGACGCCGTACTGGCTCTTCTGCGTCATCGCCGCCACGGCCGGCTTCGGCGGCGGCAACTTCGCCTCCTCGATGGCCAACATCAACTTCTTCTACCCGTCCGCGGAGAAGGGCAAGGCGCTCGGGCTCAACGCGGCGGGCGGCAACCTCGGCGTCGCGCTCATCCAGTTCCTGCTGCCCGTCGTGGTCGGCGGAGCCGGGATCTTCGGCCTGGTCAAGGCCAGCGCGGGCGGCGTCCACCTCGAGCGGGCCGCCTGGATCTACGCCGGCCTGGCGGTGGCGGCCGTCGTGGCGGCGTACCTCTTCATGGACGACATCGAGGGCATCGAGTCGCACCCGAAGGAGCAGCTCGCGGTCTTCAAGCACCGCCAGGTGCGGGTGATGAGCCTGCTCTACATCGGCACGTTCGGGTCGTTCATCGGCTACTCCTCGGCGATGCCGCTGCTGATCAAGCTCAACTTCTGGCGCCAGCCCGTCCCTGCCGTCGTCGGCATCGGCATCAACTTCGCGTTCTACGCCTTCCTCGGCGCCCTGGTCGGCTCCGCGGCCCGCCCGATCGGCGGCTGGCTCGCGGACAAGTACGGCGGCGCCCGGATCAGCCTGGCCTGCTTCGTCGGCATGATCGCCTCGACGCTCGGCATCATCGCCACGCTCGGGCAGCTCACCGCGCTGGCGACGCCGACCCCCGAGGCGCTCGCGAAGATCGCCGCGGACCCGGCCGCCTTCCAGTTCCCCGACGCGGTCGTCAGCGCGGTCGACGGCAACGCCGACGTGTTCCCGGTCTTCCTCACGGCGTTCCTGCTGCTCTTCGCCTTCTCCGGCGCGGGCAACGGCTCGCTCTACAAGATGATCCCGCACCTCTTCCGCCACGACGCCCTGGAGGCCACGGAGGACGGCAGCGCCGATCGCCAGGTCGCCCTGATCAAGGCGGCCAAGAGCTCCTCGGCCGCGGCCGGCCTCATCGGCGCCGTCGGTGCGCTCGGCGGCTTCCTCATCCCGATCTCGTTCAACAGCCCCTGGGTCACCGACCCGCTGGCCGCGACGAAGGTGGCCTTCTGGATCTTCACCGCGTTCTACCTGGTCTGCGCCGCCCTCACCTGGGCGTTCTACGTTCGGAAGAGCGCGACGTACGCCGGGATCTGAGCTCCCTCGCCGTGACCGACACGCACTGCCCCTACTGCAGCCTCCAGTGCGGGATGTCCTTGCAGCGCAAGGGTCTCGCGCTGGAGGTCGCGGAGCGCCCGTCCTTCCCGGTGAACGAGGGCGCGCTGTGCCGCAAGGGCTGGACGGCGGCGGGGCTGCGCGGATCGCGGGAGCGGCTCACGACGCCGCTGGTCCGGGATCGCGCGACGGGGGAGTGGTCGGCCGCGAGCTGGGACGAGGCGCTCGACCTCGTCGCCGCGCGGCTCGCCTCGATCCGCGCCGAGCACGGGGCTGACGCGAACGCCGTCTTCGGCGGCGGTGGCCTGACCAACGAGAAGGCCTACCAGCTCGGCAAGCTCGCCCGGGTCGCGCTCGGCACCGCGATGATCGACTACAACGGGCGCTGGTGCATGTCCTCGGCGGCCTCGGCGGGGAACCAGGCGTTCGGGGTCGACCGGGGGCTTCCCTTCCCCCTGGCCGACGTCGAGCGGGCCGACGTGGTGGTGCTGGTCGGCTCCAACCTCGCCGAGACGATGCCGCCGGCGGCGCGGCACCTCGACCGGCTCCGCTCGCGTGGCGGACGGGTCGTGGTGATCGACCCCCGGCGCACCCCGACCGGCGACCGCGCCGACCTGTTCGTGCAGCCCGTCCCGGGCACGGACCTCCCGCTGGCGCTGGGCGTCCTCCACCTGGTCGACGCCGCGGGCGGGGTCGACGAGGCGTTCGTGGCGTCGCGGACCTCGGGGTTCGAGGAGGCGCGTGCCGCCGCGGCGGAGTGGTGGCCCGAGCGGGTCGAGCGGGTGACCGGCATCGCGGCCTCGGAGGTCCGGGCCCTCGCCGAGCTGATGATGTCCTCGCGCCGGGTCATGGTGCTTACCGCCCGTGGCGCCGAGCAGCACGCCGACGGCACCGCCACCGTGCTCGCCTGGATCAACGTCTGCCTCGCCCTCGGCCTCCCCGGCTCCGAGTACGCCGGCTACGGCTGCCTCACCGGCCAGGGCAACGGCCAGGGCGGCCGCGAGCACGGCCAGAAGGCCGACCAGCTGCCCGGCTACCGGATGATCGAGGATCCCGCCGCCCGGTCGCACGTCGCGCGGGTGTGGGGCGTCACGCCGGAGTCGCTCCCCGGCAAGGGGCTCTCGGCCTACGAGCTGCTCTCCGCCCTCGGCACCGACGGCGGGCCGAGGTCGCTGATGGTCTTCGGGTCGAACCCGGTCGTCTCCGCGCCGAACGCGCTGGCCGTCGCGGAGCGGCTCGCCGCGCTCGACCTGCTCGTGGTGGCCGACATCGTCATGTCGGAGACGGCGGCGGTCGCCGACGTCGTACTGCCCATCACGCAGTGGGCCGAGGAGACCGGCACGATGACCAACCTCGAGGGGCGGGTGATCCTGCGGCAGCAGGCGATCGCGCCTCCCGCGGGCGTGCGCTCGGACCTCGAGATCATGGCGGGGCTCGCGTCGCGGCTCGGCGCGCCGGGGGAGTGGCCGGTCGAGCCGGAGGTCGTCTTCGCGGAGCTGCGCGCCGCGTCGCGGGGCGGGAAGGCCGACTACAGCGGCATCACCTACGACCGGATCCGGGCCGAGGACGGGCTCTTCTGGCCCGTCCCCACGCTTCCCGAGCGCGATCACCCGGGCACGCCACGGCTCTTCGCGGACTCCTTCGCGCACGCGGACGGCCGCGCGCGCTTCGTGCCGGTCGGCTGGGGCGGCGCCGCCGAGGAGGTGGACGAGGACTACCCGCTGCACCTCACCACCGGGCGCGTCCTCTCGCAGTACCAGTCCGGTGCGCAGACTCGCCGGATCCGCGACCTCCCCGACGACGGCGCGTTCGTCGAGCTGCACCCAATGCTCGCCCTGCGGCTCGGCGCCCACGACGGCGAGCCGCTGACCCTGGCCACCCGCCGCGGCACCATGCGCGCCCCCGCCCGCATCGTCGACACCATCCGCCCCGACACCGTCTTCGTCCCCTTCCACTGGGTCGGCGCCAACAGGCTCACCCTCGACGCGCTCGACCCCAGCTCCCGCATGCCCGAGTTCAAGGTCTGCGCGGTCGCCGTCACCGCGTGAGCGGCATCGCGGCGGGCCGGCGCGGGGGCGGCCTGCTGCCCATCGAGGCTCCGCGGAGTCCAACCGCGGGCACTGGGAGTCACCAGGCGACCCTGACGACCCGCGGTTCGGGCAGGGCCCCTCGGATCAGTCGGCGGACTCCCAGGGGTTCACCGTGCGGCAGCCGATGCCGTCGAAGTCGCGGGCCCGCTGATCACCGCCCGAGGGTCGTCGCGCCGACGAGGTGCGTCCGCAGGCCGGTGGCGAAGTTCTCCTCGAAGGACCGTGCGGGCAGGCCGCCGAACTCCTGGTTGAGCCGGTGCACGAGCGGTGTGGGGCGCTCGTAGTCCCACAGGGCTCCCGCCAGGAGGGTGATCGCCCCGGCACAGTGGTGGGCGGTCTCGGCGTCGAGCGCCGGCAGCCGGACGCGCAGCCACTCGCGCAGGCGCACGGCGTTGGCCGCGGCGTTCGTCTTGAATCGGCGCGCGGTGTCCTCGGAGACGTTGTGCTCCAGCACCCCGGCCAGGGCGCTCAGGAGCTCGCACAGCACGGGACGGGCCGCCAGCGTGCGCGCGAGCGTCCCGGCCGTCGCGGTCTCGGCGGCGTGGGGCTCCGACGCGTCGCCGGCGGGAACGGTCTGCTCGAGCTCGTCGAGCCAGTCCCGCCAGTCCGCGTCGAGGAGCTCGAGGTAGATGGCCTCGCGGCTGTCGAAGTAGTTGAGCACGTTGGACTTCGCGAGCCCGACCCGTGAGCTCAGGTC
This sequence comes from Nocardioides sp., assembly GCF_047607365.1. Taxonomy (GTDB): domain Bacteria; phylum Actinomycetota; class Actinomycetes; order Propionibacteriales; family Nocardioidaceae; genus Nocardioides. The sequence goes on along the minus strand of NZ_JASGDD010000115.1, from coordinate 9,530 downwards.
GCGCAGGCTGATGGCGCTCAGGCGGCGCTCGCCGAGCAGCTCGCGAGCGGTGCGCAGGATCGTCGCGCGCCGCTCGGCCACCTGCTCGGGGCGCCGTGCGCGCTGGAAGCCGGGATCGGGGGCCACGGGGGCACGATAACAGACCACTGGATTGATATCTGTTAGGATCGGATTTACAGACCGCCGGTTCGTTATTCGCAGCGCGGTCCCGTCCCCTGAAGGAACGAGCATGAGCACAGTCCTCGTCACCGGAGGCACCGGATACGTCGCCTCCTGGGCCATCGTCCGCCTCCTGGAGGAGGGACACGACGTCCGCACCACCGTCCGCAGCCTCGACAAGGAGGAGGCCGTCCGCGCCGCGGTCGCGACCCTCGTCGACCCCGGCGACCGCCTCGGCTTCCATGTCGCCGACCTCCTCGACGACCGAGGCTGGGCGCAGGCACTGGACGGTGTGGCGTACGTGCTGCACGTCGCCTCGCCGCTCGGCGGGGCCGACGGCGATCCCGAGACGCTCATCCGGCCCGCGCGCGAGGGCGCCCTGCGGGTCCTGCGGCACGCCGTCGACGCCGGCGTCGAGCGGGTCGTGATGACGTCGGCCGCCGCGGCCGCGACCCCGGCCGACACCACGACGCCGGCGACGACCGACGAGACCCTCTGGACCGACCCCGAGGGGAGGCAGCTCAGCGTGTACCAGCGGTCCAAGGTGCTGGCCGAGCGGGCCGCCTGGGACTACCTCGCCGAGCGCGCCGACAACCCAGGAGCCACGACGCTGACCACGATCCTCCCCGGGGCGGTCTTCGGGCCTATCGTCTCCACCGCCAGCCGCGGCTCGACGGACATCGTCGAGCGGATGCTGACCGGCCGGATGCCCGGCCTGCCCGACATCCGCCTGGAGGTGGTCGACGTACGCGACCTCGTCGACCTCCACCTCCTCGCGATGACCGCCCCCGAGGCGGGCGGCCAGCGGTTCCTGGCCGTGAGCGGCGAGCTGATGTCCCTGCGTGACATGGGCGCGCTCCTGCGCGAGAGCCTCGGTGAGACGGCCGGCAGGGTACCGACCCGGAGGATCCCCGGCTTCGCCATCAAGGTCGCCGCTCGCTTCCAGGAGGACATGCGCACCCTCGCGTCCGCACTCGGCAGGCGCCACCAGCACAGCGCGGCGAAGGCTCGCGCCCTGCTCGGCTGGGAGCCGCGCCCGGCTGCCCGGACGATCCTCGACACCGCGCAGAGCCTCGTCGAGCACGGCGTTGTGAGGGCGTGAGAAGAAAGTGACACACCCCTGACACCTGCGGGTCGGGGGTGTTACGACCGCCGCACACCATGGACGGCATGGGACGGCGGATCGTGATCGTGGGCGGCGGCATGGCAGCCGTGCGCCTCGCCGAGCTGCTCGTCTCGCGCGGGGGCGCCGACGGTGACCGGAGCATCACCGTGGTCGGCGACGAGCGGCACCCGCCGTACAACCGGATCCTGCTCTCCGCCGTCCTCGAGGGGACGCACCGGCCCGAGGCGATCACCCTCCGCAGCCGCACCTGGTTCGCCGCGCACGGCGTGGCCGCGCATCAGGGCGCGCGTGTCGTGGACGTCCATCGGGACCGCAAGGTCGTCGAGCTCGCCGACCGCAGCGAGATCGGCTACGACCGGCTGGTGCTGGCGACCGGCAGCATCCCGACGCTGCCTCCCATCCGCGGCCTCGTACGCCGGGACGGCAGCCTCCACCCCAAGGTGCACGCCTTCCGCAGCCTGGACGACTGCGCCCGGCTCCTCGACGCGCTCCCCACGGCACGGACGGCCATCGTCATCGGCGGCGGACTCCTCGGGCTGCAGGTCGCCCGGGCGCTGTCCGTCCGCGGCCTGCGCGTGGAGATCGTCGAGGGCGCCGACTCGCTCCTCCACTCCCACGTCGACGAGGCCGCCGGCGCGGTCCTCAGGCGGAGTCTGACCAAGCTCGGCACCGACGTCTACACCGGCGCACGCGCGGTGCGGCTGACGGACGAGGGGCTCGTGCTCGACAACGGCTTCACTCTCGACGCGGACCTCTTCGTCCTCACCGCCGGCGGTCGGCCGAGCGTCAACCTCGCCCGCCGTGCCGGCCTCGAGACCCGCCGCGGCATCGTCGTCGACGACACCCTCGCCACCACCGATCCCGAGATCTTCGCCATCGGCGACTGCGCCCAGCACGACGGCAGAACGACCGGATTCGTCCCGCCGGCGTGGGAGCAGGCCGGCGTCCTCGCCGACCGCCTGACGGGCGGCGACGCGACCTACGACGGCCATCGCGTGGTCGCCCGGCTGCGCGCGACCGATCTCGAGGTCGCGGTCCTCGGCGATCCCGAGCGGGCCCGGCTCGATCCGGGAGCAGAGGTCGTGGCCGTCTCCAACCCGATCCGCGGCACCCACCGCCTGCTCGTCCTCCGCGACAACGTCATCGTCGCCGCGACCCTCGTCGGCGACCTCCGCCAGGTCGGCCTGATCACCCAGGCCTTCGACCGCCGCACCCGCCTCGCCGACGGCGAGTCGAGCCTCCTCCTGACCGGCCCCCGCAGCGTCGCGGGGGCCTCCTCCCCCCACCCGTCCGCCGGCGCGGCATCGCTTCTGCCCGACGACGCCGAGGTCTGCGCCTGCGCAGGCGTCAGCGCCGGCCGGATCCGCGCCTGTGCCTCCCTCGGCGAGGTGCGCGAGCAGACCCGCGCCACCACCGGCTGCGGCGGCTGCCGCTCGGTCTGCGAGCAACTGCTCGCTCCACAGCTCCTGAAGGGAACCGCACATGTCGCCTGAATATCGCAAGCGGATCGTCGTGGTCGGCCACGGCATGGTCGGCCACCGCTTCGTCCAGGCCGCCATCGAGCGCGGTCTCACCGAGACCCACGACATCGTCGTCCTCGGCGAGGAGCCCCGCCCGGCGTACGACCGCGTCGCGCTCACCTCGTGGTTCGAGGTCGGCGACCGGGCGCTCTCCTTCCTCCCCGAGGGCGCGTACGACGACCCGCGGGTCACCCTCCGCCTCAGCTCCGAGGTCGTGGCGATCAGCCCGCGGCATCGCATCGTGACCCTGGCGGACGGCGAGGACCTGCACTACGACGAGCTGATCCTGGCCACCGGAGCCGCGCCGTTCGTGCCGCCGGTGCCGGGGCGCGAGCTGGGCAACGTCTTCGTCTACCGCACGATCGACGACCTCGACGCGATCCGGAAGGCGGCGAAGAGGGCGAAGACCGGCGCCGTCATCGGCGGCGGACTGCTCGGTCTCGAGGCCGCCAACGCGCTGCACCAGCTCGGCCTGGAGACGCACGTGGTCGAGCTCGCGCCGCGCCTGATGGCCGTCCAGGTCGACGACGTCGGCGGCAGGACCCTGACCCGGCACATCGAGAAGCTCGGCATCACGGCCCACACCGGGGCGATGACCGAGGCCATCCTCGACACCGACGGCAAGGGGAAGGTCGGCGCGCTGGCGCTCAAGGACCGCAACCCGCTCGACGTCGACATCGTCGTCTTCTCCGCCGGCATCCGGCCGCGCGACGCCCTCGCCCGCGCCGCCGACCTGGCCGTTGCGGAGAGGGGAGGCATCCTCGTCGACGAGCAGTGCCGCACGCTCTCCGACGACCACGTCTGGGCGATCGGCGAGTGCGCGGCGCCCGGCGGGACGATGTACGGCCTGGTCGCTCCGGGCTACGCGATGGCCGAGGTCGCCGTCGACGCGCTCGTCCACCGGACCGCGGGCAGCGCCTCGGAGGCCGCGTTCACCGGCGCCGACATGTCCACCAAGCTCAAGCTCCTGGGGGTCGACGTGGCCTCCTTCGGCGACGCGCACGGCACCACCCCCGACTCGCTCGAGCTGGTCTTCCACGACGCCGTCGCCGGGATCTACAAGAAGCTCGTCGTGAGCGAGGGTGACGACGGCAGCTACCGCCTGCTCGGTGGCGTGCTGGTCGGGGACGCCTCGGCGTACGGGATCCTGAGGCCGATGGTCTCCAGCGGCCTCGCGCTGCCGGAGAACCCCGAGGAGCTCATCCTCCCAGCCTCGACCGGAGGGGGAGCGAGCAACATCGAGCTGCCCGACGAGGCGCAGGTCTGCTCCTGCAACGACGTGACCAAGGGCCAGATCAAGGCGGCCGTCGACCACGGCTGCGAGACCGCTGGTGACGTGACTCGCGCGACCAAGGCCGGCGCCACCTGCGGCTCCTGCAAGGTGCAGGTCAAGAAGATCGTCGAGGACTACTTCGCGGCGCAGGGGCGCACGGTCGACAGGTCCCTCTGCGAGCACTTTGCCGGAGGCGGAAATGGGCGCAGCGCGATGACCCGCGCGGAGCTCTTCGACGTGGTGCTCATCCACGGCTACCGCACGTTCGACGAGATCGTCGCCGCGCACGGCACCGGCCGGGGCTGCGACATCTGCAAGCCGACCGTCGCCTCCATCCTCGCCAGCCAGCTCAACGGCCACGTGCTCGCGGCGGAGAACCGCACCCTGCAGGACACCAACGACTTCGCCCTGGCCAACCTGCAGCGCAACGGCACCTACTCCGTCGTCCCGCGCATCCCCGGCGGCGAGATCACGCCCGACAAGCTGATCGTGATCGGCGAGGTCGCGCGCGACTTCGGGCTCTACACGAAGATCACCGGCGGTCAGCGGATCGACCTCTTCGGCGCCCGCCTCGAGCAGCTGCCCGCGATCTGGAGGCGGCTCGTCGACGCGGGGATGGAGTCGGGCCACGCCTACGGCAAGTCCCTGCGCACGGTGAAGTCCTGCGTCGGCTCGACCTGGTGCCGGTACGGCGTCCAGGACTCGGTCGGGCTCGCGATCATGCTCGAGCTCCGCTACCGCGGCCTGCGCAGCCCCCACAAGCTCAAGGGCGGGGTCTCCGGGTGCGCCCGGGAGTGCGCCGAGGCACGCGGCAAGGACTTCGGCGTCATCGCCACCGAGAAGGGCTGGAACCTCTACGTCGGCGGCAACGGCGGCGCCGTGCCCGCACACGCCCAGCTCCTCGCCGGCGACCTCTCGACCGCCGAGCTGGTCCGCTATCTCGACCGCTACCTCATGTACTACATCCGCACCGGCGACCGGCTGCAGCGCACCTCGACCTGGATCGACGCGCTCGACGGCGGCCTGGACCGTGTGCGCGAGGTGGTCGTGGACGACGCGCTCGGCCTCGGCACCGAGCTGGAGGCCGCCATGGCGCAGCACGTCGACTCCTACTTCGACGAGTGGGCCGCGACGCTGGAGGACCCCGACAAGCTGCGCCGCTTCGTCTCCTTCGTCAACGCCGCCGACACCCCCGACCCGGCGATCTCCTTCGGCGCCGTGCGCGACCAGATCGTCCCCGTCGACGCGGACGGCGTGGTCAACCTCGGCTCCGCCATCGCCGTCGGAGCGCCCCGATGACCGCCACGGAGACCGCGCTCACCCAGGTGTGCCCGGCCGATGCGATCGATCCGGAGTCCGCGGTCACCGCGCTGGTGCACGGCGTCGCCGTCGCCGTCTTCCGCACGAAGGACGACCGCTACTACGCCCTGGACAACTACGATCCGTTCGGGCGCGCTTCGGTGCTGTCGCGCGGCATCGTCGGGACCCGGCTCGTCGGGGACCGGGAGGTTCCGTTCGTGGCGTCGCCGCTGCACAAGCAGGCCTTCGACCTGCGCTCCGGACGATGTCTGGACGACGACGAGGTCAGCGTGCCGACGTACGACGTCGTGGTCAGCAACGGGATGGTCCTCGTGGGAGAGCAGCACTAGTGGTCAACGCCGGGAGTGAGCGCCCGCTCGAGGGCTTCCGCATCGGCGTGACCGCCGCCCGCAAGGCCGAGGAGCAGGTCACCCTGCTCGAGCGCCGCGGTGCGTCGGTCGTGCTCGCTCCCGCGCTGTCGATGGACCCCAACCGCGTGGACGACACCGCCCTCCGCGCCAGCACCGAGGAGGTGCTCGGCCAGCGGATCGACATGCTGCTCGCCACCACCGGCATCGGGATGAAGGCGTGGCTGGAGAAGGCGTCGGAGTGGGGCCTGGCCCAGCGGCTCGTCGACCGTCTCGCCGACGCCGAGATCCTCGCCCGCGGGCCGAAGTCGGTCGGCGCGCTGCGGCGCTTCGGGCTGCGCGAGCTGTGGGCGCCGGAGTCGGAGTCCTTCGACGACGTGCTCGAGCACCTGCGCGGCCGTGACCTCACCGGCAAGCGGATCGTCGTGCAGGAGCACGGCCAGTCCCTCTCGATCGTCGCCCACGCGCTCCGGCGCCAGGGGGCCGAGGTGGTCTCGGTCGTGGTCTACCGCGTCGAGCCGGCCGCCGACCCCGGGCCGATGTTCGGGATGGTCGAGCTGATCGCCGCCCGCGAGCTCGACGCGGTCACGTTCACCTCCGCGCCCGCCATCGCCGCGCTGATGCAGGTCGCCGGCTCGATGGGGCTGCGCGACCAGGTCATCGCCGCGTTCCAGGCCGACGTGGTCGCCTCCTGCGTCGGCCCGGTCGCCGCCGCGGCCTTCGACATGTGGGGGGTGCCGACGATCTGGCCGGCCGACCGCTACCGCCTGGTCGCGATGGTCAACCAGCTCGAGTGCGAGCTGCCCTCGCGCCGCGCGGGGCTCTCGATCGAGCTCGTCGGCGGCCACCAGCTCCTGCTGCACGGCGACGAGGTGCTCCTCGACGGCACCGAGGTCCGGCTCTCCCCGGCGCCGCTCGCCGTGCTGCACTCGCTCGTCGCCAACCCCGGCAACGTCGTCTCCCGCCAGGCCCTGCTCGCCATGCTGCCCAGCGGCACCGCCGGGTCCGAGCACGCCGTCGAGATGGCGGTCGCCCGGCTGCGCGCCGCGCTCGGCACCCGTGCCATCCAGACCGTCGTCAAGCGCGGCTACCGGCTGGCGATCGCATGACGCCGACTGGGGCCTCCCCTCAGCCGAATGGGGCCTCCCCTCCCGCCGAGTGGGGCCTCTCCTCGCGTCGAGTGGGGGCTGACGTGCGAGTGATGACCGTGGCGCACGGGACCCGCCATGAGACCGGCAACGCGGTGGCCGCGGAGCTCACCCGGCTGGCCGGGGGCCGGCTCGGGCTCGAGTCGACGACGACGTACGTCGAGCTCTGCCGGCCGCTCTTCGCCGACGCGATCGCGGCCACCCCGGGCGAGGTCGTCGTCGTACCTCTGCTCCTGTCACGGGGGTACCACGTGGCGGTGGACCTGCCGAAGGCCCTTCTCGCGGGAGGGGAGGCCCCACTCGGCGGGAGGGGAGGCCCCACTCGGGAGATGGTGCTCGCGCCCCCGCTCGGCCCGCATCCGCTCCTGGCCCGTGCCCAGGCGTCCCGGCTCATCGACGCCGGCGCCGTCCCCGGCGACCCGGTCGTGATGATCGCCGCCGGATCCCGCGATCCGCGCGCGGCCGAGGACCTCGCCGGCGCCGCCGACCTGCTCACCGGCATCTGGGGCGCCCGCGTCCGCGTCGCGGTGCTGTCGGGGGAGGGCGCGCGGCCGGCCGACGTGATCGAGCCGGGCGACGTCGTCTCGACCTACCTGCTCAGCCCGGGCCACTTCGCCACCCGCGCGGCCGAGGAGGCGCGAGCCTCGGGGGCGGTGGTCGTCGCGGACGTCCTCGGTGCGCATCCGCTGCTCGTCGAGCTGATCTGCGAGCGGGCCTCCGCACGGCTGCACACCGAAGTCCACTGAGCCCTGCTCCAAGCGCTCGCCGAGCGTGGCCGGCGACGGGCCGGACGACCTCGGTGCGCACCGTGCTGTGAGGCCGTGAGGACAAGTTCACGCTCGCGGCGTCCCGAGACGCCGACGGAGGCAATCGCGGCCGCCGATCGTAGGGTCATGGACAAGGAACTGCTCACCGAGAGCCTCGTCCTGGTCGACGGCCAGGAGGAGGCACTGACCCCGCGCTTCTACGAGATCCTCTTCGCGCGCTATCCGGCCGTGCGACCGATGTTCTCCGCCGACATCGGCCCGCAGGCGAAGATGCTGCGCGGTGCCGTGATCGCCGTCCTCGACCACCTCGACGACGCCGCCTGGCTCACCGACACCCTCGGCGCGCTGGGCGCCCGTCACGCGGGCTGGGGCGTCACCGCGCCGATGTACGACGCCGTCGCCGAGTGCATGATCGCCGCCATGGAGGAGCTCGGCGGCGGCGCGTGGACGCCGGCGATGACGGCGGAGTGGATCGCGGCTCTCGGCGCTGTCGCCTCGCTCATGCAGGCCGGCGCCTCAGCCGCCGACGAGGTCGATGGGGCCGACGGGGTCAGTGCCAGGTGAAGAGCTTGACCTCGCCGGTCTCCTCCGGCGGCCGGTAGTCGGTCAGCACCCGCGGCAGTGAGACCGCCGTCGAGTCGTCGGCGGGCTCCGGGCGGGAGCTGATCAGCGTCTCGGGCGGCGCCTGGACCGGCGGAGCGGGCGGCGCCGGTGGCGGAGCGGGCCGCTTGTCGGTCACCGCCGCGCGGTAGCAGTGGGTGAGGTAGGGCAGGCGCATCCCGCCGGTGCCACGGCCGTAGTCGTCGTACAGGGCCTCGACCTGGCGCCGCACCTCGGCCCGGTGCTCGTCACTGCCCGCGGCCTGCGTGGAGCGGCTGAGGGCGAGGTCGACGAGGCCGGCCCGGTCGACCTCCTGCCAGAACTCGAACTGCTCGTGCAGCGTGCCGGCGAAGTAGCCGGACCCCTCCAGCACCGGGGCAGGATCCGGATGCGCCGTCCCGTTGATGATCGCGCCCAGCTTGCGCACCCAGGGGATCGTCTCGTCGCGCTCGTTCCAGACGAGCGCGAGGTGGCCGCCCGGCTTCAGCACCCGCGCGATCTCCGGCAGCGCCCGCTCGGGATCGAACCAGTGGAACGCCTGCGCCGCGACCACGACGTCGACCGACGCGTCCGGGACGGGGAGCTGCTCGGCGGTGGCCTTGGTCGCGCGTACGTCGGGCAGGTGGGTCGCCAGGACGTCCAGCATGGCGTCGTCGGGATCGGTGGCGAAGACGTGATAGCGCTGCTCGACCAGCGCGCGGGTGAGCTTGCCGGTGCCGGCGCCCAGCTCGAGCACGTTGACGAAGGTGGTGCCGGGCTTGCCGATCAGCCAGCTCACCGCGTCGGCGGGATAGCCGGGCCGGCCACGGTCGTAGGCGTCGGCCACCGAGCCGAAGGAGCGCGCGGGATCGACCATGTCCCTCAGGTTAGCCTTGCGGACCGTGACTGATCCGCTGGCGCGACTCGTGTCGCTCGAGGGAGTGGCGAGCGCGTACGCCGCCACGCGCGACGGCATCGACGTGATGCTCCGCGACCGGGGCCTGCGCAAGACCACGCCGGAACAGACCGCCGAGTCGCTGCTGCGCGGGGCGCACGCCTCGGCGGTGCTCTCGGGGTCGGCCTCCTCACTCGCCGAGGTGCGAGCGGGCGAGGGGGACGGGACGGCCGGTGACGCCGTACGCATCTCGGCGGAGGTGCTGTCGCTGGTGCCGGTGCTCAAGAACGCTCCGCTGCAGGCGTTCGCGCGGCTGCACGCGCTCGCGGCGCGGGGGACGCTGCCCGACGCCGACCTCGGCCGGCCGCGCTCGCCGGAGGCGGCGCTGCGCCTGCG
>NZ_JASGDD010000114.1:0-3081 GCF_047607365.1 Nocardioides sp. | reverse complement strand
GGTCACGCCCGCGGCGGCGGCGGTTGCGGCGGCTGCCGCCCTCCTCGCCCGCGTCGCCCTGAGCGCCCTGGCCCGGCTGCTCGCCCTGGCCGCCCGGGTTGTTCTGGCCGCCCGGGTTGTTCTGGCCGCCCGGGTTGTTCTGGCCGCCCGGGTTGTTCTGCTTGCCCTGGTTGTTCTGGTTGTTCTGGTTGACCTGGTGGGGCTGGGCGTCGCGCTGGGGCGCCTCCGCCTGGGGCTCGCCCTTCGGCTCGCTCGTGGGGGCCGCCTTCGACCGGCCGGCCGCCTCCTTCGTGGGCGCCGCCTTCTCGGACGCCGCCTTGGCCGGGCGGGCGCCGCCCTGGGCGCCCTTGATCGCGGCGATCAGGTCGGCCTTCTTCATCGACCCGGCGCCGGCGATGCCCATGCCGCCGGCCATCGACTTCAGGTCGGCCAGGAGCATGGCGTTGAGCCCACCGGGCTTCTTCTTCGCGCTGCCGGCAGCGCCGCCCACGGGGGCTTCGATGGTTTCCGTCACGTGAGGTCCTTCCCACGTTGTCGCAGCGCGCCGTGTCCGGGCGGCTGACGTTTGGGTTGCACTCCCCGGTCTACTCACGAGGAGCTCGGCGCCGCCACAGGTGCGGCGCATCGCGGCGACTGTAGCACCAGCGCGCTCAGGAGTCGGCCAGAACTCCGGCAGTCGCGACGGCGAGCACTCGCGAGGTCCATCCCTCCGGGCAGCGCTCCTCCAGTGCGGCGGCCTCCGCCGGCGCGCTGGTGAAGGCCAGCACGGTCGGCCCCGCGCCGGAGACGACCGCGGGGACGGCGTCGGCGCGGAGCGCGTCGACGAGGGCGAGCGAGTCGGGCATCGCCGGACGGCGGTACTCCTGGTGGAGCAGGTCGCGGGTCGCGCGCAGCAGGTGCTCGGGCTGTCCGGCCAGGGCCGCCACGAGCAGGGCGGCGTTGCCGGCGTCGGCAGCCGCCTCCGCGTGGGGTACGACGTCGGGCAGGAGCCCCCGCGCGACCTTGGTCTCGACACCGGTCGGGGGGATGAACACGACCGCACCGACCCGCTCGTCGACCGGAGCCGTGGCGGTGTAGAACGTCTCGGCCTCCTGGCCGGAGATCGTCAGGCCGCCGAAGACCGCCGGCGCGACGTTGTCGGGGTGGCCCTCGATCCGGGCGGCCAGCTCGAAGAGCGCCTCGTCGCCCAGCTGGTCGGCGCCGCCGACGACCAGCGCCCGGGCGAGCGCGAGCCCGCCGACGATGGCAGCCGAGGAGGAGCCGAGCCCGCGGGCGTGCGGGATGACGTTGACGCAGCGCAGGGTGAGCCCGCTGGGCCGGCCGCCGAGCGCGTCGAAGGCGGCGAACATCGCCTGCACGACGAGGTGGGACTCGTCCAGCGGTACGGCCCCGGACCCCTCCCCCTCGACGTCGACGACGAGGCCGAAGTCGATCACCTCGGCGTGCAGGGTGTCGCGCCAATCGAGCGCGAGGCCCAGGGTGTCGTAGCCCGGGCCGAGATTGGCCGAGGTCGCCGGGACGGTGACCGACACCCGGCCGGTGACGAACTCCGGGGCGCTGGTCCCGGCGGGCATGCTCAGAGGAGCCCGGCGGCCGCGGCGGCCGCCTCGACGTCGGCGTCCACGACGATCTCGGGCACCTCGCCGAAGAACTCCAGCGCCGTGGCCGGGTCCTTGAGGCCGTGGCCGGTGACGGTGATGACGGTGGTGGTGCCGGCGTAGGAGTCCCCTGCCGCCAGATCGTCGAGGAGACCCGCGACACCCGCCGCCGAGGCGGGCTCGACGAAGACGCCCTCGTTGCGGGCGAGCTGGGCCTGGGCGGCGAGGATCGCGTCGTCGGTGAGCGCCTTGAACCGGCCGCCGGAGGCGTCGCGTGCCGCCTCGGCGAGCTTCCAGGATGCGGGGTTGCCGATCCGGATCGCGGTCGCGCGGGTCTCCGGCTCGAGCACGGGGTGGCCGAGCACGAGCGGCGCCGCCCCCTCGGCCTGGAAGGCGCGCATGACCGGCGTGCGGGTGGAGCGGCCGGCGGCGGCGTACTGCTGGTAGCCGAGCCAGTAGGCGCTCATGTTGCCGGCGTTGCCGATCGGCATGAGGTGGAAGTCGGGGGCGTCGCCGAGGCGGTCGACGACCTCGAAGGCCGCGGTCTTCTGGCCCTCGAGACGGACCGGGTTGACGCTGTTGACGAGGGCGACGGGGTAGGCCTCGGCCATCTTGCGCGACATGGTGAGACAGTCGTCGAAGTTGCCCCGCACGCGGATCACCTCGGCGCCGTGGACCAGGGCCTGGGCCATCTTGGACGCGCTGATCTTGCCGTCCGGGACGAGTACGACGGGCGTGATGCCGGCGCGGGCGGCGTACGCGGCCATCGAGGCCGAGGTGTTCCCGGTCGACGCGCAGACGCACGCCTTGGCGCCCTCGTGCACGGCGACCGAGATGGCCGCCGTCATGCCGCGGTCCTTGAAGGAGCCGGTGGGGTTCTGGCCCTCGATCTTCAGCCAGACCTCGCCGCCGGTGAGGTCCGAGAGCCAGCCGGAGCGGATCAGCGGGGTGCCGCCCTCCCCCAGCGTGATGGCCGGGGTGCCCTCGGGGATGTCGAGGAGGTCGCGGTACTCCTCGATCACGCCTCGCCACTGTCCGTTGGTGCCCTGCGCGCCGGTCATCACAGCTCTCCCTCTACGCGCATCACGCTCGTGACGCCGCGAACGATCTCCATGCCACGCAGGGCCTCCACGGTGGCGGCCAGCTGCGCGTCGGTCGCCTCGTGCGACACGACGACGAGCTGGGCGTCGGCGCCGCGGCCCTCCTGGCGGACGGTCTGGATCGAGACGCCGTGGTCGGCGAACGTCGACGCGACCGCGGCGAGCACGCCCGGCTGGTCGGCGACCTCGAGGCTGAGGTGGTAGCGCGTGACGGTCTCCCCCATCGGCAGGATCTCCCGATCCGCGTACGACGACTCGCCGGCGCCGCGCGTGCCCGCGGCCGCGTTGCGGGCGACCGTGACGAGGTCGCCGAGCACCGCGCTCGCGGTGGGAGCCCCACCGGCACCGGGGCCGTAGAACATCAGCTGCCCGGCCGACTCCGC
>NZ_JASGDD010000113.1:0-37659 GCF_047607365.1 Nocardioides sp. | reverse complement strand
GCCGAGCGCGCGGCCCGGGTCCACGCCGCGGCCGACCGGGTCCGGCTGCCGCGGCATCTGCTCGCCCGCCGTCCGCTCGAGCTCTCCGGTGGCGAGAAGCAGCGGGTCGCGATCGCCCGCGCCCTCGTGGCGCTCCCCGAGCTCCTGATCTGCGACGAGATCACCTCGGCGCTGGACGTGTCGACGCAGGCGACGATCATCCAGCTCCTCCGGGATCTGGTCGAGGAGGGTCTCGCCGTCCTCTACATCACCCACGACCTCGGCGCCGTGCGATCGCTGGCCCACCGGATCGCCGTCCTCAACCGCGGTGAGATCTGTGAGATCGGTCCCTGCGAGGACGTGCTGGAGCGTCCGGTGGACGCGTACACCAGGGACCTGATCGCGTCGACCCCGCTCCTGGCCGAGGGGAGGGCCGCGCGCCCGGAGTGATCCGACTCAGGGCAGCAGCTCGAAGCGGATGCCGGCGGGCTGGAGGCGGTCGATGAGGGGCCGTCCCATCGCGACGGCGGTGGTGAGCTGGCCGGCGAGCGGCGGCAGGTCGTCGAGGGCGAGGCAGAGCGCCGACTCGGCCAGCATGATCGCGGTGCCGTCGTACCCGGGGTCGGGGCCGGAGACGCGGGCGTCGACCACGCGTCCGTCGCCCTCGGCGCGGACGTCCACGGTGAACCACGACTTCGCGCGACGGCCCTCGCTCGGGCCGGTGCCCTGCGGCACCTTGGCGCCGAGCCAGCGACGCAGCGGCGGGATCTGCGCGGCGACCATCAGGCCGGCGACGCCGGCGGCGCCACCGACGGCGTAGCGCAGCGTCTTCGTGCCGGCGTAGTGCCCGTAGGTGAAGTCGGAGCCGTAGACGTCGGGCAGCGCGCGGGCGCTGCGGAGCACGATCTGCGGATCGATGGTCGGCAGCGGGAGCAGCCAGTAGCCCAGCTCCCGGTCGCGTGTGGGCGCGGGAGACGCGGAGCTGGCCTTGCCGAGCACAGCGCCGGAGGCCCGCTGCGCCGCCTTCTCCGCTGCGATCCGCTCCTTGGAGGTGCGGGCGAGGGAGCGCGCGCGGCTGAACTGGGTGAGCGCGGAGTGGAACGTGCCGCCCGACATCGACCCGTTGCTGCGTACGACGCCACGCGCCGCGACCGGCCCGTCGGCGCCCAGCGCGCTGACCGCGAAGAGCACGCCGAGGTCGTGGGGGATCGAGTCGAAGCCGCAGGCGTGCACCAGCCGGGCGCCCGTGCCGCGGGCGACGCCGTCGTAGGCGAGGTACATCCGGTCGACGAACTCCGGCTCGCCGGTGAGGTCGACGTAGTCGGTGCCCGCCTCGGCGCACGCCTTGACCAGCGCCTCGCCGTACTCGAGGTAGGGGCCGACGGTGGTGACGACGACGCGCGTGCGCTCGGCCAGCGTCGCGAGGGAGGCGGGGTCGGAGACGTCGGCGGTGATCAGCTCGATGCCCTCGCGTCCGAGCCGCTCCCTCACCGCCTCGAGCTTGCCGGGATTGCGGCCGGCGAGCCCGAGCCGTAGGCCGGCCGGCGCGTTCCTCGCGAGGTAGGCGGCGGTGAGGCCGCCTGTGAAGCCGGTGGCGCCGAAGACGACGATGTCGAGGTCCCTCGTGTCGGGGTTCTGGCTGCTCATGGGATCTCCTCTGGTGCGGTCAGCGGTAGGTGGTGAGGTCGGGCCCGAGGTGGGCGTGCTCGTTGAAGGTCGAGAGCGTCAGGCCCGAGCGGCCGGCGAGCACCTTGGTGACGGCGGCGTTGACGGTGACGCGGTTGAGGGCGGGCCAGGCGCCGGGGCCGCCGGTCAGCACCTGGGAGGCGACCATGGCGATCGGGCCGCCGGAGCTCACGACGAGCACGGTGCGGGCGCCGGCCTCGCGTGCCCGGGTCGCGGTCCGGTCGGTCGCGCCCCGGCAGCGGGCCGCGAAGGCGGCGTAGGTCTCGTGGTAGTCCTCGTCCGAGGCGCCGCCGAGCCAACGCGCGGTGGCCTTCTCGAAGAGGGTCTGGAAGACGGCGCGGTGCTCGGTCGCCGGGGTCCCGGCGAGCAGCCGGAGCCTCTCGTCGCGGGGGAGGTGGACGTCGAGGACGTGGTCGAAGTCGAACTCGTCCCAGCCGGCGTCCACCTCGACCGGCACCGACGCGTCCGGCAGGCCGAGTCCGGCGAGGACGCCCTCGGCGGTCTCCCGGTGCCGGCGCAGGTCGCCTCGCAGCACCAGGTCGGGCGCGATGCCGCGCTCGGCCAGGGAGCGCCCGAGCCGCTCGGCCTGCTCGTGGCCCTTCTCCGAGAGCGCGTCGTAGTCCTCCGCCCCGAAGGAGGCCTGGCCGTGCCGGACGAGCAGCAGCACGCTCACGCGTCCGCCCCCGTGCGCGCGGGATCGGCCGCGATGAGCGCGCGGCAGCGGTCGCCGAGCAGGTTGGTCATCATCCAGAAGAGCTCGAAGCGCGGGTTGGTGGTCTGCCCGTGGTGGAAGCGGTAGTAGATCTGCTGCACGATCACGGCGAGCCGGAAGAGCCCGAAGACCTCGTAGAAGCGCCAGCTCTCCGGCGTGACCTCCAGCCCGGCACGCTCGGCGTAGTAGGCCACGACCTCGGCGCGGGTGAGCATCCCCGGCACGTCGGTCGGCTGCATCCGGGCGAGCTGCATGCCGTCGTCGTCATCGGCCTGCACCCAGTACGCCAGCGCGCTGCCGAGGTCCATCAGCGGATCGCCGACGGTGGCCATCTCCCAGTCGAGCAGGCCGATCGGCTCGGTGGCGTCGCCGGTGGCGTAGACGACGTTGTCGAGCCGGAAGTCGTTGTGGATCAGGCACCGGCGTACGTCGTCGGGCTGGTGCTCCGCGAGCCAGGCCCGCACGTCGGCCAGCTCGGAGACGTTGGGCGTGATCGCCCGCGCGTAGCGCTCCGACCAGCCCGCGACCTGGCGGGCGACGTAGCCCGGACCCTTGTCGAGGGCGGCGAGGTCGGCCACGCCGGTGACGTCGACGGAGTGCAGCTCGACGAGCAGGTCGAGCGTGCGGGTGCAGAGCCGGCGTGCGGCGTCGGGAGCAAGGTCGACGCTGAGGTCCTTGCCGGGGATCTGGCCGTCGAGACGGCCCATCACGTAGAACTCCGAGCCGATCACGGACTCGTCGTCGCAGTGGCCGACCATCGGCGCGACGTACGGGAAGGCGCCGGCCAGCGCGGACTGGATCCGGAACTCGCGGCCCATGTCGTGGGCGCTCCTGGCCTTGGTGCCGCCCGGCGGGCGGCGCAGCACGAGGTCGGCTCCGGGGTAGCGCAGCAGATAGGTCAGGTTGGAGGCGCCGCCGGCGAACTGGCGCACCTCGGGCAGCCCCTCGCCCCAGGCCGCGACGGCGGCCGGGTCGGCGTGCGCGCGGAGCCACGCGTCGACCGCGGCGACGTCGAAGGCGTCCTCGTCGCGGACGGGTCGCGGCTCTCCCATCAGAAGAGCTTCCGCACGACGCTCATCGGGGCGTTCTTCAGCGCGAAGCCGAGTGGCGCCCACGGCCACGCGGGCACGTACGCCTTCTCGCGGCGCTTCTCGATCGCATCGACCATGGCCTTGACGCCGGTGTGGGTGTCGACCATGAACTTGGTCTGCTGCGCGACCTTCTCGTTCATCTCCGAGCGGATGTAGCCGGGGTAGATGATCGAGACGTCGATGCCCTTGGCCTTGACGTTCTCGTTGAGCAGGCCCTCGGCGAGCGCGGCGACGCCGGCCTTGGTGGCGGCGTAGGTGGTGATGGTCTTGCGCATCCCGCGCAGCGCCGAGATCGAGCTGATCATGACGAGGTGGCCCGATCCCTGGGCGCGGAAGATCTCCATCGCCGCCTCGGTCTGGGCGAGGGCGGCGACGAAGTTGGTCATCGCGGTCTGCCGGTTGGCGTCGAAGCGGCCGGTGCCCAGCGGCGCGCCCTTGCCGAGGCCGGCGTTGACGATGACGCGGTCGAGGCCGCCGAGCTCGTCGGCGAACTCGTGGAAGACGCGGAAGACGGCGTCGTGGTCGTCGACGTCGAGCGCCTTGAGCTCCACGCGGGTCGCCGGACGGCGGGCGGCGATCTCGGCCTTGAGCGCCTCGAGCCGCTCGGTGCGGCGGGCGCAGAGGGCGAGGTCGTAGCCGAGGTCGGCGAACTGGCGCGCCATCTCCTCGCCCAGGCCGGAGCTGGCGCCCGTGATGAGGATCGTTCCCTTGCTCATGACTTGTCTCCGTTGTCTTCGGTCGATCGGGTGGTGATGGCCCTGATGCGGGCGCCGAACCGGCGCTGCGCGCGGTCGTAGAGCGGTCGCGCGAAGCGCTTGGTCAGCCAGGTCCTGCGTGCCAGGGGGTCGGGGAGGATCACCATGCGACGGCCGTCGATGCCCTTGATCACCTCGCGCGCGACCTGGGTGGCGTCGAGCTTCGAGCGATCGATGAGACGGGCGGCGATCTTGTCGAGCGCGGCGTCCGAGCCGTGCAGCGAGGCCGCGAGGTTGGTCCGGAAGAAGCCCGGGCAGACGGCCGACACGGCGATGCCCCAGGGCGCGAGCTCGTAGGCGAGGGTCTCGCTGAGCGCGACCACGCCCGCCTTGACCGCGGTGTAGGACGCCATCGCCGGCGGGTGCACCAGCCCGGCGAGGCTGGCGGTGTTGACGATCTGCCCGCTGCCCTGCGCCTTGAGCATCGGGGTGAACGTGCGGCACCCGCGGACGACGCCGAGCAGGTTGATGTCGACGACCTCCCACCACTCCTCGATCGTGGCGACGTCGATCCGGCCACCGGTCGCGATGCCGGCGTTGTTGACCAGCAGGTCGAGCCCGCCCCACTCCCGCTCGACCCAGGCGCGCGCCGCCTCCCAGTCCCCGTCGCTGGTGACGTTGAGACGGAGATAGCGCTCGGGGCTGCCGGGGCCCTCGGGGACGTCGTACGACGGCGCGAGATCGGTCACCAGCACCCGGTCGCCCCGCGCGGCCAGCTGGGCGGCGAGCGCGGCGCCGAGCCCCGATGCCCCGCCGGTGATCAGGACCCGGCGGCTCATCGCGCGACGCCGTACTTCATCAGCTCGAGCCGCGCGATCAGGCCGAGGTGGACCTCGTCGGGGCCGTCGGCGAAGCGCAGCGACCGGGCTCCGGTCCAGGCGGCCGCGAGCGGGACGTCGTCGGTGAGCCCGGCGCCGCCGTGGATCTGCATGGCGAAGTCGATCACCTCGAGCGCCATCCGCGGAGCGGCGACCTTGATCTGGGAGACCTCGCTGATCGCGTTCATCGGTCCGCCCACGTCGAGCTTCCAGGCCGCGTTCAGCACGAGGAGCCGGGTGGCGTCGATGGCGATCCGGGCCTGCGCCACCCGCTCCCGGTTGCCGCCGAGGTTGATCAGCTGCTTGCCGAACGCCTCGCGCGAGGTGCCGCGCTCGATGGCGAGCTCCAGTGCCCTCTCGGCGAGGCCGATGACGCGCATGCAGTGGTGCACGCGGCCGGGCCCGAGCCGCCCCTGCGCGATCGCGAAGGCCTCACCGGGGCCGCTGACGATGTTCTCGACCGGCACGCGGACGTCGGTGAGCGAGACCTCGCCGTGTCCGTGCGGCTCGTCGAAGTAGCCCATCGTGGTGAGCATCCGCTCGACCTTGACCCCGGGCGTCGAGCGAGGCACGAGGACCATCGAGTGGCGATGGTGACGGTCGGCGTCGGGGTCGGTCAGCCCCATCACGATGAGGATCTCGCAGTCGGGGTGGCCGACGCCGGTGGAGAACCACTTGGTACCGTTGAGCACGACCTCGTCGTTGTCGACGACCGCGGTGAGCTCCATGTTCGTCGCGTCGGAGGAGGCGACGCCCGGCTCGGTCATGAGGAACGCGCTGCGGATCCGGCCGTCGAGCAGCGGGTCGAGCCAGGCGTCCCTCTGCTCCTGGGTGCCGTACTTCAGCAGCACCTCCATGTTGCCGGTGTCGGGCGCGTTGCAGTTGAAGACGTACGGCGCGATGAGGCTGCGGCCGGTCAGCTCGGCGATGGGGGCGTAGTCCACGTTGGTGAGACCCGCGCCGCCGTGGGTGCCGTAGCGCTCGGCGTACGGGCCCTCGTGGCCGGCGGGGAGGAAGAGGTTCCACAGGCCGCGCTCGCGGGCCTTGGCCTGGAGCTCGGCCATGATCGGCAGCTCCTGCCAGTTCCCGCCGCCCCCGGCCTCGCGGCGGCGCTTGATCTCGGCGACGTAGTCGGACTCGACCGGCTCGATCTCGCATCTGATGAAGTCCCGGACGAGTGCGGAGAGCTCCTGAGCGCGACGCGACGGTGCGAAGTCCATGGCGTTGACTCTGCCACGCTATTGAGCAATGCTCAATAGCGTGGCCCGGATGAGCAGCGAGGACCGGCGGCGACAGCTGCTGGGAATCGGTCTGCGCATGCTGGTCGAGCGTCCGATCCAGGACCTCTCGATCGACGCGGTCGCGGCGGAGGCGGGGATCTCGCGGGGGCTGCTCTTCCACTACTTCCCGACGAAGACCGACTACTACGACGCGGTGATCGGCGCCGCGCTGCGGCGGGTCGTGCGCAACGTCTCACCGGACGAGGGGGCCGAGCCCGAGGAGGCGCTGCGGCAGTTCGTCGGGCGCTTCTTCGCCCAGATCGAGCGGCGACGGGAGTTCTACCTGGCGCTGGTCTTCGGCAACGGCGCGATCTCCCTCGGCGGCGAGGGGGTCGACAGCCATCGCATGGCCATCGCCCGCCGTGTCGCCGCCGCGCTCGGCCTTGCGGACGACCGGCTGCCGGTGGTGCACGCCTGGTCGGCGTACGTCGAGGACCGGGCGCTGCAGTGGTCGGGCCGCCCCGTCGCGGACCGGCTCGACGTCGCCGCGGAGGTGCGGCACTGCTGCGCGGCCCTGGAGGCCCTCATCGCGCTCGCGCCGCCGGGCTGAGCGCTGTCGGCGGACCGCCGGCCCCGCCATCGAGGTCTCCTCGTCGGCGGGTGCTCGTCCATCTAGGTGATGATCCCCGCGACGAGGTTGATCGTGGCGGCGAGGATCACGGTGCCGAAGAGGTAGGACAGGATGCCGTGGCGCAGCGCCACGATCCGGAGCTGACGGGTCGCGATGTTGCAGTCGGAGACGGCGTACGTCATCCCGATGGTGTAGCTGAAGTAGAAGAAGTCGCGATAGCTGGGCGGCTCGGTGGTGTTGAAGTCGATGCCGCCGCCGTGCTCGCCGTCGAGGTAGTAGAGGTTCGCGTAGCGGGCGGCGTACATCAGATGGAGCATCGACCAGGTGGTGAAGACCCCGACCAGGCCGATCGCGGCCGCCGCGTTCCGGGTCTGGGAGTCGTCGAGGATCATCAGCGCCCCGATCCCGCCGAGGCTGGCCAGCGCCACGACGACGATCACGACCTCCTCGACCAGCGGCTGCAGCGCCTCGCGGCGGGCGTTCGCCCGGGTGCTGGCGGCGTCCATCGGGCCGAGCGCGGCGAGGGCGCTCAGGTCGAAGACGGCGGCGAAGGCGGCGAGCGCGGTGAGCATGGCGATCGCGGTGCCGGCGGTCAGGTCCGCCAGCAGCCACACGACGGTGCCGACGACCGCCGAGGCGACGAGGCGCGTCGTCGCCGCCCACTGGGTGTGCCGGAGCTGAAGGCTGCGGCGAGGGCGCGAGGCATCCATGGGCGCCAGTCTCTCGTAGTGCCCGGCGGTCCCGCGCGGATCGGAGAGGAGAGGCGTCCGGTGTGCTGCTCGGAGTCGTTCAGGTCGTGGCGGTGTCGCCGGGGAAGGGGTGTGCGTCGCAGCTGCAACGGTCGGCGTCGCAGGGCACGAAGCGATGCCCCTCGTGCCCGCAGCGCGGGCAGGCAAGCGTCCGAGAGAGATGCTCGGTTCCGAGTTCGATGGTGTCCCACATGATGACTCCATCGGAACACGTCGCGGTCGATTGAGGCGATCAGACGCGCGGTCCACCTCAAGTGGTCACAACGGGTCAGGCAGGATCACCGTATGACCATCGCAGACGACCACGACCGGATCCGTGTCGTCGGGGCTCGGGAGAACAATCTCAAGGGCGTCTCGGTCGAGCTCCCGAAGCGCCGGCTGACCGTCTTCACCGGGGTGTCGGGCTCGGGCAAGAGCTCCTTGGTCTTCGGCACCATCGCGGCGGAGTCCCAGCGGCTGATCAACGAGACCTACTCGACGTTCGTCCAGGGGTTCATGCCGTCGCTGGCCCGTCCCGACGTCGACGCGCTGGAGGGAATCACCACGGCGATCCTCGTCGACCAGGAGCGGATGGGCGCCAACGCACGCTCGACCGTGGGCACCGCGACCGACGCCAACACGATGCTGCGGGTGCTCTTCAGCCGGCTCGGCGAGCCGTTCGCCGGGCCGCCGACGGCGTTCTCCTTCAACGTCCCGACCCGCAAGGCGAGCGGCGTCATGCAGACCGAGCGGGCCGGCGGGCGGGTGGAGAGGAACGTCGTCAAGCAGGCGGTCTACCTGGGCGGGATGTGCCCGGAGTGCGAGGGGCGCGGCAGCGTCTCCGACCTCGACCTCACGCAGATCGTCGACGACTCCAAGTCGCTGGAGCAGGGCGCGATCCTGGTCCCCGGCTACACGGCCGACGGCTGGATGGTCGCGCCCTACAAGGAGGTCGTGCCCGCCGACGTACCCGTCGGGAAGCTCACCGCGAAGCAGCGCGAGGAGCTCCTGTACGCCGAGCCGCGCAAGGTCCGGACCAACAACGTCAACGTCACCTTCGAGGGCCTGATCCCGAAGATCCGCAAGGCGATGTTCAGCAAGGACCCCGACTCGCTGCAGCCGCACATCAAGGCCTTCGTCGAGCGCGCGGCGGTGTTCGGCCCGTGCCCGGCCTGCGGCGGCACCCGGTTGAGCGCGCCGGCGCTCGCCTCGAGGATCCGGGGGAAGAACATCGCCGAGGTCTGCGCCCTGCAGATCAGCGACCTCGCCGAGTGGATCCGCGCGGTCGACGAGCCGGGCGTCGCGCCCCTCGTGGAGTCGCTCGGGGACCTCCTCGAGTCGTTCGTCGAGATCGGGCTCGGCTACCTCTCGCTGGACCGGCCGACCGGCACCCTCTCGGGCGGGGAGTCCCAGCGGACGCGGATGATCCGCCACCTGGGCTCCGCGCTGACCGACGTCACCTACGTCTTCGACGAGCCGACCGTCGGTCTCCATCCGCACGACATCGTCCGGATGAACGACCTGCTGCTCCGGCTGCGGGACAAGGGCAACACCGTGCTCGTCGTCGAGCACAAGCCCGAGACCATCGCGATCGCCGACCACGTCGTCGACCTCGGCCCGGCCGCGGGCGAGGGCGGCGGCGAGATCTGCTACGAGGGCACGGTCGCGGGGCTGCGCCGCAGCGGCACCGTCACCGGCCGCCACCTCGACGACCGTGCCGTGGTGCGCGACGAGGTCCGTACGCCGACCGGTGCCCTCCAGATCCGGGGCGCGGCCACGCACAACCTCCGCGACGTCGACGTGGACGTCCCGCTCGGCGTGCTGTGCGTGGTCACCGGCGTCGCCGGATCGGGCAAGAGCTCGCTCGTCCACGGCGCGATCAGCCCCCGGGACGGGGTGGTGTCGATCGACCAGAGCGCGATCAAGGGCTCCCGCCGCTCCAACCCGGCGACCTACTCGGGGCTGCTCGAGCCGATCCGCAAGGCCTTCGCCAAGGCCAACGGCGTGAAGCCCGCCCTCTTCAGCGCCAACTCCGAGGGCGCCTGCCCGACCTGCAACGGCGCGGGACTGATCTTCACGGAGTTGAGCTTCATGGAGACCGTCTCCACGGTGTGCGACGACTGCGGAGGCAAGCGGTTCCAGCCGGCGGTGCTGGACTACACGCTCGGCGGCCGCAACATCGCCGAGGTGCTCGACCTGCCGGTGGGCGACGCGCTGGAGCTCTTCTCCGCCGGTGAGTCGGCGGTCCCGGCCGCCGCGGCGATCCTCTCCCGCCTCGAGGACGTGGGGCTCGGCTACCTCCGGCTCGGCCAGCCGCTCAACACGCTCTCCGGTGGCGAGCGCCAGCGCCTCCGGCTCGCCGTGGCGCTGGGGGAGAAGGGCGACGTCTACGTCCTCGACGAGCCGACCACCGGCCTCCACCTGGCCGACGTGGAGAACCTCCTCCGCCTCCTCGACCGGCTCGTCGACGCCGGCAAGTCGGTGATCGTGATCGAGCACCACCAGGCGGTCATGGCCCACGCCGACTGGATCATCGACCTCGGGCCGGGAGCCGGCCACGACGGCGGCCTCGTCGTCTTCGAGGGCACGCCGGCCGAGCTGGTCGCGGACAGGAGCACGCTGACGGGCGAGCACCTGGCGGCGTACGTCGGCGGCTGAGGCGGACGGCCTCAGCGCGCCTCCCCGGCGACCGTGGCGCGCCAGCCCTCGCGCGCGCTCGGGTAGCGCGGCGCCCAGCCGGTGGCGTCCTTGAAGCGGCGGTTGGAGACGCGCAGGGACCGGGTGATGGCCGAGGTGCTCGCGCCCGCGAGCCCGACCAGCCGGCCGGGGCCCCGGATCCAGGCGCGGACCCCGACCGCGTCGCCGATGGCGCTCGCGAAGGCGGTCTTCGTCACCGGCTCGTCGTCGACCACGTTGTAGACCCCCGCTCCCGCCGTCAGCGCCGCGGCCACGGCGGCGCCGGCGTCCTCGAGATGGATCGGCGACCAGTACGCCGTCGGCGGCCCGAGCACGGCGGCGAGGTGCCACCGGGCGGCCGCGATCATCTCGGCGGACTGGACCGAGCCCGGACCGTAGAAGAGGCCGAACCGCAGCGTCACCCCCGTGCCTCCGGCGGCGGTGAAGCGGTCTACGTTGCCCTCGGCGACGGGGGTGGAGCGCACGATGGGGAAGAGCTCGAGCGGCACGCTCTCGTCGATCCACTCCCGCCCGCGGTCGGGATAGGCCAGCGCGATCGACTCCTGGATCAGGCGCGGGACGCCGGCGGCCAGCGCGGCGTCGACCACGGCGGTCGACCCCTCGGTGCGGATCCGGGTGTTCTCCTTCCACGCGCCTCCACGCGCGTACTGCAGCGAGCCCGGGATCGCCGTCGCCAGGTTGGCCACCGCGTCGTGGCCGGCGAGCGCCTCGGCCAGCCAGTCGGCGTCGAAGAGCGAGCCCAGCACCGGGCGCGCGCCGAGCGCGACGAGCTGGGCCGCCTTCGCGTCCGTCCGCGCCAACGCGGTCACCTCATGCCCCGCGCCGATCAACGCCCGGACGGCATGCGGCCCGATCGCGCCGGTGCCGCCCGTCACGAACACCCGCTGAGACCTCGTCGTCATCGTGCCGTCCTGTCAGTGCGTACCTCCGTACCATAGGCGCGACGCCGCCCGGATCGAGTCGGTCGCGGCCGAGACGAGCCTCCGGGCCGGCGTCCTGGCACGATGGCGTCGTGACGTCGCGCGAGATCCTGACCTGGCTCACCGACATGGACGGCGTACTCGTCCATGAGGAGGTGGCGCTGCCCGGCGCCGCCGAGTTCATCGGCGCGCTGCGCCAGTCCGGGCAGCGCTTCCTGGTGCTCACCAACAACTCGATCTTCACCCCGCGCGACCTGCGCGCTCGGCTGCTGGCCAGCGGCATCGACGTGCCGGAGAAGGCCATCTGGACCTCGGCCCTCGCGACGGCGCAGTTCCTCTCCGACCAGCGCCCCGGTGGCAGCGCGTACGTCGTCGGCGAGGCCGGACTGACCACGGCACTGCACGAGGTGGGGTACGTCATGACCGAGCGGGAGCCCGACTACGTCGTGTTGGGGGAGACCCGCACCTACTCCTTCGAGGCGATCACGCGGGCGATCCGGCTGATCGACGACGGTGCCCGGTTCATCGCGACCAACCCCGACGCGTCCGGGCCCAGCCAGCAGGGCAAGCTGCCGGCGACCGGGTCGGTCGCGGCGCTGATCACGACCGCGACCGGCCGGTCGCCGTACTACGTCGGCAAGCCCAACCCGCTGATGATGCGCTCGGCGCTCAACCGGATCGAGGCGCACTCGGAGACGACGGCCATGGTCGGGGACCGGATGGACACCGACATCATCAGCGGGCTCGAGGCCGGCCTGCAGACCTTCCTCGTCCTCACCGGCTCGACGAGCGCCGGGCAGGTCGAGCACTTCCCCTACCGGCCGACCCAGGTGGTCGACTCGGTCGCCGACCTGATCGGCCTCGTCGGCGGCTCGGCGTAGGGTCGCGTCATGTTCACCAAGAAGGGCGACGACGCGGTCCTCGCCAAGCTCCGCGACGCGCCCGAGCCCTACCGCGAGATCGGGGTGCGGCTGCACGCGCTCATCCGCGAGAGCGCGCCCTCCCTGGAGCCGCTGGTGCGCTGGGGGATCCCGTTCTACGCCCAGGACGGCGTGGACGTCTGCTACATCAAGTCCGGCAAGGACTTCCTCGCGTTCGGCTTCGGCGAGTCGCTGAACCCCGCCCGCGAGGAGGGCGCCGACCTGCACCCGATCGTCTGGAACGTCACCGGCCTCGACGCTGCCACGGAGGCCCGGCTCCGCGAGCTGATCGCGCGCGCCGCCTCCTAGTCCACATCGCGGTACCACCCCGGCAGGTCCGCGGGGCGCAGGTCGGTGGAGTCGTCGGGGCGGGTGAGCGTGAGGACCGCCCGCTGGATCTCCGGGCGAGCCTGCAGCGCGTCCTCGATCGCCGCCAGCCGGGCTGCCACGTGGGACTCGGGCGCGTCGCCGGCGAGGTCGACCGCGGTCACGAGATAGATCCGGTCGGCGCCGACCCACTCGGTCCGCAGGTAGCTCACCCGCTCGATGTCGGGGTGGTCCAGGAGCGCCGCCAGGACGCGGTTGCGCGCCAGCGGCGTGATCGACTCGCCGGTGAGGAAGTCGACGTTGCGGCCGATCAGGAAGAGCGCGACGACCCCGAGCAGCAGGCCGACGAGGATGGAGCCGAGGCCGTCCCAGAGCGGGTCGCCGGTGAGCTGGTGGAGCGCCACGCCGAGCGCCGCGATGCCGATCCCGATGATCGCCGACAGGTCCTCGGCGAAGACGGCACGCAGCATCGGGTTCGAGGTGAGCCGCACGTAGCGCAACGGGTGCACTCGCCGCGTCGCCGCCTCGGTGCGCGTCTCCCGCAGGGCCTGCAGGAAGGACGTGCCCTCGAGCACGAACGAGATCGCCAGGACGGCGTACGCCCAGACGTAGGAGCCGGTCTCGCCGTCGCCGCCGAGGGAGCGTACGCCGTGCAGGACCGACACCGCCGCGCCCACCGTGAAGAGCCCGAAGGCGGCGAACATCGACCACACGTAGCCGACCCGGCCGTAGCCCAGCGGATGGTCGGCGTCGGGCGGACGGGCGGCCCGGCGGGCTCCGACGAGCAGGAACACCTCGTTTCCCGTGTCGGCCCACGAGTGCGCCGCCTCCGCTGTCATCGACGCCGACCCGGTCACCGCCGCGGCGACCGTTTTCGCCACCGCGATCAGCGCGTTCGCCGTGAACGCCACGATCAGCGTCAGGAGGCTCTGCCCTGACGCCTCGTCGGCCTCGCCCACCGGCACGGCGTCGCTCACGGTCAGCGCAGGCTGTCGAGATAGCGGGTCGTGTCGCGGAAGAGGCTGGCGATGAGCACCTTGTTGCCCGGCGCCGACAGGCTGCCGAGCAGGGTCGGCGCCGCCGCGAGCCTCCAGGTGAAGCGACAGCTGGCCTCGTCGATCGGGTCGAGCTGGTAGTACTCGCCGAACGCCGTGAACGCCGGGAGATTGGTGCGGGTGAAGTGGAAGGCCATCCGGTGCCCCTCCTCCCACAGGAAGAAGAGCTCGTCGGCCTGGAGCGCGCCCAGGATCCCGACGTGGCGCGTGGTGCCGACGGCGTACGGGCGCTCGGAGGTCCAGCGGATCCTCAGCCCGCGGCACCAGTGCAGCGGCCGCGCGACGAAGTCCGGCCAGAACGCCTCCGCCGACATCGGCACCGTCCAGCTCCGCTCCCACCGCTGCGGCGCGGTGGCGAAGAACGACTCGTCGATCGGCTCACAGGTCGGCACGCCTCCGATCCTAGGCGTCTGCGGAGCCGGGCCCGGCCAGGATGGCAGCCCTCACAGCCGGGCAGGGGGTGGCTGCTACAGCACGCCGACCACCCCGTCGGCTGGTGGGTGTGGGCGGCGGAAGCGTTCGAGGAGGCGCGGCGGTGGATGTCCCGGCCTCGCCGAGCGCCGGGTACGCCGCCTGTCATTGGTGCCACGAGGTTTCTCGGTTGGCGGCTGTCGACGGAAACCTGCGAAACCGCAGGTCAGGGGGCTAGTCGCGGTTCGCTCGCTATCGGCGAATGTCGCCGTTGGACACCGATTCCAGGGCTTCGTGCATCACTCTCGTGCATCACTCTCGTGCATCACCCGCGCGGGCCTCGAAGCCCCGAGTCGTGGTCAGGCCCACGGGATCACTTGGCGCACGGAGCGTCGCGGCGATAGTATGGACCCGATCCTGGCGGAGACGTTAGGAGGCTTGGACTCGTCTAGCTAACGAGAACAAGCAACCACAGAGGAGGATCCCTCCGACAAGATCGGCGTGTATAGCGAGCCCCGAAACGATGGTTTCGAGTTTGCGCCGGTCGCATCGGTGGTCACGAATCCCTGTTGGACCAGAGTGCTCGCCTCATGAGCTTGAATGCCCCGGTTATGCCGGGGCATTCGCATTTAGCGCTTCGCCTGCCAAAGCTCGTTGGCTCTGGCGCCGGCCCTGACATGTGCGTTCGGGTAGACGTTCACGTAGCCCCTTGGCTCTACCCGCCACACGCTCGAAGCGGCGATCACGGTCCGTCGCTTGCGACCTGCGCTGGTGTCCCAATGAAAGCCTGGTGGCACGACGTAGTCCCACACGCGAAGCAGGTTGCCCGAGGCATCCGGTCGGCCGTGTCTCACTCCTGGTGCCGCCGGCGTCCAGGTCCCAGTTGAAGGGGACAGCCAG
This sequence comes from Nocardioides sp., assembly GCF_047607365.1. Classification (GTDB taxonomy): domain Bacteria; phylum Actinomycetota; class Actinomycetes; order Propionibacteriales; family Nocardioidaceae; genus Nocardioides. The sequence continues at coordinate 22,809 of NZ_JASGDD010000113.1, read as the reverse complement.
TTGCCCCCGCTCCCATAAGTCGCGCGGAAGGCCTGGCGCCCCGATTCCTCGACGAGAGGTCTTAAGACGGCGTCCTTGTGGAAGACATGCAGTGGGAGCACGCGCGGGTCGTGATGGTCGGAGCAGTCGGACGGTCCTTCAAGCGCCATCAGATCATCGAGATCGGCGGCAGGGTCACGCCCGTCCTCAAGGGTTCGGAAGGCGGCCTTGTATTGGACGAACTGCGGGAGCGGCAGACAGTCGCGTTTCGTCGGCGGGTCACGTCGCGGATCGTGTAGCACGAAGACCGCGCCCCTGCTGAGTACGTAACACTTCCGAAGGCTCAGATCTCGGTACAGCTCGCCTGCGTCCGCCGGCTCCAAGATGTTGATCGGGCGCGTTCCGTTCCCATCGGCAGTCATCCGTCGTCGACTCGACCGTCGCGTGACGAGGTCCATGCCGAGCTGAGATGCACGACGGCTGAGCGTGGTGCGCAGATTTTTCTCGTAGTCGCTGTCAGTTGGATGCAACACGAGCCAGACTCTCGGGCCGAGCGGTTCGGACGCGGCGGTGCTCGTTCCTTGCCCCCGCCGGGTCACATCTTCGCCCGAAGCGCAACCGAGGCTGGTACTTGCATAGCCTTGAGTTCGCCTGGCTTCATGACCGCGACGCAGCGCAGGAGGAATCGCCTCAACTCCTCGGCCTCCTGGCTCTCCTTGGCCGACGGTCGAGTACTTGCGTCGGAGGACGCATTCGCGGGCAGTGACAGACCCTGTTGCTCGAACCAAGGCGCAAGGATGTCCACGACCTTGGACTTGAGCGTCAGGTTCCAGGGCCGGCGCAGGTCAGGCGGAAGTGCCATCGTTCCGAGGCCGCGCTCTACCCACTCGGCGAGGTCTCGATCGGGATGAGCCTTGGCGAAGCCGCGTCGCCAGTCGGCCATCACTTCGGCCTTGATCGTCGGCATCTGCGGTTTGCCAGTAGCCTCGCCAGGGGCAGCTTTGACAGCCCGAAGGCCATCCCACACATAGACCTCTCCAGAGGAGTAGTCGAGAACGGCGTCCCAGAGGTCCGGTCGAAGTCGACCGCTTCCAACGACACTTCCAGCCGGTGTGGCAGAAGACGACGGGGCAAGAAGCCTTGCCACAGGTGGGCGAGCGGTGTCATCGAGCTCGACGAGATCAGGTACTTGGCGCAACAAGCCACTGAAGGACGCGGCTCCGAAGGAACGTTCGTCGAACTCTCGGGCCGTTGCCTGGAGAATCCGATTCTTCAGGACGCCGACGGTCATCACTTGCCAGTCCGACCGTCCCGACTCACGCGCGGCCTCGAACGCGCTCGTCACCAACGCTCGAATGGTGTCGAGCGTCGACGCATCGGTCGTCGGCGGTGGGGTCTTCTCGTCTGGCACGACCCACATTCTGGCAGCACACGGCCGACGCCGCTGTAGTGAGCGGTGATTGACAGGGCTCTATCCGGCACGCCGTCGGTGCTTGGCCTGCGGGAGGAGGTCGGCTATCCCGACCTCCTCCCGCGCGGGTGCGATGAGAACTTCCGACGCGGCTTCGGCTAGCACCATGCGCTTCTCCTCCAACGCCAGCAGCTGGTCGAGGCGCCACCGGTCCGGGTGGGTCATCACGGGCGGCGGCACCAGGTCGCGGTCCTTGAGGTTCTGATAGCCCTTCGTCTTGCCCCAGCCGTAGCGCGCCATCACGTCGTGCGCGTCGAGGAAGACGTGCCGCGGGTCGTCGCTGTCCGAGGCATCCGGCGGCCAGTGCATGGCTTACACCGCCTTCGGCTTGCCGAGGACGGGCTGGGAGGCGAGCCGCTGGGTGCGGATGAAGGTCCGCAGGTCGCCAACGGTCGTGTAGAGGCGCCGGCCGATCTTGAAGAACTCCGGCCCGGTGCCCTCCTGGCGCCACCAGCGCAGGGTGTTGACCGGGGTGCGCAGGATCTCGGCGACGTCATCGAGCGTGAGGAGCTCGTCGTCGTGGCGCGCGCGGAAGGGGACGTCGTGGGAGTTGTGGTTCATGGTTCCTCCTGTCAGGCGTTGACCCGCGAGGATCGTGGGCGACAGGTAGGTGTGACGGCGGTGCCGCGCAGAGAGCCGAATACGTTCGATCGGATATCGTCGAGGGATGGATCGGGCGTACCTGCTCGAAGTCGCACGACGTGCGAGCGGCCTGACGCAGGCCGAGCTCGCCGCCAGATCCGGTACGTCGCAGGCGACGATGTCGGCGTACGAACGAGGTCTGAAGTCGCCCACGCTCAAGGTCGCCGCGCGCATCCTCGAGGCCGCGGGGTACGACCTCAACCTGCGCCGGCTCATCGACTGGGTCGAGCACGAAGCGCCCGGAGTCGGGCACTTCTGGGTGCCGAGCACCCTGTGGCATGTCGAGACGCCCGATTGTTTCGCAGTCTTGGAGTTCGCCGACCTCGTCGGCGACGGGCCGGTCCAGCAGCGGGACATGCACGACCGTGCACAGCGCAAGGGGGTCTACGAGCAGTTGCTCCAAGGTGGCTCGCCCGAGGAGATGATCCGCTGGATCGACGGCCCCCTCCTGGTCGACGCGTGGGAGGAGCTCGAACTCCCGGACGCGGTCCGCGAGGCGTGGAAGTGGCCGATTGTGATCGCGCGGGGACCGACCCACCCGGACACCGTGCGGATCCTGGGCCGAGGGGACGACTCGTTCACGGCTGAAGCGTGGGTCCGCGGACACGGAGCAGTGCCACGGAGGGCGCCGGCTCCGAAGGAGCCGCGGGTGCGGTTCATCCGGACCCGCTTCGACCCGCGGCCGCCAGAGCCGACGGCGGGCGGCGACGGGATGAAACCGGCAGCGACCGTGGCCGAGATCGCCGAACGGTTCGCCACTCAACTGGCGACGTCGCGGCACCCCTCCGCCCCGGCCACCTGGAATGCCGGAGTCGCGTTCGCGCGGAGGTGGGCGGACTTGGGCAAGGGCCACACCGTTGTGCTTGCGCCGAGCGGACCCGGATGCGTCGTCGGCGTCACTGTCGAGCCCTATGACGACCGGCTCGAGGTCGGCCTCCAGCTGATCACGCTCTGGCGATCGGACTGAGCTCGATCCGGTGCCTCAACCGCGCTTCAGAAGCCGATGCCCGGTGCGGACGGCGATGCCGCAGGCCGGGAATCGAACTCAGCAGGAAGACGCGGCGCGGGCCGCCGCCTCGGTGCCTTCGGCCCGTACTGCTCTATCGCCTCGGCCGCTGCTTCCCGTGCGTGGGCCGGCCCCAGGTCGGCATGGTCCCGGCTGAACACGTCGCACCACTGCTTGCGCGTATCCTCGACGGATTCGGCGACGAGGTGCGCGACGTTGCGCTCTCGACCGCGTGTCATCCCGACGTACGCCGACGCGGCACCGCTGTGCTCGCCGACCAACACATGGCTCTCGGTGACAGTGGCGCCTTGCGCGCCGTAGGCGGTCGTGGCGTAGGCGAGCTCGATGTAGCGGCGTACGTAGTCGGGCGGCAACACACGAGTCCCCGCCTCGCCCCTTACGGTGAGCGCGCCGCGATCGCACGAGACGACGGTCTACAACTCGCGGTTCGCGACGTCGGCATCGCGGTCGTTGCGCCGGGTCACGATGGTGTCGCCGACGCCGAGCCGTTCACCTGCCGCGGTCAGCACCTGCTCGTCGACCTCACCGGTCGCCTTGCGGATCCCGTGCGTGAACGTGTTGACCCGGCCCACCTGTTCGCGGGTGTCGGCGACGACGAGCTTGCCGACGCTGGCTTCGGCAGCGAGTCGCCGCGTCCGCTCGACATCGCTGGCGTGGATGACGATCTCCCCGCGAGCCACCAGCTGATCAAAGACCTCGCCGGGCCGGGACCCGGCGCGCATCTGCAACGACAACTGCGCATACTCCGGATCGACGAACCGGCGTACGCCGTCGAGCTGTTGCGCCCGATCGGGTGCGTACCTGATCGCCAGATCCAGGACCCCGCCACGGCCGACGGCCGGGAGTTGATGGCGGTCGCCGACCAGCATCACGAGTGCCTGGGTCTCGTCGGCCAGGTGGAGTAGCGCGCGGGCGGTGTCCTGGTCGACCATGCCCGCCTCGTCGACGACGAGCAGGTCGCCTCGACGTAGTCGGGCGCTGACGTCGGGCACGGAGTCGACTCGACTCCACCGACCGTCCTCGTCCCAGCGGAAACCGTGCTGGTGGAGCAGCCAGGCTGCGGAGTACGACGCCGCGCCGATTGCGCCCTCTGCGACCTGGGCCGCCTTGAGAGTCGGGGTCACCACGACCATCCGACGCCCGGCCGCGATCGCGCGCTCGCGGGTTGCCGCGAGCCGGGCGGTCTTGCCGGCTCCGGCCGCGCCCTCGATCACGGTGATCGTCTTGGCCTCGGCGCGAGTCGCAAGGCGGTCGACGATCTCGTGCTCGACGGCCAGCACGTCGACCGACGTGAACGAACGCACGTGCTCGGGCACGTCCGATCGGGGGACTAGGGGGCGTGATGCGGCGACGACGCGAGCGGTCAGATCCTCGGCCAACTCACGGCGCACGGCCCCGTCGACCACGCCTCCGCCGGACGCGATGATCCGCTCGACCTCACCCCGGGCGTCGGCCGCGTTCCACGCCGAGCGACGTGAGCTCAGCCGGACGAGAGCCAGCTCGACGACGCCGTCGCGGTCGACCGCGCCCGTCCGCAACACGGGTAGTGGAGCGCCTGGCGCCGGAGCGACGTAGCCGAGCTCGTGCAGCTCCTCCATCCAGCGGTGCCGCAGTTCCTCACCGCTGGTCGGCACGACCTTGTCGGGTCGGGCGTCGGCCCACGCTCGCCGATCCCATGCCTGCCGCAGCGCCGGCCCGGGCTCCTCGCCGGGATGTTCGGAGCGCCACTCGGCCTCGTAGGTGTCGATGTTGGCCTCGATCTGCTTCGCCCGTGCGCTGAACGCTCCCGTGTACGGCGCCAGCTCGACGACCTCACCCGTCTCGGCGTCGACCTCGAAGCCGCGCCTCGCGAGCGCCTCCCGGAACTCCCGGTTGGTCATCACCGCCGCGTGCCCGATCCCCTTGATCGCCTCCAGACTGTCGCGGACGCCGACCGTGTGCAGCCCGCGCCAGGCGCCGGCAGCGAACACGCGGGCGTTGATCTGGAGATGCAGATGCCGATGAGGGTCGCCGGCCCGAGAGGTGAAATGGCGTACGACGGCCGCCTCGATCTCCTCGACCGGCAGCTGCACCTGCCGATCCCGAGGCCCGACGCGTGTCGTCGCGTGGGTTGCGAGCCACCCGATGATCTCCTCGGCCGCCGCCGTCTGGGCAGCGTCGTATGCCTCGGCGATCTCGGGGTGCAGGGCGGCCGCGAGCGACCAGGTCTTCGGCCCGTTGACGGTGACCTCGACGAACCTCACGCCCTGGTCGTCGGTCCGCAGGCGACCCTTGGCGGCGCCCGTCTCGACGTCGTAGCCAGCGACCCACTTCTCGTAGGTCGCGCCGTCAATGTCGGCTCGATGCTCGACGGACTCCGGGGTGGCGACGATCCGCATGACGACACCGCTGCCCTCGGCGAGATAGTAGTCGTCAGCACGGGAACGATCGGCCTCGACGTAGTGCCGAGCGGCGGCTGCCGCGCCGCGGTAGATCTTGATGCCACCATGCACCCGGATCACCTCCCTCAGCAACCGTCAGCAACCGTGAACCCGCAGGTCAGCGGCACATTCGCGCTCGTCCCGCTACGGAACTTCGTAGCATGCGTGCCGGGTCTTGAGGGGTTGAGAAGGCAGATCGGGAGGGGCGGATTCGTGAGCCGTCAGTGACCGTTGACGAGTGTCGAGGCCGGAAGGTTAGGACGGTGACGTAGGCGGGGTGCGCCGGCGCAACATCTCGTATTCGAACATCGACTCCGGCTCATCGGTTGAGCGCCGGGCCAGGCCGTCAACGAAGCCCTGCTCCCGCTTCGTGATCTCATCGGCGGTGAGCTGCTTGAAGGCGAAGGGGTCGTCGCCCATCGACCAGACGAGCATCGGTTCCAGAAGCTGGTCGTACGCCAGCACCATGCGCTTGTACGTTCCGTCCGCCTCGCTCCGAACGACAGACTCAGCCAGATCCACCTCGGCGGTACGGGCGTACTCGCTTGCCGCAACTGCTGACCAAGGAGATGTCAGGGCGGACGCCAGGTTGTCGAGCTTCGTGATCTCCTCGGGGGTCAGGCCGACGGCGCGGCGCTTCACCTCCACCGGGATGAACTCGCCGAGTCGGGTCAGAAGGAGAACGTCTGCCTCGCCGACAGCTGCTGATGTGTCAACGGGACGGACCTCCATGCCGGCATGCAGCCCGATTAGTCGCCCGGACTTGCCGCTGCTCAGGAGCGAGTCGAAGAAGTGTGCAACAAGCAGATGGCCCATTGCGTCCTGCTCGTAGACCCTCCTGAGCCGCTCGCTGAGGCGGTACGTGAAGTTCACGGTAGGACGATCACCGAAGGGCTCATCCATGGGCTCGCCGCACCCCCGGCAGATGATGGGCGGGGAAAACGCGCTCACAGGGATCCACTGCTTCGCCAAGCACTTCACACACTGAAGCGGCAGGCCCTTGATGACCAGCCCCGCGCGCTCTGCCCACAAGAGCCAGAACCGAGTGGCTTTGTCGTTGTTGCCGAGAACCTTCTTGAACTCGTTGAACGACTTGTCGGGGAGATCGTCGGAGGTGGTGGGGACGGCCGCAACCGGATCTGCATCCTCATTCAGCGCCCGGAGCCGGTTCTTGTACCAGCCGAAGCCGTGTCGCGCTGCCATCTGCTCCAGCAGATCTAGCAAGGGTGCGTGCGCGAAGAACGCGACGTAGCTCAGGTCCTTCATGCCTGATAGCAAGACTCGGCACGCTCGCCCTGGTTCAGATTCAAGGAGGTCGAGATCCCTGCGACGGGCGATGGATCGCGCGATGAGGGACGTCGACGGCCATTCCACGTGCTGCACCTGGGTTCGCGACCGCACTCCGATGTTGGACGAGGTTCGATACCCGGCGGCGAAGGTGCCGTTGAATGGATCCACGCGGACGTCGGCGACGTGCGGGAAGGGGCTGGACGGTACCGCGAGGTCGTACACCATTCGGGTGAGGTCACTCATCGACCCGCGCTGGAAGATTTCGAGATGGCTGTCGGCAGGTAGCGGGGTCAGCTGCGCACGGCCCTCGCGCCACACCAGCACATCGTCGCGGTGCCAGCCGCCTGGATGGCCAAAGTCGAGCATGGCCGACAGGGCGCTGACGGCAACGAGTGGGCGGTCTCCCTCCAAGATTGCGCCAAGCCGCTCGGTGATTGCTTCGACGTCGATGCTCGCGCTGGTGATGTACGCAGACCGGTGTGCGAATCCATTCCGAGCGACCCGCTCGTGCCCAACGAGGGTCCGTATGGCCGCGGGAGTGACAGCGTCGAGCGGAAGGCCAATGGGCATCACACGTCCGTCCCCGTGTGCCCCGCGTAGGTTCCAGAGCAGCGCGAGATCGTCAAGGGAGCCAGGGCTGCACACGACGATGACGTTTGGCCCGGCGTCATAACGGTCGAATCCTGGCGACGGTAGGACGTCCGGTTTTGAGCGGAGCGCGGTGCTCCCCGCGTTGCCGTAGGCGAGGTGAAGCATCGAGAGCTGACGGGGCGTGATGCGACCGTCAGCAGACAGCCGTGCAAGTAGATCATCAAGTTCCCCGCTCACATGGACGCGCTCGATGTTGAGGAAGTCCTCAAACGTCAGCTCTGGCCGGAGGTAACCGGCGCTGAGCAGTTCCGGCGTCGGCGCTTCGGGCAGGCGGCCAAGGCAGGCAGCGTAGATCGGTCGCCATGGGTCGTCGTCGTCAAGCTCGACCACCTCAAGGACGCCGTAGGAATCTTGTCGGTGGTAGTCGAGGAGGGCGGCCGCGAACTGCGAACCCCACCGTCCGCGCTCATTCACAGGCGTCTCCGGCATGAGCGGGCCGCCCGAACCAAGGGCGTAGATGTCTAGGCCGAGGACGTGATCGACAGCGGAGCCGGGAAGGATGCTGGCGTAGGCGTCGGGCACCGCTCAATCGCGAGCGAGTGGGATCAGCGGGGTAGTTGCGCCGCCCCAGACCTGACATTGGTCCTCGATGACCGCCAAGGCCCCGTCAACATCGCCGAAAGGGATCGGCAGTGCGACTCGCTGTGGTCGAAACGAGACGTGAACCTCGTGGGGTCCGTCGAGACGGTCGTCGTCGAGAAGCCCTCGCATGCAGACCCTCCTTCCTGGTGGTCACGCGATGCGCTTGTGAATGTCATATTACTATGCAAACATAACACACATGACAGATGCATCGGCCGTTCCTACCCTCCTTCAGGCTATTCGCGCCTCGCTTGATCTGACGCAGGCTGAGATGGCTGAGCGGATCGGGGTTTCGTTCGCCACGGTCAACAGGTGGGAGGGCGGAGCCAACAAGCCGCAGCGGGCCCAGCTGGCCAAGATCACGGCGCTGGCCGAAGAGGCCGGCGTCGACCTCAGCGATGCCCCGGTCACGGGCGGCGCGGTTGTGAGCCGTCGTCGTGGCCGTCAGGCCAAGTCGGCGACCCCGACCACCAAGCCGATGGAGCAGATGCTCTGGGACGCGGCCTGCTCAATTCGTGGGGAGAAGGATGCGCCTAAGTTCAAGGACTACCTGCTCCCGCTGTTGTTCCTGAAGCGCCTATCGGACGTCTTCGATGACGAGATCGACCGCCTCGCCGAGGAGTACGGCGACCGCGAGGTCGCCAGCGAGATCGCCGACAACGACCACAGTCTCCTCCGCTTCTACCTCCCGCCCGAGGCTCGGTGGGCAGTCATCAGCGGCCGGGCCCAGTACGACTGGCCAGACGACGAGCGTGGTCGCTCGACCCGCCCCCGCGACGTTGGCGAGCACCTGACCAAGGCGGTGCGTGCAGTCGTCCGCTACAACCCGACGCTGGCAGGCGTCATCGATGTCGTCGACTTCGCGGCCGAGCGCAACGGTGAGCGAGACATCAACCCTGCCAAGCTCAACGGTGTCGTCGAGACCTTCTCTGATCCGCGCTACCGACTCGGCCTCGCTGATGTGCAACCCGACTTCCTAGGTCGCGCCTACGAGTACCTCCTCCGCAAGTTCGCAGAGGGTTCCGGCCAGAGCGCTGGCGAGTTCTTCACGCCGACCGAGGTCGGTTTCCTTATGGCCCGGATCTTGCGCCCGAAGCCAGGCCAGACCTGTCACGACTACGCCTGCGGATCGGCCGGCCTTCTCATCAAGCTGCAGCTCGTTGCCAACGAGCTCGATCCGACCGCCAAGGTGCCGCTGAAGCTCTACGGGCAGGAGCTCCAGGCCGAGAGCTATGCGGTCGCGCGGATGAACGCGATCATCCACGACATGGACGTCGACCTCCGGCGTGGCGACACGATGATCAATCCGAAGTTCCGTACGCCGTCGGGTTCACTCGACCGGTTCGACCTTGTTGTCGCCAATCCGATGTGGAACCAGCCGTTCGGCGCCAGCATCTTCGAGGACGACCCGTACGACCGCTTCATCAAGAACGGCGGTGCAACTTCGGGCAAGGGTGACTGGGCGTGGCTCCAGCACACGTTGTCAGTCCTCAAGGATGCGGGGCGTGCGGCCGTGGTCTTGGACACCGGCGCTGTCACTCGCGGCTCCGGCTCGAAGAACGAGGACAAGGAACGCAACATCCGCAAGTGGTTCGTCGATCAGGACCTCATTGAGGGTGTCATCCTCATGCCGGACAACCTCTTCTACAACACCACCGCCGCGGGCGTGATCGTGGTGCTCAACAAGCGAAAGCCCGAGTCCAAGAAGGGCAAGATCGCGCTCGTCAATGCCAGCAAGCGCTTCACGAAGGGCAAGCCCAAGAACCACCTTGCTGACGATGACGTCGCCGATCTCGCGAGGCTCTCCAACTTGGGTGAGCCCGTTGAGGGTGAGGTTGCGGTCATCGACACCGCGCAGGCTGCTGACGCGGACTACAACCTCAGCCCCAGCCGATGGGTCACCGCTGCTGATGCCGCCGACCATCGAGACATCAGCGAACTCGTGGCCGACCTGCAAGCGCTTTCTCTGGATGCCGCCAGGAACGATGACGCCCTCTTCGCACTCCTGAAGGAGATCCAGTGAGCGTTGTCGTCCAGACCAGGCGGCTGGGTGACCCCGAGGTGGCTGAGGTCATTCTCGGCCAGTCGCCTCCTTCAACCACCTACAACGCGCATCGCGAAGGTCTCCCGTTCTACCAAGGGAAGGCTGACTTCGGACTCGTGCACCCAACTCCGCGAGTCTGGTGCACACAGGGCAGCAAGTTCGCGAAGCCTGACGACGTTCTGATGTCAGTTCGTGCGCCTGTCGGCGACGTGAACATGGCTACGGAAGACGCCGTGGTGGGGCGTGGCGTGTCAGCAATCCGAGCCGCAGAGGGAGTCGATCCGTGGTACCTGTACTTCGCGCTTGGGTTCATGAAGCCAGCGCTTGAGGCGCACGCGACCGGATCTACTTTCGCAAGCGTGAACGGAGCCACCCTGCGCGACCTTGAGATCCCGTTCGTTCCGTTCGATCACCAAGTCGCGATCGGCCGGACGCTGAGGTTGCTGTTGACGCAACTCCAAGGGGAGGAGACTGCGCTCAAGGCGACCGCGGAGACCAAGGCCGCAGCGATGAAGCGGTTGTTCTCGCAGGGACTGCGGGGGGAGGCGCAGAAGGAGTCGGAGATCGGCCCGATCCCCAGAAGTTGGGACCCCGTTCCATTGGGCGGCCTCGGTCGGATCGGGAACGGGTCGACCCCCAAGCGGTCCAACAGCGACTACTGGGAGGGGGGAACGTTTCCCTGGCTCAACAGTGCGAAGGTCTACGACCGCGACATCCGGGACGCAGACCAGTTCGTGACGGACGTCGCGCTTCAAGAGTGTCATTTGCCCGTGTTGAAGCCAGGAGCCGTGCTTGTGGCGATCACCGGACAAGGCAAGACCCTCGGCAATGTCGCTGTGCTGGGCGTCCAAGCGACGATCAACCAACACTTGGCCTACCTCCAGACCGATCTAGAGAAGGCGGTGCCGAAGTTCGTACGCGCGTATCTAGAGACCAAGTACGACTACCTGCGCTCTGTCGCGTCAGGTGGAGGCAGCACCAAGGGAGCGCTGACGTGCGGGTTCCTGCGAGCGATGACCGTTCCAATGCCGCCAACCATCGATGAGCAGCAAGCGATCGTCGACGTGCTCGATGCCGTCGATCGGAAGATCGACCTGCACCGGCGAAAGCGCGAGGTGCTCGAGCAGCTTTTCAAGTCGTTGCTGCACAAGCTCATGACCGGCGAGGTGTCTGTCGACGACCTCGACCTGAGTGCGCTTCCAAAGCTCGCGAGGAGCGCCGCATGAGCCAGATCAAGATCTCCGAAGCCAAGTCGGTGCAGTTCCCGATGGTGAAACACGCCTCCGCTGTCGGGTGGGAGCAGCTCACGCCCGAAGAGGCCGAGGGGATGCGGCGCGGCCGAGCGAACATGCTGTTCCCCGAGGTGCTGGAGGACAAGCTGCGAGAGTTCAACTCATGGCTGACCGAGGATCAGGCCCGTGCGATCGTCGAGAGCATCGAGGCGCTCCCGGCGACGATCGAGGGCAACCGGGAGGTGCTTCGGTGGCTGCGCGGGGAGCGCCAGTGGAACGATGAGAACGAGCAGCGTCACCGCCCGGTCCAGGTTGTCGATTACGTGTTCCCGGACCAGAACGCGCTTCAGGTCACCTGGGAGTGGAAGATCGAGCCGCCGGCACGCGCCAAGGGCAACCGCGCCGATGTCATGTTCGTCGTCAATGGCATCCCGGTCACCATCGTCGAGCACAAGAACCCGAAGGATCGCGACGCTCTGACGAAGGCGGTCACCCAGCTTCGGCGCTACGAGAAGGAGACGCCCGAGCTCCTCACCCAGGCGCAGCTCCACAACGAGACGCACCTGATCGACTACTGGTACGGCGTCACTTGGAACGTCAACCGCCGGATGCTCTTCAAGTGGAAGCACACGAGCGACGAGTCCTACCGCGACGCGGTGCAGGCGTTTTTCGAGCCACGCGACTTCCTGCGCACCCTTCGCGAATGGGTGCTCTTCTACGTCGAGGACGGCGAGACCCGGAAGTCTGTCCTCCGCGAGCACCAGCGTGGGGCTGTCGACGCCGTTGTCGAACGCTGCGCCGACTCGACCAAGAACCGTGGGCTGATCTGGCACACCCAGGGTTCGGGCAAGACATTCACCTTGCTGACCGCGGCCCAATTGATCCTGAGCCAGAAGGATCGTTTCAAGAACGCGACCGTCATCCTTGTCGTCGACCGCACTGAACTGGAGGGCCAGCTCAAGGAGTGGGTCGACAGGCTCCTTGGCGAGATGCAGGCCAATGACATCCCGGTCCGGCGGGCCAACAGCAGGGACGACCTGCAGGACATCTTCGACTCAGACTTCCGCGGGCTCGTGGTGTCGATGATCCATAAGTTCGACACGATCCGGAAGGACAGCTCTGACCGGGACAACATCTTCGTGTTCATCGACGAAGCTCATCGCTCCGTCGCTGCCGACCTCGGCTCCTACTTGATGGCCGCCGTGCCGAACTCCACCATCATCGGCTTCACTGGAACTCCGGTCGGGGGCACGCAAGGCGGTGGGTCGGGATCGTTCCAGATCTTCGGCGCCCAGGACGAAAAGGGCTATCTGCACAAGTACTCGATCATCGAGTCCATCGACGACGAGACGACGTTGCCGATCAAATACCTGCTTGCTCCGTCGACGATGTCCATGGAGCCCGAGGACCTCGACGAGCAGTTCTACGCGCTCGCCAATGACGAGGACATCACTGACGTTGAGGAGCTCAATAAGGTGCTTCAGCGGGCCGTCGGCCTGCGTACGTTCCTCGGGGCAGACAGCCGTGTGAGGCAGGTGGCCGAATTCGTCGCCAACCACTTCAAGGAGAACGTCGAGCCGCTGGGCTACAAGGTGTTCCTCGTTGCCGTCGACCGGGAAACGTGCGCCAAGTACAAGCGTGCGCTTGATGAGCTACTTCCATCCGAGTGGTCCGAGGTCGTCTACAGCAGAAACCCCAACGACGTGGTCGACCGACCTGACGTCTACGACCTACAACTCTCTGATGACCGCGAGAAGGAGGTGCGGCGCCAGTTCAAGAAGGCTGACCAGCGGCCCAAGATCCTGATCGTCACCGACAAGTTGCTCACCGGATACGACGCGCCGGTGCTGTACGCGATGTACCTCGACAAGCCGATGCGCGACCACGTGCTGCTCCAGGCGCTCGCGCGCGTGAACCGCCCCTACGTGGATGGCGAAGGTGTGCAGAAGAAGGTCGGACTCGTCGTCGACTTTGTCGGCATCCTCAAGGAGTTGCACAAGGCGCTGCGGTTCGACTCGGCCGATGTTGAGGGCGCGTTGGAAGACCTCGACGTCCTGATGGCAGATCTGCTGGTCAAGATAGACGTCGCCTCAACCGAGTACCTCCAGGTGGAGGGCGGTCAGGGTGCTGATGAGCAGTTGGAGAGTCTCGTCTACGGCAAGTTTCTCACCGAGGAAGCGCGTAAGGAGTTCTTCGACGCCTATCGCGACATCGAGTCGCTGTGGGAGATCCTGTCACCGTCGGCAGAGCTGCGCGACCACATCGCGACGTACAAGCGGCTCTCCATGTTGTACGCCGCAGTCCGCAACGCGTACTTGGATGCTGGCGGGTTCACTGCCGACCTGGAGCACAAGACGAAGCGGCTGATTGAGGAGAGCGCGACACAGGAGGGCCTCGGGCGGTTTACCAAGGTCGCCACCTTCGATGTCGACACCTTGGAGGCGCTACGGAACGACGACGGTCCGCCGGAGGAGAAGGTCTACAACCTGCTGCGTGGCTTGCGGAAGGAAATGGAGGACAACCCCGCTGCTGCCGTCGTGCTTCAGAGCATCAGGGACAAGGCGGATCGCGTCATCCAGGACCTCGAAGAACGCAAGGTCAACGGCCTCGCGGCTCTCGACGAACTCAAGGCCATTGCTGAGGAGAAGGATCGGCTGCGTGAGTTCGCGAGGCAGGCTGGACTTTCCGATCGAGCCTTCGGCGTCTACGCGGCTCTGAGTGCAGAACCGGCATTGAGCGGGCTCAAGGTCGACATCCAGCACATCGCGACGACCATCGAGATCGCGGTCGACCAGTTCCCGCACTGGAAGCAGAACCCGGACGAGCGCCGCCGCCTCCGTAGTGGCCTCTACAAGCCGCTGCTGGACAAGAAGGTTCCTGCGAAGGCGTGCAACGAAATCATCGAGAACGTCATGAACGTGCTGGAGAAGGTCTGATGGCGCGCCCCAAGATGATCCTGACCGCTGACCAGGTGCTCACCCGCAAGGCGATGGCCTGGGCGGCGAAGATCCGCGTTAACCCCACCCGAGTGGTGATCGCTAAGCTGGAGACCAAGTGGGGTTCGTGCGCCCCTGACGGTGTCGTCACCCTGGCCGGAGATCTCGTCGACATGCCTGAGGAGTTCCAGGACTACGTCGTTGTCCATGAGCTTCTGCACCTGCGCTATCGCTCCCACGGCAAGGCCTTCACGGCGATGATGACCGCTCTCGTCCCAAGCTGGCGAGAGCTGGAGGCATCAAGTCCAGTGAGGGAGGTGCGCAGGTGAGCGAGGCGGGCAACGTCGAGGGGCGTTGGGACGGGCATCTGATAAAGGTGCTCGAGGTGCTCGATGGGGGCGAGGCGTTCCTAGGCCGCACTTCGAACGGTGGCACTGCCAGATTCTCGCTGGGACAACTGGCCGACCTTCAGAGGGGCTCCGTTGTCTTCGTGAGTGAGGACAGATGGGAGGTAGTTCCTGAGAGTGCCTGGCCGGAGATTCCCGAGGTAGCAATCATCCGAAAGATTCTCGATGACGGACTTCTTATCGAGTACGGCGCTGGGATTCGGTTCGTGCCCGGTGAAGCTTCTGTCGAGGTCGCCGTCGGCAATACGGTTCAGTTCAGCGAGGTCGATGGCGTGCTGCGGGTCTTCGATCAGGGTCCGGTCAGGTACCGAGATGAGGGCGTCGGAGACGACAGCATTGACGAGTATCTGGTCCCTGCTGGCGCTGACGGCCCAACGTTCGCCTCGTTCGCTGGCTACCACGAGGTTCGCCAGCGTGCCGTTGAACTGATCGAGACCCAACTCAAGAACCGCGAGCAGTTGTCAGCCATCGGTGCCCGCCCTGTGAAGGGGATCATCTTCACGGGCCCTCCCGGAACCGGCAAGACCCATCTCGCGCGCGTGATCGCCCACGAGTCCGGCGCTTCCTTCTATCTGATCAGCGGGCCCTCCATCGTGAGCAAGTGGGTCGGCGACAGCGAGCAAGCAATCCGACGGATCTTCCG
This sequence comes from Nocardioides sp., assembly GCF_047607365.1. Lineage (GTDB taxonomy): Bacteria > Actinomycetota > Actinomycetes > Propionibacteriales > Nocardioidaceae > Nocardioides. The sequence goes on along the minus strand of NZ_JASGDD010000113.1, from coordinate 7,485 downwards.
CGCAGCGGCCAAGAAGGACAGCGCGATCATCTTCTTCGACGAGATCGACAGCATCGCCGAGCGCCGCACCGAGGAATCCCACGAGGCGTCCAGGCGACTCGTTGCCCAGCTCCTGACAGAGCTCGATGGCTTCGATCAGGGCGGCTCGAACCTCATCGTGATCGCGGCCACCAACCGCATCGAGAGCGTTGACGAGGCACTCCTGCGACCGGGGCGGTTTGACTGGGAAATCGCGTTTGGCATGCCAACCGCTGAAGACCGATTGGAGATCCTGCAACTCGGCGCTGGCCAGATGAAGACCGAGGGAGTGCTCGGGCTGGAGATGGTGGCGGCTGCCAGCGACGGGTGGTCTGCGGCACGGCTTGCGTCGCTCTGGACGGAGGCAGCCCTCCTGGCGGCCGGCGATGGCCGCAGGGCGATCGTTGATGAAGACATTGCCCAGGCGTTCGAGCGAGTAGCGCGGCGGCCGGTGCGAGAGGCGAAGGGAGCCTCCAATGGCGCTTAACGATTGGTGGCGTCGCTTTCGGGATCGAAGGCGAGCGAAGCGGGCGAAGAAGGTCATCGATACTGCCCGCCCTCTTCGCGAGTTCGTGTACCTCGATGAGGTCAGCCTGACGAGTCTGCTCGTGTCCCAGCGGGACACGATTCCCGAGCATGTTACGAGCGGCAGGTCCGTATCCGAACAGGCCGAGATGTCAGCAAAGGCATCGGTAGGCGCCGTCGCCGCGAAGGCCGAGAGCGCAACTCGCTATCAGACCGCGAACTCAAGTTCTGTCGAAAGTTCTCGCAAGGCAGTGGTCCAGACCCTGTTCAACGAGCTACGCGATGACGCCAAGCTGCCGATCGCACTGCGCGACGACGCGGTCGGTCCAGTGTCTATTCCAGTCGACAGTGCCACCGAAGATGGCGGACATCGCGGGTGGCGTGGCGAAGACTTGCTGCGTGGACAGCTGATCGAACTAGAGGTCGTCCTTGAGGTTGACCCGGTGTTCAAACTCGGGACGATGGTGTCGGAGTTCTCCGCCATGGCTGCCGAGTACCCGCAGATGGCGGGCCCTGCAGGGCTCGCCATGCTCGATGAGATCGAACCCGTGAAGAAGGTCCTCGATCGCCTCCTCGCCGGGCTGATCCCCATCAGGGCAACTGCATGCAACTTCGTCGTGGCCACCGTAGACGGGCATGAGTACGTCGTCCGGTCCAGCACTGCAAGTGAACTTGGCGCCCCCGTTCGCCCGCTCGAAATCGTCGGCGTTACGGAGCACATTGGCTACTGGAAGGACATCCGGCGCGTTCTGTTCTCGTCGGGCCAGTTCAAGCTCTTGTGCCGGGTCGCGCGGCCGGGCCTCCACGAAACCTGGACCCCAGTCAAGGTCGCTCACCTGTTTGGCGACGTCGCCCCAAGCCTGGTGGACCAGATCGACACGCTGAGCAAGGCGGGCACCACGGGACTTGATGGACTTGCTACGGGGCAGTCGCACCTCGCCCTTGTGCGGGCGCTCGCAGCCTATGCAGATCAGATCGCTTCGATGACCAAGCAGGACCGCCGGCCATCAGCGGCGGTGGAGCTCATCGAGATTGCCGCGCGAGTTTCCGACGAAGCATCGCCGAGCGCGCAGCGGCAGGCGTTCGCTGCGGTGCGCGAACTCATCGTTGCCGGAAACCCAGACAGCGCGCCGACACCCGAACAAGACCTTGATGCCCGCCGGATTGCACGGCAGCTCGCTGGTCTGCCCGTCCTGCCGGGCGGTTCTGTAGTCGCAACGGCCGACAGCACGCCTGAGCTCGTTGCGGACGCCCCTGGTGATACCGACGTAGCCAAGCTGATCGACGTCGAGGTCGTTGCCATCTACTGGTGACAAGTTTGGCGCGATGCGATCTCCGCGTAGCGGAAGGCCTCATCGCCTGGCGAGCTTGTCGACCGAGTCTCGGAGGGCGTCCTCGCCAGCGCGGACGTAGTGGTTCAGGACGGTGGTGAGCTTATCGCCGAGGTACTGAGCGACGACCTCCCACGGTTCGCCAAGCTCCTCGTGGAACCACTTGGTGGCCGCGTGGTGGCGGAGGTTGCGGTAGACGATCGTGCGGGGCCAGGCGTTGTCTGGGTCGTTCTCCTCAACCCACGCGCGCACGCGGTGCCAGCGCTCGTTGTGCATCTCGGGCTTTACGGGCAGGCCGGTGACGGTGTCGACGAAGAGCCACAGCTCGTCCTTGGGTGGCACCGGGTAGTTCCACCAGGCGAGGCTGCGGTCCCTTTCCCGCTGCGCGAGTGCGGCCCGACGCTGGCGTTCCTCTTCCTGGGCGTTGAGCATGCGCTGCAGCGCCGCGTCCGCGGGCAGACCCAGGAGCACCGCGACGCGGGGGAGGAGCTCGCCGCGCATCAGCGAGTTCGGAAGCGGGACTTCGTGGAGGGTGTGGTTCTTGACCGGGCCGCGGAAGCCGGGCGCCCTTCTCGGGGTGATCCAGGAGCCGTTGACGTGGACGTAGCCCTGGTCGAAGAACACGTCAATTGCGCGCAGCGCGTTCTGCTCGCCGAGGCGCAGGCCGCCGAAGCCGGCGAGGCGGATCTTCGTGCCGAACAGCGGCAGCCGGGTCATCAGCGGATCCGTGCCGTCGGGACCACACAGGCGATCGGCTGCCGCGGCCATCGCGCGCACCTGCCTGGTCTCGGGACGCAGCCGCGGGTCGACGTACTGCGCCGTCGCTCCGTGATGCACGGTCGCTCGCCCGATCTCCAAGCCGTCGAGAGGGTCGACCGCGCGGTCGAGCCATCCCAGGCGCCAGGCGAGCTTGCGCATCGCGGCGAGCTGGCCACGGAGATCCTCGCGCCCGCGCTGGGAAAAGAGTGTCTTCGATCCCTTCTCCATCACCTTGCGGCTGTGCTCGACGCGCCACTTCGTCACCGGCACGTCGCCGATGGTCGGGAGGATGTGGGCGTTGAGCCGGGACTCGCGCTGCTCCATCGTCCGCGGCTGCTTGCCACGCTCGATCGAGTCCTTGAGGTACTCCTCGCCGAGCATCCGGATCGTTCGCGCCGCGCGGATATCGGCGCCGACGGGCGTCTCCGACTCGGTGTCCAGCGCCGCCTCGGCCTGGGCGAAGATCCGGCGCGCCTCCTCCTCCGACGCGGCCCGGCGCAGCACTCGCTTCCACGGCTCGCCGTCTCCGGCGGGCGCCTTGAAGAACACCTGGTACTTGTTCGAGCCATTGGACGGGGCGTAGAGCCGCACCCGCCATGGACGCGAGCTGCCTTCCGTCGTACGCGGCTTGCCCTGGGCGAGCAGCTTGGGTTGAGAACGTGTGGCCACCGAGACCCTCCTACGCTGGATGAACCATCGTACGCTGGTTTCGTGCATCACTCTCGTGCATCACTCGACCAAGTGATGCATCTGCCACTCGTCAGGAGTCACAGGAAATGGCGAACCGACTGACCTCGGCAACTAGCCCGTACTTGCTCCAGCACGCTCAGAATCCGGTGGACTGGTGGGAGTGGTCGCCTGAGGCGTTCGAGGAGGCGCGCCGCCGCGACGTCCCGGTCCTGCTGTCCGTCGGGTACGCCGCGTGTCACTGGTGCCATGTGATGGCGCATGAGTCGTTCGAGGATGAGGCGACGGCGGCGTACATGAACGAGCACTTCGTCTCGATCAAGGTCGATCGGGAGGAGCGGCCGGACGTGGACGCGGTCTACATGGCCGCGACGACGGCCATGACGGGGCAGGGCGGGTGGCCGATGACGGTGATCCTCGACCACGACGCGGCGCCGTTCTTCGCCGGCACCTACTTCCCGCCGCGGCCGGCGCAGGGAATGCCGGCGTTCACCCAGGTGCTCCAGGCGCTGAGCGAGGGATGGACCCACCGGCGCGGTGAGATCGACCAGGTGGCGGCGTCGGTTCGCGACCATCTCTCCCGTACGACGTCGCCGACCGCCCCGCACGCCGACATCGACCTCGTGGCGGCCGTGGAGACGCTCGCCGAGCAGTTCGACCCGATGGCGGGAGGCTTCGGGGGAGCGCCGAAGTTCCCGCCGTCGATGGTGCTGGAGTTCCTCCGGCGTACTCCTGGCGACAAGGCCCGGATGATGCTCGACCGCACGGTGAGCGCGATGGCGGGCGGCGGCCTCTACGACCAGATCGGCGGCGGCTTCGCGCGCTACGCGGTCGATCGCGGCTGGGTGGTGCCGCACTTCGAGAAGATGCTCTACGACAACGGCCTCCTGCTCGGGCTCTACGCCCGGCTCGGGAGCGACCTCGGCGACCGGATCGCCGGGGAGACGGCCGACTTCATGCTCCGTGAGCTGCGCACGCCCGAGGGCGGGTTCGCCAGCGCGCTCGACGCCGACAGCGAGGGGGAGGAGGGCCGGTTCTACGTCTGGACGCCGGCCCAGCTCCGCGAGGTGCTCGGCGACGAGGACGGCGCGTGGGCGGCCGAGGTCTTCGGCGTGACGGACGAGGGCACCTTCGAGCACGGCACCTCGACACTCCAGCTGCGGCATGCCCCTGAGGACCGGGCGCGTCTCGCCGACGTCCGAGAGCGGCTGCTGGCTGCCCGCGCCGCCCGGGTCCGGCCGGCCCGCGACGACAAGGTGGTCGCCGCCTGGAACGGCCTCGCGATCGGCGGTCTTGTCGACGCCGGGCTGCGGCTGGGCCGCCCCGACCTCGTCGAGGCGGCCGTCGTCGCCGGCGAGCTGCTGCTCGACGTCCATGTCGAGGGGAGCCCCCACTCGACGGGCGGGGAGGCCCCAGTCGGCGGGGCGGGAGGCCCCCTTCGGTTGAGGAGGGTCTCGCGCGATGGCGTCGCCGGCCCGCACGCGGGAGTGCTGGAGGACTACGGCTGTGTCGCGGAGGGCTTCCTCGCCCTGACCCGCGCGACGGCCGACCCGCGCTGGCTCGGTGCGGCGACCGAGCTCATCGACACCGCGCTCCGGCTCTTCGGGGCCGACGACGGCGGCTTCTTCGACACCGCGAGCGACGCCGAGGCCCTGCTCACCCGACCGCGCGACGCCGCCGACAACGCCAGCCCGTCGGGCACGAGCAGCATCACCGGCGCGCTCGTGACGGCTCATGCGCTGACGGGGGACAGGAGCTATCGCGAGCGCGCCGAGGCCGTGCTGGCCACCGTCGCCGCACTCGCGACGAAGGCCCCTCGCTTCGCCGGCCACAGCCTGGCCGCCGCGACGCTGCTCGAGGCCGGTCCGGAGGAGATCGCCGTCGTCGGCACTCCCGGGCCCGACCGTGACCGCATGGTCCGCGCGGCGATGGCGCGCCCCGGCGGCATCGTCGCGGTCGCCGACGGGCCGGCGCCGGACATTCCGCTCCTCGTCGACCGGCCGGCGGTGGAGGGGTTGCCGACGGCGTACGTCTGCGAGGGCTTCGTCTGCCGGGCCCCCGTCACCGATCCGGCCGCGCTCGCCGGCTGACGCCTCGCCCGCGTAGCCCCGCAAATGCGCGATTCGGTACGGCGTGTCGCGGACGCACCCGGCGTGTCATCACGCAAATGCACGATTCGGCACGGTGAGTCGGAGGCCGGCGAAGCGGGCCAGGAGCCTGCTAGGGAGCGGCGGCGGCGTGCAGCAGCTCCGCCACCACCGTCAGGCTGTGGGCCACCTCGGCGAAGCTCGTGCTCAACGGCGACAGCCCGATCCGCAGCCCGCGCGGCGGGCGGAAGTCGGGGATCACACCCCGCTCCCAGAGCGAGCCCAGCAGCCCCTGGAACGACGGGTGGTCGAGGGTGACGTGGCCGCCGCGCGCCGCCGGGTCGCGCGGCGATCCGAGCTCGACGCCCAGGGGCGCGAGCAGCTCGTCGTACGCCTCGATGACGAGCTCGGTGAGCAGCACCGACTTCGCGCGCACGGCCGCCATCCCGGCGCGCTCGATCAGGTCGAGCATGTCGCGCATCGGCAGCATCCCCACGATCGGCGGGGTGCCGCTGATCAGCTGCCGGATCCCGGTGGCGGGCACATAGGAGGGCGCCATCGCGAAGGGGTCGGCCGCCCCCATCCAGCCCTGCACCGGCTGACGGACCGCGCCGTGCAGCGACCGCGCCAGGTAGCCGAACGCGGGCGCGCCGGGCCCGCCGTTGAGGTACTTGTAGGTGCAGCCCACGGCCAGGTCGACGCCGATGCGGTCGAGCTCCAGCTCCACCGCGCCCACCGAGTGGCACAGGTCCCACAGCATCAGCGCGCCGGCGTCGTGGGCGGCGGCCGTGATCGCGGGCATGTCGGCGACGAAGCCCGACCGGTAGCTCACGTGGCTGAGCAGCACCAGCGCCGTCCGGGGACCCGCGGCGGCGCGCACCTGGGCGGCCGACGGACCGGTCCGCGGGTCGGTCCGCAGCCACACGATCTCCAGCCCGCACTCGGCGGCGACGCCCTCGAGCACGAACCGGTCGGTGGGGAAGTTCTCGGTGTCGGCGACGACCTGGTCGCGGCCCGGTCGCGCGGCCACGGCGCCGCGGACCAGCTTGTAGAGCATCACGGTGGTCGAGTCGGCGACGACGGTCTGCCCGGGCGCGGCGCCGAGGGTGATGCGGGCGATGGCGTCGCCCAGCTCCACGGGCGCGTCCATCCAGCCGGCGTCCCACGAGCGGATCAGGCCGGTGCCCCAGTCGCCGTCCACGAACGACCCGAGCCGCGCTCGGGTGGCACGCAGCGGCCGGCCGAGCGAGTTGCCGTCGAGATAGGAGCTCACCTGCGGGGGCAGGACGAACTCGGCCCGGAGGGCGGCCAGCGGATCGGCGGCGTCGAGGGCCTCGGCCCGCTCGGCGAGGGTCGTCATCGGTCCTCCGCAGGGGTCGTGCCGGTCAGGTCGACGAGCCGCCGGGCCCCCGCCAGCCAGGCGATCAGCTCCTCGGCGTCCCGCGGTGGCGGGGCGGTGCTCGCCAGCATCCGCTCCGCGCGTACGCCGTCCGGCGACCCGCCCGCGGCCACGCCGGTCATCGCGAGCAGCAGCTCGTCGATGCCCAGGCCGGCCTCGGCCAGGGCGCGGATCTCGGCCGGGCTCGGTCCGACGGGCGTGGGCCCGTTGCCCATGTCCGTCCCGTAGCGCACCGTCCCGCCGACGGCGCGGAAGCGCCGGACGTTCTCGATCGCGCACCGCCGCTCGGCCGCGCCGTGGATGGCCAGCGTCGAGATCCACGTCATGTGCCGACCGCGCTCCAGCACCTCGCCGGAGAGCGGCTCGGTCCAGGGCGCGTGCACCAGCACGTCGGCGCCGGCGTCGATCGCCCGAGCCGCCTGGCCCGGCCCCTCGGCGTGCACCGAGACGGTCAGGCCCCGCGCGTGCGCGGTGGCGACGAGCGCGCGCAGCGCGTCCTCGCCGAGCAGGGGGAGCCCGGTGTGCAGCACCACCTTGAGCGTGTCCCAGCCGGAGGCGACCGCCGCCTCGACCGCGCCCGCCGCGTCGGCGGCGTCCTCCACCGGCCGCACGGCGTCGGCAGGAGCCCACGAGCGCCCCGTCGGGTAACCGCCCGGAGCGGTGTGGAACGGCCCGGCCG
>NZ_JASGDD010000112.1:0-26814 GCF_047607365.1 Nocardioides sp. | reverse complement strand
GCGCACGTGGCTGCTCTCGGCCGCCGTCTCCTCCCGCGCCGGCCGGTGGGCGGCCAGCGTCGCCGGCGCCGCGCCGAGGCAGGTCGCGACGGCGAAGGCGGCGAGCGTGACGACGACGCCGAGCAGCCACCGCCACGTCCATGCGCCGTCCAGGTAGAGCGCGAGGAGGCGCCGGGTCGGGACGTGGTCGAGCGCCGGCGCGAGACGATGGGTGAGCTGGAGCAGCGCCGCCCCGAGCAGGCCCAGCACCGCCACGACCCGGACGGCGACGAGGCCGCCGGGCAGCCGCCGGACCCACTCGACCGTCCAGGCCACGAGCTGCCCGATCGCCGTCGACGCCGCGATCCAGGCCAGCAGCGCGACCGCCAGCGGTCCGACGTCGTCACGACCGACGGCGAAGGCCGCGCTCCCGAGCAGGGCCCACGACTGGATCAGCCAGCCGATGTTGAGCGGCGCGAGCAGCAGCGCGCCCAGATGGTCCGTGGTCGGCGAGACCGGGTAGGCCACCAGCTGGTCGCGGGCCACCAGCTCCCGGCCGCCGCCGCTGGCGACGGCCGCGACGACGGCGAGCAGCAGGAAGCCGGCCATCGCGCTCGGCACCAGGAGGAGGACGCTGAACGCGTAGCCGCCGCCTCCCGCCCCCGGCAGGTACGCCGGCGCCACCGCCACCGCGACGGTGATCGCCACGAACACCGCGAGTCCGGCCGCGAAGCGGCGGCGGCCACGGGTCGTCGTACGGAAGCGCAGGAGGTGGCCGACGTCGGCCGCGGCGCGGACCTGGGACCTAGTCCAGGAGGCGGCGGTACTCACGCGCACCCTCCTCGCCGGCCATCTCGCCCGCGCTGACGGACGCGACCGGCGCGCCGCCGCGCAGCACGAGGACCGACGAGCAGGCCTCGATCGCCAGCTCGCGCAGGTGGGTCGAGACCAGCACGCAGGCACCACGGGCGCGGGCGTCGCTGACGGTCTCGAGCGTCGCCTCGACGCCGATCGGGTCGACGCCGTCGAACGGCTCGTCGAGCAGCAGCACGGCGGGCTCGTGGAAGGCGGCGAGGACGACCGAGAGCCGCCGGCCCATCCCGTGGCTGAAGCCGGAGGTGACGCGGTGCGCGACGTCGCCGAGCCCGAAGCGCTCGAGCAGGTCGCGCGCCCGCTCCTCCCAGCCCGCGTCCATCCGCCGCAGCCGGGCCGAGAGCTGGAGGTGCTCCCACGGCGTCGCCCGCGGCACGAGGCCGCCGACGTCGGGGCAGTAGCCGACCGCCCGCTTCACGGCCAGCGGCGCCCGGCGCACGTCGTGGCCGGCGACGACCACGCGGCCCTCGGTCGGAGGCACCACCCCCGCGAGGACCCGCATGGTCGTCGACTTGCCCGCGCCGTTCCTCCCCAGGAGCGCGGTGCAGTGGCCGGCCGCGGCGACCAGGTCGACGCCGCCGACCGCCTCGACCTCCCCGAAGCGGACGTGCAGCCCCTCGACGATCACCGCTGGGACTTGCTCACTCACCACGGAATCCTCCTCCCTCCCGTACGCCGGCACCACGGTCGCACGGCTCGTGCCGACGTGGCCACGGATGACTAGTCCCCCTGTCCGATCGGGCAGCACGGGCAAAGTTAAAGACAGTCTTGACTGTTTGTTGATGAGGGGGTTGACTCCCCCTGTGACCCAGGCCACCGTCCGCGTCCCGCAGGAGGAGCGCACCCGGCTGATGCGCGCGCGGCTCCTGGACGCGGCGGTGGAGCTGCTGGTCGAGCGGGGCTTCGCCAGCACGACGACCACGCTCGTCTCCGAGCGGGCGGGCGTCTCGCGCGGTGCGCAGCTGCACCACTTCCCCACCCGCAACGACCTCGTCGTCGCCGCGGTGCAGCACGTGATGACGACCCGCGGGGCCGAGCTGGCCGCCGCGGTCGACCGGCTGCCGACCGGCCGCGCCCGCACGCGCGCCGTGCTCGAGCTGCTGGCCGACCACTTCACCTCGCCGCGGTTCACCGCCGCGCTGGAGCTCTGGGTGGCCGCCCGCACCGACCCCGAGCTGCTCGCCCTCGTCGGGCCCCTGGAGCAGGAGATCGGCCGGGAGGCCCACCGCCTCGCCGTACGCCTCCTCGACGTCGACGAGTCCGTCCCCGGCCAGCGCGAGCTCGTCCAGGCCACCCTGGACCTCCTGCGCGGCCTCGGTCTCGCCTCGACCCTCGGCGACGACACCCGCCGCCGCAACCGGATCCTCGACCACTGGGCCACCGTCCTCGACAAGGAGATCCCGTGAGCATCCTCGACGACCTGCTGGACGACCTCGCGACGGTCGGCCTGCGCCTGCGCGAGACCGTGGCGCTCCTCACCGAGGAGCAGTGGCGGCTGCCCACTCCGGCCGAGGGCTGGGACGTCGCGACGACGATCTCCCACCTCGCCTGGACCGACGAGGCCTCGCTGCTCGCCACCCGGGCCGCCCGCGGCGACAAGCAGGAGTGGGACGAGCTGGTCCTCGAGGCGATCCAGGATCCCGAGGGGTTCGTCGACGCCGAGGCCCTCGCCGGCGCGACGGTGCCCGGCGCCGAGCTCCTCCTCCGGTGGGACGCCGCCCGTGTCGCGCTGACCGAGGCACTGCGCGAGGCCGGTGCCGCGGGAGGCAAGCTGCCGTGGTTCGGGCCGCCGATGTCGCCCGCCTCGATGGCCACCGCCCGCCTCATGGAGACCTGGGCGCACGGGCTCGACGTCCACGACGCCCTCGGCACGTCCCCGGAGCGGACCGACGCGGTCAGGCACGTCGCCCACCTCGGCGTCCGCACCCGTGGCTTCGCGTACGCCGCCCGCGGACTCGACCTGCCCACCGCGGAGGTCCGCGTGCGGCTCACCCTGCCCAGCGGCGGGACCGTCGAGTTCGGGCCCGAGGACGCCGAGCAGTCCATCACCGGGTCCGCGTGGGACTTCGCCCGCCTCGTCACCCAGCGCGTCCACCGCGACGACACCGACCTCGTCGCCGCCGGGACCGACGCCGACCGGTGGCTCGACATCGCGCAGGCGTTCGCCGGCCCTCCGGGGGGCGGCCGCCGGCCCGAGGGGAGCCCCGCATGAGCGAGCCCCTCCGCGTCGCCAACTGCTCGGGCTTCTACGGCGACCGCCTCTCCGCCCTGCGCGAGCAGCTCGAGGGCGGCCCCGTCGACGTGATCACGGGCGACTGGCTCGCCGAGCTGACCATGCTCATCCTGGGGAAGGACCAGCTGCGCCCCGGCGGCGAGAGCCTCGGCTACGCGAAGACGTTCCTGCGCCAGCTCGAGGACTGCCTCGGGCTCGCGCTCGAGCGGGGCGTGCGGATCGTCAGCAACGCCGGCGGCCTCAACCCGGCGGGCCTCGCCGAGGCCATCGGCGAGATCGACACCGGCTCGGGTCGGGGTCCTCGGGTCGCGTACGTCGACGGCGACGACCTCCGCGCCTCCGGCCTCTTCCCCGGCGCGCTGACCGCCAACGCCTACCTCGGCGCCTTCGGCATCGCGGCCGCGCTGGAGGCCGGCGCGGACGTGGTCGTCACCGGCCGCGTCACCGACGCGTCGGTCGTCATGGGGCCGGCGATCTGGCACCACGGCTGGACCCAGGACTCGCTCGACGAGCTGGCCGGGGCCCTCGTCGCCGGGCACGTCATCGAGTGCGGCACCCAGGCCACCGGCGGCAACTTCGCGGGGCTCTTCGACGCCGTCGCGTCCGGTCGGCTGAAGGACCCGCTGGTGCCGTTCGGCTTCCCGATCGCCGAGATCGCCGCCGACGGCTCGTCGGTCATCACCAAGCACGGCGGCACCGGCGGCCTCGTCACGACCGACACGGTGGCCGCCCAGCTCTTCTACGAGATCCAGGAGACGGCGTACCTCAATCCGGACGTCACCTGCGACCTCGCCAGCATCGCGCTGCGCGACCTCGGCGAGGACCGCGTCGAGATCGGCGGCGTGCGGGGGAGCCTGCCGCCGGAGCGGCTCAAGGTCGCGGTCAACGAGCTCGGCGGCTGGCGCAATCAGGTCGAGTTCGTGCTCACCGGCCTCGACGTCGACGCGAAGGCCGAGCTGCTGAAGGCCCAGGTCGAGGCGGTCCTGCCCGCCGGGCTCCGGCACGCCTGGTCCACCCACCACACTCCGCCGCTCGACTCCGGCACCGAGGAGGGCGCCGCCACGCTGCTGCGCCTCGTCGCCTGGTCCCACGACGCCGACGCCGTCGGCCGCGCCTTCACCGGACCCGCGATCGAGCTCGTCCTCGCCAGCATCCCCGGCTTCCACGTCACCGCTCCTCCCAGCAAGCCCAGCGCCTACGGCGTCTACCGCCCCGAGTACGTCGACCGGTCGGCCGTGACCGAGACCGTCCACCTCCCGGACGGCACCACGCTCACCGTCCCACCACCCCGCCGAGTGGGGCCTCCCCTCACCCCGAGTGGGGCCTCCCCTCATCCCGAGTGGGGCCTTGAGCAACACCGAGTGGGGGCGTCCGCGGCCCCCACTCACCATGAGGCGAGGCCCCACTCGACGGAGGAGAGGCCCCACTCGGCCGTGCCGGAGGCCCCACTCGACGGAGGGGAGGCCCCACTCGGCCGTGCCGGAGGCCCCACTCGGCGGGTCGCGGTGGGGGAGCTGGTGTACGCCCGGTCGGGCGACAAGGGCGGCAACGCCAACATCGGGCTGTGGATCCCGGCCGACCGGCCGGACGCGGCGGTGGACTGGCTGCTCGCCACCGTCACGCCCGACTGGATCCGGACGCTCATGCCCGAGACCCGTGACCTGCCCGTCCACGTCGTGCCGCTGCGCAACCTCCGCGGCGTCAACGTCGTCGTCGAGGGCATCCTCGGCGCCGGCGTGGCCGAGGGCGTGCGGTTCGACCCACAGGCGAAGGCGCTGGGCGAGTGGCTCCGCAGCCGTGTCGTCGACATCCCCGAGGAGCTGCTCCGATGAGCGCCGGCACGACCCATCTGAAGGAGGTGCGCGAGCTCGGCGCCGAGTTCGCCCGCCGCGAGATCGCCCCCCACCTGCAGCAGTGGGAGGACGCCGGCGAGATCCCCCGCGCCCTCCACCAGGCGGCCGCGAAGCAGGGCGTCCTCGGCCTCGGCTTCCCCGAGGAGGTGGGCGGCGAGGGCGGCACCCTGGCCGACACCGTGGCGCTCACCGAGGGCCTCATCTCCGAGGGCGCCAGCTCCGGCCTGCTCGCGGGTCTCTTCACCCACGGCATCGCGCTGCCCCACATCGTCGCCCACGGCAGCGACCGCCTGATCGACGCCTACGTCCGGCCCACGCTCGCCGGCGAGAGGATCGGCGCGCTCGGCATCACCGAGCCCGGCGGCGGCTCCGACGTCGCCCACCTCACCACCCGCGCGACCCGCGACGGCGATCACTACGTCGTCAACGGCTCGAAGACCTTCATCACCAGCGGCGTGCGCGCCGACTTCGTCACCCTCGCCGTCCGGACCGGTCCGAGCACCGGCGCCGGAGGGATCAGCCTGCTCGTCGTCGACAAGGACACGCCCGGCTTCAGCGTCGACCGCAAGCTCGACAAGATGGGCTGGCGCTGCTCCGACACCGCCGAGCTCGGCTTCGCCGACGTCCGCGTCCCGGTCGAGAACCTCGTCGGCGAGGAGAACGCCGGCTTCGGCTACATCGCCGAGGCGTTCGTCACCGAGCGGATCGCACTGGCCGTCCACGCCTACGGCATCGCCGAGCGCAGCCTCGCGCTCACCATCGCCTATGCCCGCGAGCGCAGCACCTTCGGCAAGCCCCTCATCGCCCGCCAGGTCGTGCAGCACACGCTGGTCGAGATGCGGCGCCTCGTCGAGGTCTCCCGCGTCTTCACCCACAGCGTCGTCGACCGCTACCTGTCCGAGGGGACGACCGCGGACACGATCGCCGCCGCCGTACTCGCCAAGCAGACCGCGGTCGAGGCGAGCCAGTGGGTCTGCAACGAGGCCGTGCAGCTCCATGGCGGCACCGGCTACATGACCGGGACCGAGGTGGAGCGGCACTACCGCGACACCCGGATCCTGCCCATCGGAGGAGGAGCCACCGACGTGATGACCGACCTTGCCGCCAAGCTCCTGGGACTGAGCGCATGAGCGCCGAGCGCCGTACGGCCATGCTCGACAAGCTGGCCGACCTCGACGCCGAGCACGCCAAGGCGGTCAACGCCGGCGGCAAGTACATCGAGCGCCACCACTCCCGCGGCAAGCTCACTGCCCGCGAGCGGATCGAGCTGCTGCTCGACGAGGGCGCGCCGTTCCTCGAGCTGATGACGCTGGCCGGCTGGGGCACCGAGTTCACGGTCGGCGGCTCGACCGTCACCGGCATCGGCGTCGTCTCCGGCGTCGAGTGCATGATCGTCGCCCACGACCCGACCGTGAAGGGCGGCTCGATCAACCCGGTCTCGATGCGCAAGACCGCCCGCGCGATGCAGATCGCGGAGGAGAACCACCTCCCCAGCGTGGTCCTCGTCGAGTCCGGTGGCGCCGACCTGCCGCACCAGAAGGACATCTTCATCCCGGCCGGCAAGGGCTTCCGCGACATCACCCGGGCCTCGGCTCGCAAGCAGCCCAGCGTCGCGCTGGTCTTCGGCAACTCCACCGCCGGTGGCGCCTACATCCCCGGCATGAGCGACTACATCGTCATGGTCGACAAGGGCGCGAAGGTCTTCCTCGGCGGGCCGCCGCTGGTCAAGATGGCGACCGGCGAGGAGACCGACGACGAGTCGCTCGGCGGCGCGGAGATGCACGCGACCACATCCGGCCTCGCCGACTACCTCGCCACCGACGAGCGCGACGCCATCCGCCTCGGCCGCCGCATCGTGGCCCGCCTCAACGTCCGCAAGCGCGGAGCGCGATTCACTGGACCGTACGCCGAGCCGCTGCTCGATCCCGAGGGACTGCTCGACCTCATCCCCACCGACCTCAAGGAGCCCTTCGACCCGCGCGAGGTGATCCTCCGCCTCGTCGACGGGCCGAGCGAGGCCAACGAGGTGCCGTTCGACGAGTTCAAGCCGCTCTACGGCTCGTCGCTCGTCACCGGATGGGCACGCATCCACGGCCGGCCGATCGGCATCCTCGCCAACGCCCAGGGCATCCTCTTCAGCAAGGAGGCGCAGAAGGCGACGCAGTTCATCCAGCTGGCCAACGCCTCGGACACGCCCCTGCTGTTCCTGCACAACACGACCGGCTACATGGTCGGCCAGGAGTACGAGCAGGGCGGCATCATCAAGCACGGCGCGATGATGGTGAACGCGGTCTCCAACTCGACCGTGCCCTCGATCTCGATCCTCATCGGCGCCTCCTACGGCGCGGGCAACTACGGCATGAACGGCCGCGCCTACGACCCGCGCTTCCTCTTCACCTGGCCCAACGCCAAGTCTGCGGTGATGGGGCCCAAGCAGCTCGCCGGCGTGATGACGATCGTGTCGCGCGCCGCCGCCGAGGCGAAGGGGATCCCCTTCGACGAGGAGGCCAACGCCGCCACCGCCGCGTTCGTCGAGCAGATGATCGAGGAGCAGTCGCTGCCCTACTTCCTCTCCGGGATGGTCTACGACGACGGGATCATCGACCCGCGCGACACCCGCACCATCCTCGGCATCTGCCTGTCCGTCATCGAGAACCAGCCGATCGAGGGCGCCCTCAACTTCGGCGTCTTCAGAATGTGAGCGACCCGATGACCGCATCCATCACCCGAGTCCTCGTCGCCAACCGCGCCGAGATCGCCTCGCGCGTCTTCCGCACCTGCCGCCGCCTCGGCATCGGATGCGTCGCCGTCTTCTCCGACGCCGACGAGCACCTCCCGTACGTCGGCCACGCGGACCTGTCCGTCCACCTCCCCGGCAACACGCCCGCCGAGACCTACCTCCGCGGCGACCTGCTCATCGACGCCGCCCTCCGCAGTGGCGCCGACGCGATCCACCCCGGCTACGGCTTCCTCTCCGAGAACGCCGAGTTCGCCGCCGCCGTCGAGGCGGCCGGCCTGACCTGGATCGGCCCCACGCCGGACTCCATCACGAAGATGGGCTCGAAGGTCGGGTCGAAGCAGATCATGCGCGAGGCCGGCGTACCCGTCCTCGAGGCTCCCACCGATCCCACCGAGGCCGACCTGCCGCTCCTGGTGAAGGCCAGCGCCGGCGGCGGCGGGCGCGGCATGCGCATCGTGCGCAGGCTCCAGGACCTCGACGGCGAGATCGCGAAGGCGCGTGCCGAGGCCGAGAGCGCCTTCGGCGACGGCACCGTCTTCGTCGAGCCGTACGTCGAGGAGGGCCGTCACGTCGAGGTGCAGGTGATGAGCACGACCGTGGTCGGCGACCGCGACTGCTCCCTCCAGCGCCGCCACCAGAAGGTGGTCGAGGAGGCTCCGGCTCCCGCGCTGCCCGACGAGGTGCGCACCGCCCTCCACGACGCCGCCCGCAGGGCCGTCGAGGCGATCGACTACCGCGGCGCGGGCACCGTCGAGTTCCTCTACGACCCGCACACGACGCGGTTCTTCTTCCTCGAGATGAACACCCGCCTCCAGGTCGAGCACCCCGTCACCGAGGAGGTCACCGGCCTCGACCTGGTCGAACTGCAGCTCCTCACCGCGACTGGGGCCTCCCCTCTCGCCGAGAAGGGCCTCTCCTCGGACCCAGTGGGGGCTTCGGTCCACTCCATCGAGGTCCGCCTGTACGCCGAGGACCCTGCCTCCGACTACGCCCCCCAGACCGGCCTCCTCACCGCCTTCGACATCCCGAGCCCCGACGGCATCCGCGTCGAGGCGGGCTTTGCGGCCGGCAACGAGGTCAGCACGTTCTACGACGCGATGATCGCGAAGGTGATCTCGACCGCGGGCACGCGCACCGAGGCGGCGCTCCAGCTCGCCGGCGTACTCCGCGAAGCTCGGATCCACGGCCTCACCACGAACCGCGACCAGCTCGTCGCGATCCTCGAGTCGCCGGAGTTCCTCGCCGAGGAGGTCTCCACCGCGTTCTTGACGACGCACCCGCCGACCGCCCCGAGCGGCTCGCAACGTGTCACCGTGACACTTTGGTCGCCGGCCGCGGCAGCCCGCGCGGCCGCAGCGCTGGCGATCGTCACCCGCAACGACGCGCGCCGCACCGTCCCGGCCGGCGTGCGCACCGGCTTCCGCAACGTCCCGACCCAGCCGCTGACCATCGCCTTCACCGACGGCACCAGCGTCGACCTCACCCTGGGCCGCACCGGCCTCGGCGTCGACGGAGCCACCGTCGTCTCCGCCACCCCGACCCGGGTCGTGCTCGAGGTCGATGGCGTCCGCACCCCCTACGCGACGGCCGTCCGCGGCCTCCCCGGCCGGGAGACCGCCGACGTCGACTCGATCCACGGCCACGTCGCGCTCCTCCGCGAGCCGCGCTTCCTCGACCCCGCCGAGCGGGTGGAGGAGGGCAGCCTGGTCGCGCCGATGCCCGGGGCCGTCGTCACCGTCCACGCGAAGGTCGGCGACCACGTGACCGAGGGGACGCCGCTGCTCGTCCTCGAGGCGATGAAGATGCAGCACACCATCGCGGCGCCGTACGACGGCACCGTCACCGAGCTCGCCGTCGCGGTGGGCGACCAGGTCACCGGCGGGACGGTCCTCGCCGTCGTACACGCCCCCGACCATCCCGCAGAGAACACCGAGGAGCAGTCATGAGCACCGGAGCATTCACCGAGCCCGAGGAGCGGATCGAGCTGCGCAAGCAGGTCTTCAAGCTCGGCAGCAAGTACGGCCAGGAGTACTTCCTGGAGAAGGCCCGCAGCGGCCAGAAGACCACCGAGCTCTGGCTCGAGCTGGGGAAGAACGGCTACCTCGGCGTCAACATCCCCGAGGAGTACGGCGGCGGGGGCGGCGGCATCGCCGACGTCGCGGCAGTCCTCGAGGAGCTCGGCGCGGCCGGCTCGCCGATGCTGATGATGGTCGTCAGCCCGGCGATCTGCGGCACCGTCATCGCGAAGTTCGGCACCGAGGAGCAGAAGCGGACGTGGCTCCCCGGCATCGCCGACGGCACCGAGACGATGGCCTTCGCGATCACCGAGCCCGACGCCGGCACCAACAGCCACAACATCACCACGACCGCCCGCAAGGACGGCGACGAGTGGGTGCTCAACGGCCGCAAGATCTACATCTCCGGCCTCGACGAGTCCACGAACGTGCTCGTCGTGAGTCGCACCGAGGACTCCAAGACCGGCAAGCTCAAGCCCTGCCTCTTCGTCGTCCCGACCGACGCGCCGGGCTTCGAGTTCACCCCCATCCCGATGGACTTCGTCTCGCCCGAGACGCAGTTCCAGGTCTTCATCGACGACGTCCGGCTGCCCGCCGACGCGCTCGTCGGCGACGAGGACGGCGGGCTCGTGCAGCTCTTCGCCGGACTCAACCCGGAGCGGATCATGGCGGCGTCCTACGCGACGGGCATGGCCCGCTTCGCGATCGGGAAGGCGACGGCGTACGCGAAGGAGCGGACGGTCTTCAAGGGACCGATCGGCTCCCACCAGGCCATCGCGCACCCGCTCGCGCAGGCCCACATCCAGGTCGAGCTCGCGCGGCTGATGACCCAGAAGGCCGCCACCCTCGTCGACGACGGCAAGGACCTCGAGGCGGGCGAGGCGGCCAACATCGCCAAATACGCCGCCGCCGAGGCCGGCGTCTTCGCCGTCGACACCTCCGTGCACACCTTCGGCGGCAACGGCCTCACCCAGGAGTACGGCATGGGCGCCCTCATCGGCGGCTCCCGCGTGATGCGGATCGCGCCGGTGAGCAAGGAGATGATCCTCAACTTCGTCGCCATGCACTCCCTCGGCCTGCCGAAGAGCTACTGATGTCCCAGCCGGCGGCCGAGCTGGTCCACTACTCCGTCGCGGACTCGGTCGCGACGATCACCCTCGACAGCCCCCACAACCGCAACGCCCTCTCCCGCCAGCTCGTCACCGAGCTTCTGATGAAGTTGAGTACGGCGGCGGCCGACCCCGACGCCAAGGTCGTCGTGCTCACCAGCCTGGACAAGGTGTTCTGCAGCGGCGCCGACCTGTCGGAGGCCGCGACCACGCCGATGATCGAGGGGACCCGCACCATCGTCGCGCTGCAGCGGGCGATCCTCGCGCTGCCGAAGCCGGTGATCGTCGCGCTCCGCGGCGCCGTCCGGGCCGGCGGCACCGGCCTGGTCGCCTCCGCTGACATCGTGATCGCGTCGGACGCGGCCAACTTCCAGCTCACCGAGGTCAAGCTCGGCCTGGCCCCGGCGGCGATCTCCCTGACGCTGCTGCCCAAGCTGGGCAGCCGGCAGGCGTCGTACCTCTTCCTCAGCGGCGCCAAGGTCGGCGCCGACTACGCGCAGGCGGCCGGGCTGGTGACGAAGGTCGTCCCCGCCGCCGAGCTGGACGCCATCGTCGCCGCGGCCGCCGCCGAGACGGCCAGCGGCGCGGAGCAGGGCCTGCGCGAGACGAAGCGCCTCCTCAACGCCTCCGTGCTGGCGAACCTCGACGCCCACGCCGAGGAGATGGCGTCACTGTCCGCCCGCCTCTTCGACAGTCCCGAGGCCCACGAGGCCATGACCGCCTGGCTCTCCCGTCCCCGCTGAGCGCGCGTCTCCGAGCAAGATCTATTGATAGAACACATGTTCGAATAGCCTGGGGCGGTGATCCTCCACGCCGACCTCGACTCGTTCTTCGCGTCGGTCGAGCAGCGTGACGACCCCAGCCTGCGCGGCCGCCCGGTGATCGTGGGCGGGGGCGTGGTGCTGGCGGCGAGCTACGAGGCGAAGGCGTTCGGCGTGACGTCCGCGATGGGCGGGCGGCAGGCGCTCGCCCGGTGCCCGGACGCGATCGTCGTCCCCCCGCGGTTCGAGGCCTACGTCGAGGCCAGCAAGCGCGTCTTCGAGATCTTCCGCGACACCACTCCGCTGGTCGAGGGGATCTCGATCGACGAGGCCTTCCTCGACGTGAGCGGCCTACAGCGCCTGAAAGGACCGCCCGACCAGATCGCCCACGGCCTCCGAGCGCGCGTGAAGGAGGAGGTCGGCCTGCCGATCTCCGTCGGCGGCGCGCGCACGAAGTACCTCGCGAAGGTCGCCAGCGCGGTCAGCAAGCCCGACGGCCTGCTGCTCGTCCCCGAGCACGGCGAGGAGCACTTCCTCCACCCGCTCCCGGTCGAGCGGCTCTGGGGCGTCGGGCCGGTCACCGCGCGCAAGCTGCGCGCCGACGGCATCCGCACCGTCGGCGACCTCGCCCGCCGCGAGACGTCCGAGCTCGAGACCGCCGTCGGGATCGCCACCGGCCGCCACCTCCACGCCCTCGCCACGCTGCGCGACCCACGGCCCGTCCAGGTCAACCGACGACGTGGCAGCATCGGCTCGCAGTCCGCGCTCGGCCGCCGGCGGCGCAGCCCGGAGGAGCTCGAGACGATCCTCGCCGGGCTGGTCGACCGCGTCGCCCGCCGGCTCAGGAGCGGCGAGCGGATCGGCCGCACCTTCACCCTCCGACTTCGCTTCGACGACTTCACCCGCGCCACTCGCAGCAGCACGATCCCGCACGCGCACGGAGCGACCGCGGCCTGGCTCGAGACCGGCCGCCGGCTCCTCCGCGCCACCGCTCCCCTGATCCAGGAGAAGGGCTGCACACTCCTCGGCATCTCCATCAGCGGCCTCGCCGACGCCCGCACCGAGCAGCTCGAGCTGCCGCTGTGGCCCGGCGAGCAGGCGCAGTCGTACGTCGACACGGCCCTCGACGCCGTACGCGAGCGCTTCGGGAGGCAGGCCGTCACCCGCGCCACCCTCCTCGCGCCCGGCACCCGCCTCGGCCATGAGATGCCGACCCTCCCCGACCCACCCACCCCGCCGAGTAGGGCCTCCCCTCACCCCGAGTAGGGGCCTAGATCGGCCGAGTGGGGCTTCCGAGCACGCGAATGGGGGCTCCCCGCGCGACACGGTCGCGGAAAGCCCCCATTCGGTGGATCCAAGCCCCCACTCGGCGTGAGGGGAGGCCCTATTCGGCGTCAGGCGGGGAAGGTCTCGCCCTTCGCCGCCATGTCGCGCAGCGCCTGGGTCGGGCGGAGCTGCTCGCCGTACGTGTCGGCCAGCTCGTCGGCGCGCTCGAGGAATGCCTCGATGCCGTACGAGCCGTCGGCCGCGTCGTAGCCCTGGATGAACTGCGCGGCGCCGCCGGTCATCGGCGGGAAGCCGATGCCGAAGACCGAGCCGATGTTCGCGTGCGCGGCCGAGGTGACCACGCCCTCCTCGAACGTCTTCGCGGTCTCGATGGCCTGGCGGACCATGAGCCGGTCCTTGATGTCGGCCAGCGGGATCTGCTTCTCCGCGACGGGATACTCGGTGGCGAGGCCCTCCCACAGGCCGGTGCGCTTGCCGTCCTCGTAGTCGTAGAAGCCGGCACCCCGCAGGCGGCCCGCGCGACCGAGCTCGATCATGCGGCCGGCGACCTTCTCGGTGACCGTGGTCGGCATGCCGGTGGCCTCCGAGGTGGTCTTCGCGATCTTGTACATGAGCTCGAGGTTGAGCTCGTCGGCCAGCTGGAGCACGCCGGTCGGGTAGCCCGCCTGCGTCGTGGCGCGGTCGAGGGTGAGCGGGTGCACGCCCTCGGTCAGCATCGCGAGGCCCTCCTCGATCATCGTGCCGATGACGCGCGAGGTGTAGAAGCCGCGCGAGTCGTGGGCGATCATCGGGGTCTTCTTGATCAGCAGGGTGACGTCGTACGCCTTCGCGAGGGCCTCGTCGGAGGTCTCCGCGCCCTTGATGATCTCCACCAGCGGCAGCTTGTCGACCGGAGAGAAGAAGTGCAGGCCGATGAAGCGGGCGGCCGCGTCGGTGCCCTCGACGCCCTTGGCGAGCTCGGTGATCGGCAGGGTCGAGGTGTTGGAGGCGAGCAGCGCGTCGTCGGTGAGGAACGGGATGATCTCGTTGAAGACCTTCTGCTTCAGCTCGACGTTCTCGAAGACCGCCTCGACGACCAGATCGGCACCGGCGGCGTCGGCGGCGTCGGCCGTCGGCGTGATCCGGCCGAGGATCTCGTCGGCCTTCTCCTGCGTGATCTTGCCGCGCGAGACGCCCTTCTCGTTGAGGCCGGCGGTGTAGGACTTGCCCTTCTCCGCGGCCTCGAGCGTGACGTCCTTGAGCACGACCTCCACGCCGGCGCGAGCGAGCACGTACGCGATGCCCGCGCCCATCATGCCGGCGCCGAGGACGACCGCCTTCGAGGGCGTGTACGTCGGCACGCCGGCCGGACGCAGGGCGCCGGAGTTGATCGACCCGAGGTCGAAGAAGAACGCCTGGATCATGTTCTTCGCCTGCTGGCTGGTGACCAGCGTGGTGAAGTAGCGCGACTCGATCCGCGACGCGGTGTCGAAGTCCACCTGCAGGCCCTCGACGGCCGCGGACAGGATCGCCTTCGGGGCGTTGTAGTTGGCCTGCTTGATCTGCTTGCGCAGCAGCGGGGCGAACGCCGGGAGGAAGGCGGCCAGCGACGGCGAGGACGGGGTGCCGCCGGGGATCTTGTAGCCGGGAACGTCCCAGCGCTGGGCGACGGACTCGGGGTTGGCCTTGATCCACGCCTTGGCGGCCGGGACCAGCTCGTCCTGGGTGGCGACGAGCTCGTCGACCAGGCCCTTCTCCTTCGCGGCGGCCGGCTTGAACTCGGTGCCCTGGCCGAGGATGTCCATGAGCGCCGTCATCAGGCCGAACATGCGGACGGTGCGGGTGACGCCGCCACCGCCGGGGAGCAGGCCGAGCTTCACCTCGGGCAGGCCGATGGGGTACTTGCCGTCGACCGCGATGCGGTGGTTCGTGGCGAGCGCGATCTCGAGCCCGCCGCCGAGCGCGGCCCCGTTGATGGCGGCGACGACCGGCTTCGGGAAGGTCTCCAGCTTGCGCAGGGTGGCCTTGAGGCCCTCGACCTCGGCGAACACCTCGTCGGCGTTCTCCCGGCGGGCCTGCATGAGGAGCTTGAGGTCGCCGCCGGCGAAGAAGGTCTTCTTCGCCGAGGCGACGACGACGCCGGTGACCTGGTCGGCCTCGGCGTACAGCCGCTCCACGGCGGCCTTCATCGAGCTCTGGTAGAGCGCGTTCATGGTGTTGGCCGACTGGTGGGGGTCGTCCAGGGTGAGGGTGACGATGCCGTCGGCGTCGATGTCGTACTTCACTGCTGTGTCAGTCATGTCAGATCACCTCGACGATCGTTGCGATGCCCATGCCGGCGCCCACGCAGAGCGTGGCGAGGCCGTACTTCTTGCCCTGGCGCTGCAGCTCGTCGACGAGCGTCCCCAGGATGATCGCGCCGGTGGCGCCGAGCGGGTGGCCCATGGCCATGGCGCCGCCGTTGACGTTGACGACGTCGGGCGAGATGTCCATGTCCTTCATGAAGCGCAGCGCCACGGCGGCGAAGGCCTCGTTGATCTCCCACAGGTCGATGTCGTCGGCGGTGAGGCCGGCCTTGGCCAGCGCCTTGCGGGCGGCGGGCGCGGGGCCGGTCAGCATGATGGTCGGCTCGGAGCCGATGACCGCGGCCGAGACGATGCGGGCCTTGGGGGTCAGGCCGTACTTCTTGCCGACCTCCTCGTTGCCGATGAGCATCAGCGCGGCGCCGTCGACGACACCGGAGCTGTTGCCGGCGTGGTGGACGTGGTTGATCTTCTCGACCTCGGTGTACTTGGAGAGCGCGACGTCGTCGAAGCCCGCGTCGTTGCCCTGCTGGGCGAAGGAGGGCTTGAGGCCCGCGAGCGACTCGACGGTCGTGTCGGGGCGGATGGTCTCGTCACGCGCCAGGATGACCTGGCCGTTCTTGTCCTTGACCGGGATCACGCAGTCATCGAAGTAGCCGTTGGCCCACGCCTTGGCGGCGCGGGCGTGCGACTCCGCGGCGAGCGCGTCGACCTCGGGACGGCCCCAGCCCTCGATCGTGGCGATCAGGTCGGCGGAGATGCCCTGGGGGATGAAGTCGGCGGTGATCGAGGTGGCCGGGTCCATCGCCCAGGCGCCGCCGTCGGCGCCGAGCGGGAGGCGGCTCATCGACTCGACGCCACCGGCGACGATCAGGTCCTCCCAGCCGGAGCGGACGCGACCGGCGGCCTGGTTCACGGCCTCCAGGCCCGAGGCGCAGAAGCGGTTGAGCTGCACGCCGGCGACGGACTCGTCGAGGCCGGCGGTGAGCGCGACGGTGCGGGCGATGTCCATCCCCTGGTCGCCGATCGGGGTGACACAGCCGAGGACGATGTCGTCGATGGCGGCGGTGTCCAGATCCGGGTGACGGACCTTGAGCTCCTCGAGGAGACCGGTGAGGAGGTCGACCGGCTTCACCTCGTGGAGGGAGCCGGTCTTCTTGCCGCGCCCGCGCGGCGTGCGGACGTGGTCGTAGATGAATGCTTCAGCCATGCGGCCAATCATGACACCAAAACTGTCACGGTCAAGCAGGTCCGGGCGACCGCCTAGCGAACTCGGTCCAACGAACGCGAGATCATCCGGTTGACCGCGCCCTGGAAGGCGACGACGACAGCCTCGACGGTGAGGTCGCGCAGCCGCGGCAGGCCCTTCTCGAACTCCGCCGCCTCCTCCGGGGTGTGGTCGGTGCGCACGAAGACGTCGACGATCTGGGTGCGCAGGATCCGGTCGAGCTCCTCGGCGAGCGCGGTCATGTGCCGCGTGGTGGCCTCGTGGGCGGCCGCGAGCGCATCGCGCGGCATGCCGAGCTCGAGCAGCTCCCGCGCGATCCGGGCCTGTACGTCGTCGGCCGAGTCGCCCGTCCAGCTGGTGATCATCGCGCGCTGCATCGCCAGGTCGTCGGCGGTGGCGCCCGTCCCCCGGCGCTCGAGGTAGCGGCCGATGGCCTCGAGGGTGAAGCCGTGCTCGGCCAGTGACGTGATCAGCTCGAGCCGGGCGCGATGCCCGGCGTCGTAGACGGCGATCCGGCCCTGCTTCTCGGGGGCGGGAAGCAGGCCGAGGCCGGTGTAGTAGCGGATGTTGCGGACCGTGTGCCCCGTCGCCGCCGACAGCTCCTCGACGGTGTATCGCTCCTGGTCCATCCTCGGACGCTAGCACCCTGACAGTCCGACTGTCAGGATGTCGGCGCGCCCTCCGCCTCGCCGAGGCTGAGACCGTAGCTGCGCAGCCGGATCTCGATCATGGCCCCCGTCGCCTCGACGAGCAGGTCGATCAGGTGGGGCCGGTCGGGGACGGTGGCGCCCAGCTCGACCCAGCGCCGCACCGTCGCGAAGACACCCCCGACCAGCCCGTGGGCCAGCGGGTCGGTCGCCGCCCGGTCGGCCTCGGTCACGAAGGCGCCGAGCGCCTCGAACCAGGCGACCATGCCGTCGGCGATCCGGCGGGCGATCTCGTCGAGCCCTGCCTGCAGCGGCCCGCCGTCGGGGTCGAGGACCGCCCGGCGGTGCAGCAGCGGGTGGTCGGCCGCCCAGACGACGTACGTCGTCAGCGCCCTGCGCCACGCGACCTGCGGCGCTCCGGTCATCTCCAGGCTCGGGAGCAGCTCGGCGGCCAGGTCGCGGAAGATCCGCCGCTGCACCGCCGCGTCCAGCTCGGCCTTGCCGACGAAGTGGCGGTAGACCGCCGAGCGGGCGATCCCCGCCTGGCGGCCGATGTCGGCGAGCGTCGGCGCCTCGGCACCGTCCTCGATCAGGGCGATCGCGGCGCTGACGAGGCGCTCGCGCTGCGCGTCGGAGTGACCCTCCCACCGGATCGTGCGTCCGTCGGTCTGCGCCACGGGCGCCACGATAGCGCCGGAGGAGCCGGAGGTCAGGCGCGAGCGGTGGCGGGCTCGGAGCGGTAGCGGGCGGCGCGTCCGTCGACGCCCCAGAACCGCCACACCGGGCGGGTGAGCGCATTGAGGATGCCGACCTGCTCGCAGAGCATGCGCACGTCGGCGCAGACGTCGCGGCGGACCTTGTTCATCTCCTCGTTGCCACTGCCGAAGACCTCGCGCATGACCTCGTCGGGGATGCCCATCATCTGCTGGTCGGCCTTGCTCGGCACCACGATGGCGCCGAAGCCGAGCCGCAGCACGAGCGGCACCAGCAGGCCCTGGGCGAGCTTGTTCACCGGGTTCATCGACGGCGTGTGGTGCTCCAGCCACGCATGCGCGAAGCCGATGTGCCGAGCCTCCTCGGCCGCGTGGATCGCCATGATCCGGTTGAGCAGCGGATGACTGCCGCCGGCGCGCAGCACGTCCTTCTGCAGGTGGTCGATCGGCTCCTCGCCCGCGAGGATGATCTGGAAGAAGAGGGTCGGCCACCACGAGCCGAGCATCCCGATCCACGGGATGCCGCGCATGAGCCAGGCGGGAGCGCCGCTCACCTCGGGGCAGGCCCGGTTGGTGAACTCCTGGAACATCTGGATGTGGTGGGTCTCCTCGGTGAGCTCGTGCATGAAGTAGCGGAACTCGGGGTTCTCGTTCTTCAGCCCCATGAGGAACTGCGTGCCGCCCAGCAGGAGGAGCTGCTCGAACTGCGATCCGGTCTTCGTCATCGCGACGAGCCGGTGGCGCCCGATCTGGATCTGGCGCTCCTTGGGCAGCGAGCGGTACCACGGATGGGCGCCGAGGGGGTCGACGATCGGGAGCATCCAGCGCTCGTCGTGCGGGTCGACGGCGAGCTCGGGGTTGTCCCAGTCGACGTCACGGAAGGCCTCGAAGTGCACCTCGGTCGATGCCTGCGAGAGGCGACGGAGGGTGTCGTCGTACGACTGGCGACCCTGAGGGGCATAGCCGGAGCCCACCGAGACTCCGGGCAGGACTCGCTTGGCCAGCTGCGCCGGTGCAGACATGATCGACATACCGCCAGCATACGCAGGACATCACGTCTCGCATACCCGAAGTACGAAAATGGGTGACCCGGGTCACCCGGCCTGGCCGTTCGGACGATCCGGGCCCGAGCGCGAGCGGCCGGGCACGCGCGGGCCCGGCCGAAGGCTCAGCCGAAGACGAGGTGCCCGTCGTCGTGGTAGTCGCCGGGCGCGAGCCGCTTCATGTCCACGAAGTAGTTCTGCTTCGCCTCGTACGCGCCCTCGCCCTGCTTCGGCATCGACGGCGCCCCGCGCAGGAGGTAGCCCGACTTCATGTCCATCAGCGGGCGGCTGCCGGCGGCGTCGGGCTCCTCGACCCGCACCACGGTGTGGCCGTGCTTCTCCATGTCGCCGATGAGGCCGGAGACCCAGCTCGACACGAGGTCGGCCTTGAGCGTCCAGGAGGCGTTGATGTAGCCGATGGTCAGCGCGAAGTTGGGCAGGCGCGTGAGCAGCGTCCCGCGGTACGCCGTGGTCTCGCTCGGGTCGACCACCTCGCCGTCCACGGTCAGCTCGGCACCGCCGAAGAGCTGGATGTTGAGCCCGGTCGCGCTGACCACCACGTCGGCCTCGAGGGTCTCGCCCGACTCCAGCTCGATGCCCTTGGCGGTGAAGGTCTTGATGTGGTCGGTGACGATGGTGGCGCTGCCCTCGCGGATGGCCTTCCACAGGTCGCCGTCGGGCACGGCGCACAGCCGCTGGTCCCACGGGTTGTAGGGGGGCGTGAGGTGGTCGTCCACGAACGCGACGGCCTCGGCCCTCGTGAAGCCCGGGCCGTCGCCGCGCGCGGTGAGCTGGCTGATCTGGTTGTCCCGGATGAACTTCTTGACCAGCCGGGGCGCGCGCTGGGCGAAGAGGTAGAGCCCGAGGGACAGGCCGAGGTTCTCCCAGCGGATCGCCTCGTACGCGCTCTTGTGACGCAGGCTCTTGAGCGGCAGCATCGCGGTGAGCGCGCGGCCGAACGGCA
This sequence comes from Nocardioides sp., assembly GCF_047607365.1. Lineage (GTDB taxonomy): Bacteria > Actinomycetota > Actinomycetes > Propionibacteriales > Nocardioidaceae > Nocardioides. Next base: position 7,087 of record NZ_JASGDD010000112.1, on the reverse strand, counting down.
CCTTCGCCAGGCCGCCGGCGAGCAGGTCGTTGCCCGGCCGGCTGACGATGTAGGTCGGCGTCCGCTGCAGCATCGTGACGCTGGCGGCGCCCGCGTTGGCCATCGCCGGGACGAGCGTGACGGCGGTGGCGCCGGAGCCGATGATGACGACCTTCTTGCCGGCGTAGTCGAGGTCCTCGGGCCAGAACTGCGGGTGGATGAAGGTGCCCTCGTAGTCCTCCACGCCGGGGAACCTGGGCTGGAAGCCCTCGTCGTAGTTGTAGTAGCCCGAGCAGCTCCACAGGAACCGGGCGGTGAGCTTCGTCGTCCTCCCGCCGGCCTTGGTGGTGACGGTCCACAGCTCGGTGGTGCTGTCCCACTCCGCCTTCGTCACCTGGTGGCCGTAGCGGATCACCTGGTCGACGCCGGTCTCGGCGGCCACCGTCGCGAGGTACTCCTTGATCAGCGGGCCGTCGGCCAGCGTCTTGTCCGACGTCCACGGCCGCCACTTGAAGGCGAAGGTGAACATGTCGGAGTCCGAGCGGATGCCGGGGTACTTGAACAGATCCCACGTGCCGCCCAGGCCCTCGCGGCGCTCGAGGATCGCCACCGACTTGCCGGGGTGATCGCGCAGCACGGCGGCTGCGGCGTCGATGCCGGAGAGGCCGGCGCCGATGATGAGGACGTCGAGGTCAGGGGTGCGGTCGGACGAGGCCATGTGAGCCAGGTTACCCATGAGTAGGGACTTTGCGCAGACCTTGGTCTCAGGCCTGTACGGCGGCGCCGGACTCGACCAGGCCGTCGACCCCGGTGATCCCCCAGGCCGTCAGGGCCTCGACGGTGTGCTGGCCCGGGGCGGTGGGGGGCGGTGTGGTCAGCGTGGCCGGCGTACGGGAGAAGCGGGGGGCGGGGGCGGGCTGGAGCACGCCGTCGACCTCGACGAGCGTGCCGCGGGCGCGCAGGTGGGGGTGGTCCGCCGCCTCGGTCAGGGTGAGGACGGGCGCCACGCAGGCGTCGGTGCCCTCGAAGGTCTCGGCCCACTCGGCCATCGTCCGGGTCCGGAAGGTCGCCGTGAGGATCTCGCGCAGCTCGTCGAGCCTGTCGAAGTCCCACTGGCCGGGCAGCTCGGCAGCGTCGAACGGCGGCGGGAGGTAGGGGCCGAGCAGGCGGCCGAGCTCCGCGTAGAACTGCGGCTCGATCGGCCCGACGGCCACGTGGCGGCCATCGGAGCACTCGTAGGTCGAGTAGTAGGGCATCCCGCCGTCGAGGAGACCCGCCGCGCGCCGGTCGGCGTTGAGCGCGCCGAGCCGGAGGTGGGCGTAGGACATGGTCGAAAGGTGGGAGATCCCGTCGACGATCGCGGCGTCGACGACCTGGCCCTGCCCGCTCGTCCTCGCCTCGAGCAGCGCGGCGAGGACGCCGATCACGAGGTAGGTGGAGCCGCCGCCGAAGTCTCCGGCGAGGTTGAGCGGGAACTGCGGGCGGCCGGGGTCCTGGCCGAGGTTGAAGAGCGCGCCGGACGTCGCGATGTAGGTCAGGTCGTGACCCGCGGTGTGGGCGAGCGGGCCGTCCTGGCCCCAGCCGGTCATCCGGCCGTAGATCAGCCGGGGGTTGCGGCCGAGGCAGGCGTCGGGACCGAGGCCGAGTCGCTCCGTGACGCCGGGGCGCAGCCCCTCGACGAGGACGTCGGCGGTCTCGACCAGGCGGAGCACCGTCTCGATCGCCTCGGGACTCTTCAGGTCGAGCGCGACGCTCGGCCGACCGCGGTTGGTCAGGTCGTGCGCCCCGCCGCCGAGGGCGTTGCCGCCGGGCCGCTCCACCCGGATCACGTCGGCCCCCAGGTCGGCGAGGATCGTGCACGCGTGCGGGCCCGGCCCGATCCCGGCGATCTCGACGACCCTGACGCCCTTCAGCGGGCCTGTTCCCCGCCCCAGTTCCCATCGGTCCAGCTCCATAGGCGCGATCCTGCCAGTAGGACTGTCAGCGTTACATCCATTGCAACTAGTTGCATAGTGCAGCAGGCCCGTGGCAGCATCCCGGCATGGCCCTCGAGCACGCCCTCCTCGTCGCACTGCGGGAGCAGCCCGCGGCGGGGCTGGAGCTGTCGCGGCGCTTCGATCGGTCGATCGGGTTCTTCTGGAGCGCCACGCATCAGCAGATCTACCGCGTGCTGGCCCGGATGGACGCCGACGGCTGGGTGCGAGCCGAGACCCACCCCCAGGCGGACCGGCCGGCGAAGAAGGTCTACGCCGTGACCGACGCCGGCGCGCGGGTGCTGGCCGACTGGCTGGCGACGCCCGCCGACATCGAGCCGCTGCGCAGCGAGCTGACCGTCAAGATGCGGGGGGCGTCGTACGGCGACCGCGAGACGCTCCTCGGCCACCTCCGCTCCACGCTCGCCGACCACGAGGCGCGGCTGAGCCACTTCCGTCACCTGCTGAAGCGTGACTACCCCGAGCCCGCGGCCCTCACCGGGCCCGACCTCGACCAGTACCTCGTGCTCAAGGGCGGGGTCCGGCTCGAGGAGTTCTGGATCGACTTCCTGACCGACTACCTGACCGCACACGAGAGGGCCCACCGATGAGCTCCTACCCGCATCTGCTCGCGCCGCTGACCATCGGCAGCGGGGAGGACGCCGTGACGCTGCGCAACCGCGTGGTGATGGGCTCGATGCACACCGGCCTGGAGGACCGGCGGCTCGACCTGCCCAAGCTGGCGGCGTACTTCGCGGAGCGGGCTCGGGGCGGCACCGGCCTGATCGTCACCGGCGGCTACGCGCCCAACAAGCGGGGCTGGCTCAAGCCGTTCGCGTCCGAGCTGACCACGCGGCTCCAGGCGATGCGGCACCGCCAGGTCACCGGGGCGGTCCACGACGAGGGCGGCGCCATCGCACTGCAGGTGCTGCACGCCGGGCGCTACGGCTACACCCCGTTCAGCGTCTCCGCGTCGGCGACCAAGAGCCCGATCACGCCCTTCCGTCCCTCCGCCCTCAGCACCAAGGGCGTCGAGCAGACGGTCACCGACTTCGCCCGGAGCGTCGCACTGGCGCGCAAGGCCGGCTACGACGCGGTCGAGATCATGGGCTCGGAGGGCTACCTCATCAACCAGTTCCTCGCCGAGCGGACCAACGACCGCACCGACATGTGGGGCGGCAGCGCGTTCAACCGGATGCGCTTCCCGATCGAGATCGTCCGGCGGTCGCGCGAGCTCGTCGGCGACGGCTTCCCGATCATCTACCGCATCTCGCTCATCGACCTCGTCGAGGGCGGCCAGACCTGGGACGAGACCCTGGACCTCGCCCGAGCGCTCGAGGAGGCCGGCGTCACCGTGCTCAACACCGGCATCGGCTGGCACGAGGCGCGCGTCCCCACGATCATCACCCAGGTCCCCCGTGGGGCCTGGACCGACCTCACCGCCCGGCTGCGCAAGGAGGTCGACGTCCTGGTCTGCGCCTCCAACCGGATCAACACCCCCGAGCTTGCCGAGCAGATCCTCGCCGACGGCGGCGCCGACCTCGTCTCGATGGCCCGGCCCCTGCTCGCCGACCCGGAGTTCGCGCTCAAGGCGGCCAGCGGCCGCGCCGACGAGATCAACACCTGCATCGCCTGCAACCAGGCCTGCCTGGACCACGCCTTCTCGAACAAGCGGGTCTCGTGCCTGGTGAACCCGCGCGCCGGGCACGAGACGACGCTGGTGCTCTCCCCCGTCCGGACCGCCAGCACCGCCGCCGTCGTCGGCGCCGGCCCGGCCGGGCTCTCCGCCGCCGTCTCGGCGGCCGAGCGCGGCATCAAGGTCACGCTCTTCGAGCGCTCGGACCGCCTCGGCGGGCAGTTCCGGCTCGCGATGGAGGTCCCGGGCAAGGAGGACTTCAGCGACACGCTGCGCTACTTCACCCGCCGGCTCGAGGTGCTCGGCGTCGACGTCCGGCTCTCCACCGAGCCCACTCCGGCGGACCTGCAGCGCTTCGACCACGTCATCGTCGCCACCGGCGTGGAGCCGCGCATCCCGTCGATCGAGGGCCTCGAGGGCCTCCGCCCGAGCGCCACCGACCCCGGCGTCGTGACGTACGCCGACGTGCTGGCCGGCCGGGTCGTGCCGGGCGAGCGCGTGGCGGTCATCGGCGCCGGCGGCATCGGCGTCGACGTCTCGGTCGCCCTCACCCACGAGCCCGAGTCGCTCGAGGAGTGGAAGGCGCACTGGGGCGTCGCCGACCCGCTCACCCACCGCGGCGGCCTCGGCGAGCGCGAGCCCCGCACCCCCGCGCGCCGGGTGACGCTGCTGCAGCGCAAGACCACGCCGATCGGCATCGGGCTGGGCAAGACGTCGGGCTGGGCCCACCGCGCGGTGCTGAAGCAGGAGGGCGTGCGGCTCATCAGCGGGGCGTCGTACGACCTCGTGGAGACGCTGGACAGCGGGGAGGTCGCGCTGCACATCACGGTCGACGGCGAGCCCGAGACCCTCGTCGTCGACACCGTCGTGCTGTGCACCGGCCAGGAGTCGGTGCGCGGCCTCTACGACGAGCTCGAGACGCTCGGCGTCCCGGCCCACCTCATCGGCGGCGCCGACGTGGCCGCCGAGCTCGACGCCAAGCGCGCGATCGCCCAGGGCACGAAGGTCGCCGCCGGCCTCTGACGGGTCAGGCGTGCCGCGCGCGGCTCTCCGCGATGATCCGCGCGTAGGCGCCGAAGGAGTCCTTGGGCGTCCGCTCCTGGGTCTCGGGGTCGACCCGCACCAGGCCGTACGGCGTGGTGAACCCGGCCGCCCACTCCCAGGAGTCCAGCAGGCTCCACGCATAGAAGCCGCGTACGTCGACACCCCGCTCGACCGCCTCCGCGACCGCGCCGAGATGGGCCTCGAGGTAGGCGGCGCGGGCGGCGTCGTGCACCACGCCGTCCTCGCCGGGCGACTCGGCCCACGACGAGCCGCACTCGGTGATCATCAGCGGCGGCAGCGCGGCGCGGAAGCGGGCGCGGACGAGGATCAGCCACTCGCGCAGCGCGCTCGGCACGACCGACCAGCCGCTCGCCGTACGCGGATGGCCGAGGAGGCTCACGAACCGGAACGGCGCCTCGGAGCCCTCGTCGCCGGCGGCGACCCGGATCGGGCTGTAGTAGTTGACGCCGTAGAAGTCGAGCGGCTGGCGGATCGTGGCCAGGTCCCCGTCGGCGACGACGTCCTCGAGCAGCGGCGCGAGGTCGGCCGGATAGCGGCCGAGCAGCAGCGGCTCGAGGAACATGCCGTTCCACAGGGCGTCGAAGAGCTTGGTGGCGCCGACGTCGGCCTCGTCGTCGCTGGCCGGCCACATCGGCGCGTGGTTGTTGGCGCAGCCGATGCTCCGCGCGCCTGCGTTGCGCAGCTCGATCACGGCGCGGCCGTGCGCGAGCAGCAGGTGGTGGGAGACCGGCAGCACGTCGAAGAGCAGCCGGCGGCCGGGCGCATGACGGCCCAGGCCGTGGCCCAGCATCGCGACGACGTTCGGCTCGCCGATCGGCACCCAGCGCGCCACCCGGTCGGCATAGCGCTCCCCGGCGACCGCGGCGTACTCCGCCATCGCCTCGATCGTCGCGCGGTTGAGCCAGCCGCCGTCGTCCTCCAGCGCCTGGGGCAGGTCCCAGTGGAAGAGCGTGACCATCGGGTCGATGCCCGCCTCGAGCAGGTCGTCGAGGAGCCGGTCGTAGTGGTCGAGCCCGGCCTTGTTCACCGTCCCGCGGCCGGTGGGCAGGATCCGCGGCCAGGACAGGGAGAGCCGGTAGGAGTCGACCCCGAGGCGGCGCAACAGCGCGATGTCCTCGTGCACGCGGTGGTAGTGATCGGCCGCCAGCGACGCGTCCGAGCCGTCGACGATCACGCCGGGCCGGGTGACGAAGGAGTCCCAGATCGAGGCGCCGCGCCCGTCCTCCGCGAGGCCGCCCTCGATCTGGTAGGCCGCCGTCCCCGCGCCGAAGACGAAGCCGGGAGGCAACGTCGGGGAGGGCACAGCACAATGGTGCCCGTGGCAGTCGAGATTCGCCGGGGTTCGGCCCGATTCATGCTGAAGGTCCCGGGTCGGGCGACCTGGCACTCCCTTTCCTTCGGCGAGCACTACGACCCCGAGCGGCTCGCCATCGGGACGATGGTCTGCCACGACGAGCACCTGCTCGCCGATGGCCAGGGGTTCGACGAACACGCCCACGACGGCATCGACATCGTCACCTACGTCGTCAGCGGCGCCCTCGCGCACGAGGACTCCCTCGGCAACAGCGGCGTGCTCGGCGCCGGGCATCTCGGGGTGCTGCGCGCCGCCGGCGGGGTCCGGCACAGCGAGGTCGCGGCCGCGCCGCAGACCCGGTTCGTCCAGGCCTGGCTGCGCGAGCCTCCGGGGTACGACGACGACCCGGTGTGGACCCGGGTCGACGGCGACACGGTCCGCCTGCCGGGAGGGTCGCTGGACGTCGTACGCCTGGAGGCGGGGGAGGCGACCGCACTGCCGTCGGGCGGGCTGGTGCACCTGTTCGTCGCCTCCGGCGCCCTGCTGCGCAACTCGCTGGCCGAGCCGCTCGCCGCCGGCGACGCGCTCATCCTCACCGACGAGCCGGCCCGCGAGGTCCGCGCGGCCGTGGCGACGGTCCTGATGGTCTGGACCGTTGCCGGGGTTCGGCCACCCGCTCCCTGAGCGTTTGCCCATAACGGCCACGTGGACCCGTCCGCGTCCCTACGCTCCCTGATGTGGCCACGACCGACGCGACGCTTCCGCTCCCGCGTCCCGCGTCGCCGTACGCCGGCAGCCTCGCCACCGCCTGGGGCCTGCTCCGCGCCGGCCGCATGCGCGACGCCGCCACGACCCTCTCGGCGATCGACCCCGCCACGCTGAGCGACGCCGAGCGCGTCCACCGCGTCGTGCTGCTGGTCGTCGTCCGGCTCGGCATGGGCGACCTCGTCGCGGCCGGCGGCTCCGCCGACGAGCTGGTTCCCCTCCTCACCGGTGCCGGCGAGGTCTCCGCTGCGGCCCGCCTCGCCCACGGCGACCTCGCCACCGCGCTCGGCGACCACGCGGCGGCACTCGCCCACTTCCGGGCGGCGGGCGCGAGCCCCGACGCGGCCGTCGACCTCGCGTCGTGGCGCTGCGGAG
>NZ_JASGDD010000111.1:0-5419 GCF_047607365.1 Nocardioides sp. | reverse complement strand
AGTTACGGCGGCCATAGCGTCGGGGAAACACCCGGTCCCATCCCGAACCCGGAAGTTAAGCCCGACAGCGCCGATGGTACTGCAACCGCGAGGTTGTGGGAGAGTAGGACGCCGCCGGACAAAAATTGAGCGCAGGGCCACCCGCAAGGGTGGCCCTGCTGCCATTTGCGCACCATTTCGGGCCACTCGCCATCCCGGAGCCGTGCTCCCGGCGCCTCCGTCCACCGCCATTGTCGGCGGGTGCGGCTCCTGCGGGAGCCGGTCGAGAGGCTGGCCGAAGGAGGTGATGCGCGATGGGCGCAGGACAGGAAATGGAGCAGGCGGCCGACGCCGTCAACGAGGTCAGGCTGGTCGGCCGCGTGAGCGCCCGCCCGGAGCGGCGCGAGCTGCCCGGCGGCGACAGCGTGATCGCCCTGCGGGTGATCGTCCGTCGGCCGGAGGCGGCCCGGCGGGGCACGCAGACGGTCGACGCGATCGAGTGCACCGTGTGGCGCGCCCAGCTCGCGCGTACTGTCGCACGCTGGGAGGCCGGCGACCTGGTGGAGGTCAGCGGGGCCATCCGGCGGCGGTTCTACAGCGCCGCGGGCCGGACGCTGTCGTCGGTGCAGGTCGAGGTGGCGACCGGCAGGATCATTCGTCGTGCAGCCGCCGCATGATGGCGCCGAGGTGCGGCTTCGGCTGGAACGAGGTCGCCTTCTCGGGAAGCATCCGCCCGGCGAAGGCCGAGGCGCGGATCTCGGGATAGGCCGGCGGCGGGAGCAGGAGCGCGGTGGCGGCCCGGTGCCGGAGGGCGGCGAGCGCGCTCTCCTGGGAGTGGTGGTATCCGATGTCCCAGGGCCCTCGGGGCAGAGCGGGGATGAGGCGCTCGTGGACGGTCTCGACCAGGGTCCGGTCGGGCGAGTGCGGCAGCTTGACCGCGGCCCAGCGCCGGCCGTCGGTCACGACGAGGCCGTCGACGTCCTCCGGGCGGAGCGCGGCGGGGCGGAACTCGATCGGCGCGTCGACGAGTCGCGCGGCGGCCCGTACGTCGTCGACGGTGACGCGTGGCAGTACGCGGTGGATCGCGCGCAGGTGCAACGGCGTGGCGTCGTGGTCGACCAGCATCGCGAGGCCGAGGTCGAACCCGGATCCGGGGTCGCGTGCCTGGAGCCGGAGATAGGCGGCGTAGCGGTGGTGGCCGTCGGCGATCACCGCGCGCGCGTCGGACAGGGCTCGTTGGACGGCCGCATGGGTGCCGGACTCGCGCAGCGCCCAGATGCGGTGGTGCTGGCCGGCGTGGTCGGCGTACTGCCGCATCGGGGCCTCGGCCGTGGCGGCGGCCGTGAGCGCGCGAAGCTCGGGAGAGGCCTCGTGGACCAGCAGGATCGGCGCCGGCTGCAGGCGCATCTGCCCCATCCGGTCGGCGAGCTCGTCGGCCTGGCGCGGGTGGATCTCCTCGTGGGGCACGACACGAGCCAGGGACGCGTCGTCGGAGCGCCGGGTCATGTCGAGCAGCCCCACGATGCCGCGGACGACGGTCCCGCCGTCGGCGTACTCGTGGACGTAGAGCGCCGGCGTCTGGTCCTGCACGACCTTGCGGCGGCGCTCCCAGCTGTCGAGCCGGCCGCCCACGCCGCGCCAGGGCCGGCCGAAGAGGCGGGCGGAGGCGGGGTCGCCGACGAGACCCGGCTGCAGCATCGTCGCGCGGAACGGCGAGAGCGTCAGCGGACCCGCCAGCGGGAGCGGCATCACCGGTCGCGGGTCCATCGACCCATCGTAGGGTGGCGCGCATGCGATCGACGGGAGGCCGGAGCCTCAGCGAGCTCTACGACCTGGCGATGCTGGACCTCGACGGGGTCGTGTACGTCGGCGGTGAGGCTGTTCCGGGCGCGCCCGGTCACCTCGAGCGGGCGCGCGCCGCCGGCCAGCACCTGGCGTTCGTCACCAACAACGCCGCGCGCACGCCCGACGTCGTCGCGGAGCACCTGAGCCGGCTCGGCGTGCCGGCGGAGGCCTCGGACGTGGTCACCTCGTCGCAGGCGGCCGCGGCGGTCCTCGTGCAGCGCCTCGGGACGGGTGCGAAGGTCGCCGCGCTCGGCGCCGAGGGCCTGTTCGCCGCCCTCACGGATGCCGGGCTCCAGCCGGTCGGGGTGGACGACGAGGAGGCGGAGGCGCTGGTCGACGGCTACGGCCCGGACGTGCCGTGGCGCGACGTGATGCGCGCCGCGGTGAGGGTCCGGGACGGGCTGTGGTGGGTCGCGACCAACACGGACATGACGATCCCGACGGCGTACGGGACGGCGCCGGGCAACGGCGTCCTGGTCGACCTGATCCGCCGCTTCAGCGGCGTCGAGCCGGTGGTGGGCGGCAAGCCCGACCGGCCGCTGCTCGACGAGACGATCCGGCGCGTGGGGGGCGAGCGGCCGCTGATGGTGGGCGACCGGCTGGACACCGACATCCTCGGTGGCCGCAACGCCGGCGTCGACACGCTCCTGGTCATGACCGGCGTGACCGGGCTCCCGGAGCTCGCCGGCGCGACGGGGGAGGAGCGCCCGACGTACGTGGCGGCGGACCTCGGCGGGCTCACCGGGCCGCACGAGGCGCCGAGCGTGGATGGCACCCGGGCAGAGCTGGGCGGATGGTCGGCCGAGGTCGACCCGGAGAGCGAGCTCGTCGTCACCGGGCGCGGCGACCCGGACGACTGGTGGCGGGTGGTCGCGGCAGCGGCGTGGGCGCACTTGGACGCGGAGGGCCGTGCCGCCGGCGTACGGCGGCTGGTGCCGCCGGATCGGGCCACGAGTCGGTAGCCTGCTGCCCATGACCGAGCCCGGCACCGAACCCGCACGCACCGGCGTGGCGCTCGTCGACTCGATCCTCGAGTCGGTCGAGGCCGCGGCCGAGCTGCCGCTCGAGGAGCAGGTGGGCGTCTTCGAGCGCGCGCACGACCAGCTTCGCCGCGCCCTCGACACCGACTGACCGATGCCCCCCGGAGGACAGCCGCGTCGGCTGCGGCTCGATGCCGAGCTGGTGCGCCGCAGGCTCGCCCGTTCGCGTGAGCACGCGTCCGAGCTCATCGCCGCCGGCCGCGTCACGGTCTCGGGGGCCGTGGCCACGAAGCCGGCGACGGGGGTCACCACCGACGTCGCGATCGTGGTGAGGGAGGACCCGTTCAGCCCCGACTACGTCTCGCGCGGCGCGCACAAGCTGGTGGGCGCGCTCAACGCGTTCATGCCGCTGGGACTGAGCGTCGCGGGCCGCAGGTGCCTCGATGCCGGCGCTTCGACCGGCGGGTTCACCGAGGTGCTGCTGCAGCACGGCGCGGCGGAGGTGCTCGCGGTGGACGTGGGCTACGGGCAGCTGGCCTGGAAGCTCCAGTCCGACCCCCGCGTCGTCATCCACGACCGGACGAACATCCGGGAGATCACGCCCGACGCCCTGGGCGGCCCGGTGGACCTGATCGTGGGCGACCTGTCCTTCATCTCCCTGGAGCTGGTGCTCGACGCCCTGCTCGGAGTGATGTGGCCCGAGGGCGACCTGGCGCTCATGGTCAAGCCGCAGTTCGAGGTCGGCAAGGACCGGGTCGGGAAGGGCGGCGTGGTGCGCGACCCCGGTCTGCGCGCCGAGGCGGTTCTGGCCGTCGCTCACGCAGCCGCCGCCCGCGGCTGGGGCGCCCGCGCGGTGACGACCAGCCCGCTGCCGGGGCCCTCGGGGAACGTCGAGTTCTTCCTCTGGCTGCGCCGAGGCGACGCCACGATCGACGACGAGGCCATCAGCGAGGCGGTCCACACCAGGCGCGGGCTCGCGGATCTGTCCGCGCCGGATGAGAGGGTGGAGCCATGAGCGCCCCCACGACGCCAGCCGATCTGGTGCGACGCGTCCTCGTGCTCACCCACACGGGACGGGCGGAGGCGCTCTCGGTCGCGATGCAGTTCACCAAGGCGCTCCAGTCGCACGGGATCCTCGTGCGCATGGTCGCGGCCGAGGCCGCGGCGCTCGGCGTCGACGCCGACGGGGTGGAGCTGGGGGAGAGCGCCGAGGACTGCGAGCTGGTGCTCGTGATCGGCGGCGACGGCTCGATCCTGCGCGCCGCCGAGATCACCCACGGCAGCAACACCCCGGTCCTCGGCGTCAACCTCGGACACGTCGGCTTCCTGGCCGAGGCCGAGGTCGAGGACGTGGAGACGGTGCTCGACGCGATCGTGCACCGGACCTACACCATCGAGGACCGCCTCGCCCTCGACGTCCGCGTCACCGACGAGCGGGGCGCCGAGGTCTTCCGCACCTTCGCCGTCAACGAGGCGAGCGTGGAGAAGGCGGCCCGAGAGCGGATGCTCGAGGTCGTCATCGAGGTGGACGACCGGCCGCTGTCGCGCTTCGGGTGCGACGGCGTGGTGTGTGCGACCCCCACCGGCTCGACGGCGTACAACTTCTCGGCCGGCGGGCCCATCGTCTGGCCGTCCGTCGAGGCGCTCCTCATGGTGCCGCTCAGCGCGCACGCGCTCTTCGCCCGCCCGCTCGTCATCTCGCCGACCTCGACCCTCGCGGTGGAGGTCATCCGGTCGACCAACGGAGCCGGCGTGCTGTGGTGCGACGGCCGCCGTGCGGTCGACCTCGCGCCGGGCGCGCGGATCGAGGTGACCCGCGGCGACCGGCCCGTCCGGCTGGTGCGGCTGCACGAGGCGCCGTTCACCGACCGGCTCGTGGCGAAGTTTCAGCTTCCGGTCGAGGGGTGGCGAGGCGCCTCCGACCGGAGCGATCGAGGAAGGGACGAGGCTCGTGCTTGAGGAGCTCCGGATCACCTCGCTCGGGGTCATCGACTCCTCGGTCCTCGAGCTCGGCCCGGGCCTCACCGTCATCAGCGGCGAGACCGGCGCCGGCAAGACCATGATCGTCACCGCGCTCGGCCTGTTGCTCGGCGGCCGCGCCGACGCCGGCGCCGTGCGCACCGGCAGTCGCAGCGCTCGCGTGGAGGGCCTGATCCGGACCGACGAGCTCCCCGCGCTCGTCGACGCGGTCACCGAGGCGGGCGGCGAGGTCGAGGACGACGCCGTGCTGCTCGCCCGCACGGTCGCCGCCGAGGGCCGGTCACGCGCCTTCGTCGGCGGAGCGTCGGTCCCGGTCGCCACCCTCGGCGCGGTGGCCGAGCCGCTCGTCGCCGTCCACGGCCAGTCCGACCAGCACCGGCTCCTCCAGGGCCGCGCCCAGCGCGACGCGCTCGACCGGTTCGGCGGACCGGAGCTCGCCGAGGTGCTCGAGCGGTACGCCGCCACCTACGCGGACCTCGCGGACGTGGAGCGCGAGCTCGCCGAGGTGACCGCCTCCGCGCGCGAGCGCGCTCGCGAGGCAGACCTGCTCCGCTTCGGCGTGGGCGAGGTCGAGGCGGTCGCCCCCGAGCCGGGCGAGGATGCCCGGCTCGCCGCCGACGAGGCGCGCCTCGGGT
>NZ_JASGDD010000110.1:0-10324 GCF_047607365.1 Nocardioides sp. | reverse complement strand
TCCGCGAGCGTCCGCTCGACCTGCTCGCGGCGGGCCAGGAGCAGCGACTCGTCGGCCAGCTCCTGCTCGAGGGCCCCCCGTGCGGTGGCGAGGTCGTCGGCGAGGAGTCGCGCCCGGGCGTCGCGCACGTCGGCCTGGACCGTCGCCGCCTGCCGCGCCACCTCCGCCTGCTTGCCCAGCGGCTTGAGCTGGCGGCGGATCTCGACGAGCAGGTCGCCCAGCCGGGTGAGGTTGCCCTCGGTCGAGTCGAGCTTGCGGAGCGCCTTCTCCTTGCGCTTGCGGTGCTTGAGCACCCCGGCGGCCTCCTCGATGAAGCCGCGCCGCTCCTCCGGGGTCGCGTGCAGGATCGTGTCGAGCTGCCCCTGGCCGACGATGACGTGCATCTCGCGCCCGATCCCGCTGTCCGAGAGGAGCTCCTGGACGTCCAGGAGCCGGCAGGGCTGCCCGTTGATGGCGTACTCCGAGCCCCCGGAGCGGAACATCGTGCGCCCGATGGTCACCTCGGCGTACTCGATCGGCAGCGCGCCGTCGGCGTTGTCGATCGTCAAGACGACCTCGGCACGACCCAGCGGCGCGCGGCCCGAGGTGCCGGCGAAGATGACGTCGTCCATCTTGCCGCCGCGCAGGCTCTTGGCGCTGGCCTCGCCCATGACCCACGCCAGGGCGTCGACGACGTTGGACTTGCCCGACCCGTTGGGCCCGACGATGCAGGTGATCCCCGGCTCGAGCTGGAGGGTCGTCGCGGACGCGAAGGACTTGAACCCCTTGAGGGTCAGGCTCTTCAGGTACATCTGGCGGTCCTCTTCTCACAACCGGCGGGCGGGGAAGGCCAGTTCGCACACCCTACAAGCCCCGCCGCCCGGCCATCCGCCGCGACACCGCCTCGGCGACGAGGAGACCGTCACGGACACCGGACACCGGACACCGGACACCGGACACCGGACACCGGACACCGGAGGCCGGGCCGGGCCGGGCCGGGAGCGCATAGTCACGGCACAGCCGGATCTGCTTGAGTACCCCGGTGAGATTCAGGGGTGCATCTCGGGCTGGTCGTCGTCGCCCGCCACAGACACTGTTCGTGCTGGGCGTGGCCCGGTCGGGGACGACGGCGCTGGCCGACCTGCTCAACGCCCATCCGGAGGTCGCGCTGGGGATGGAGCGCTTCAAGCGGCTCCTCCAGCGCGACCGGATCGAGCAGCTGACCCCCGCGCTGCTCGAGCACGACCGGTTCTTCGACTTCTCCGACAAGCTCACCAACCTGACGCCCCAGCACGCCGGCTGGGCCGGCGCGCTCTACGCGCAGCTCGAGGCGAAGTGGGACACCGCGCGCTACGTCGGGGACAAGCTCACCGCCGTACCCGTGGAGGCCCTGCGACGACAGCATCCCGACGCACGCTTCGTCGTCATCGTGCGCGACATCCTCGAGGTGGCCGCGTCGTGGGACAAGAGGGCCACCTCCGCCGACGATCCGTGGAAGGCCGGGCGCGATGCCGCGATGGCGATCCGGCGGTGGAACGAGCAGAGCACGCAGACGCTCGCCGCCGCCCGGGCGTGGCCCGAGCAGGTGACGATCGTGGAGTACTCCCGCCTCTTCGGCGACCCGGACGCGGCCGCGTTCCGCGCGCTGCTCGACCGGCTCGGGCTCTCCTTCGAGCCGGCGGCCGACGCGTTCACGGCCGCGCACACGACGTACGTCGACGGAGTGCGCGACAAGGAGCGCAGCGTCGACCCCGACGTGCTGGCCCAGGCCGACGAGGCCGTCTGGAAGGAGCTCGTCGCGCTGTCGGTCTAGTGGCTCCCTGCCCTAGCCGCGCCCGTCCTCGGCGGCCAGTCGGCCGATCTCCCGCCACAGCGCGGCCAGCACGACCGCGGCGACGGCGAAGCCGAACCAGTAGGGCGCCGCGATCCCCCCGTGGTGCGACAGCGGGCCGGCGACGGCGGCGCCGACCACGAGACTGCCGGTCATCAACATCACGTAGACCGATCCGACCCGGCCGAGCAGCTCGGCCGGGACCAGTCGCTGCTGCACCGAGGAGTAGGTCGAGGCCCAGTAGCCCTCGTGAACGCCGAAGAGCGTGAACACCCCGAAGGCCACCCACGCCCGATCGGTCCAGGCCAGCAGCCCCCAGCTCGAGGTCTCCCAGATCAGGCCGATCCGCATGATCCGGCCGACGCTGACCCGCTGCTCAACCCAGCCGTAGGTCAGCGACCCGACGACGCCACCGACGGCGACGGATGCCAGCAGTAGCCCATAGCCGGTGCCCGTGAGACCGAGCCGCTCGTCGGCGTAGAGGACCATCGTCGCCCAGGCGGCGCCGTAGGCGAGGTTGAAGCCGAGGATCTGCAGGTTGAGCGTGCGGGTGGCGGCGTTGCTCCACGCCCACCGCCAGCCCTCGCGGATGTCGGCGACGGGGTGGTGCCGGTCGGCGGCGGCGACTCCGTGCGGCGGCAGGCTGAGTTGCGCGAGCAGGATCAGCGCGAGGCCCGCGCAGACGAGTTGGGTGACGAACGGCAGCCATTGCGCCGCGACGAACAGGGCGGCACCCACAGGCGGCGCGATCAGCCGGTTGATCCCCATCCAGCCGAACTGGAAGCGGGCGTTGGCGATGCCGAGGTCGTCCCGGTCGACGATCATCGGCAGCACGGTGCGACCGGCGGTCTGGGCGAGGGTGTCGGCGACGCCGAAGGCCAGCATCGTCAGGAGTACGACGGCGATCGGCGCGGCGCCGAGGAGCAGGCACCCGATCAGCACCACCAGGACGGCCGCGCGCAGGGCGGTGCCGATCACCATGAGGACGCGGCGGTCGTGACGGTCGGCCAGCATGCCGGCGTACAGGCTCAGGGCGAATCCGGGGAGCCAGTCGAGGAGCGCGGCCAGCGAGATGAGCCGGGCGTCATGAGTGCGGCTGGCGACGAGGAGCGGGCCGGCCGCGGTGGCCATGCCGCCGCCGAGGGCGTTGAGCCAGGACTGGCCCAGGAGAAGGCGAAAGCCGACTCCCAGCCGATCGGGTGCGATCAGGGTGAGGAGTCGGCTCATGGTCGGGCGGGCCGTGGTGCCGCCCGGGGAGACGCGAGGGTCAGGCGGGCTGCAGCTCCGCCGTCTCGGTCAGGGAGGCCTCGACGAGCTCGGCCACGCGGGCGACGAGCGTGTCGTTCTCGGTCTTGAGCGAGCCCACGAGCTCGGTCAGCTCGGCGACGCGGGCACGGAGCTTCGCGTTGTCGGTGACGAGGTGGTGGGGGTTCCGCAGGTCGGTGGGCAGGTGGCCCATCAGCGCCTTCGCCATGATGAATCCTTCGTTGGATCTGTCGCGGGAATCGAGGGGACGGGTGGCCCTGGAACTGCGAGAGGGCCGTCTCCAAGAGTCCCACCGATCGAGACGGCGGTCAAACCCTCGCGGGTCCGGCGGCGCGCCGGCGCGGGACGGGCTGGCAGACCGGGCAGAAGTACGACGAGCGGTTCATGAACGGCACCCGGCGGATCGTGGTCCCGCAGCGGGCGCAGGGGCGCCCCTCCTGGCCGTAGGCGTTGAGCGAGCGGTCGAAGTAGCCCGACTGGCCGTTGACGTTGACGTAGAGCGCGTCGAAGGAGGTGCCGCCCTGGGCGAGGGCCTCGCGCATGACCTCCGCCGCCGCGTCGAGGACGCGGCGCAGCTGGGGCCCGGTGAGCCGGGCGCCGGGTCGCTCCCCGTGGACCTGCGCCCGCCACAGCGCCTCGTCGGCATAGATGTTGCCGACCCCGCTGATCACGGTCTGGTGGAGCAGCAGCCGCTTGATGCCAGAGGCGGAGCGGCGCATCCGGGCGACGACCCTCTCCGGGTCGAAGGACGGCTCGAGCGGGTCCGGGGCGATGTGCGCGATCTCCGGCGGGATCACCGCTCCCCCGCGGCTGATTCCGAGGCCGCCGAACATGCGCTGGTCGACGAAGCGCAGCTCCCTGCCCTCCTCGATGCCGTCGCCGTCCAGCCCGAATCGGACGCGGAGGTGCCGCTCGTGCGGGGCGTCGACGGGCTGGACGAGCATCTGCCCGCTCATCCCGAGGTGGACGGTGAGGGCGTCTCCGGCGTCGGGGTCGTCGAGGGCGACCCAGAGGTACTTGCCCCGGCGGCGGGCGGCGACGAGACGCCGGCCGATCAGCTCGTCGACGAAGGCGGCCGGCCCGCCGGCGTACGCGCGGACGGGGCGGTGGTGCAGGACCTCGGCGCGGGTGATCGTCGCACCCACGACATGCCTCTCGAGACCGGCGCGGACGACCTCGACCTCGGGCAGCTCAGGCAACGCGGTGCTCAGGCGCCGGAGCCGTTGAGCTCCGAGTAGGCGGTCTCGGCGGCCTGCTGCTCGGCGACCTTCTTCGAGCCGCCGTGGCCGTCGCCGTAGAGGCTGTCGCCCACCCGCACCTGCGCGTGGAAGACCTTCATGTGGTCGGGCCCCTCGTCGGTGATGACGTACTCGGGGATGCCGAGGCCGCGCTCGGCGGTGAGCTCCTGCAGCGAGGTCTTCCAGTCCAGCCCCGCGCCCAGCGTGGAGGCCGCCTCGAGGAGCGGGTCGAAGAGCCGGTGGACGAGCACGGAGGAGACGTCGATGCCGCCGGAGAGGTGGACGGCGCCGATCAGCGCCTCGACCGTGTCGGAGACGATCGAGTCCTTCTCACGGCCGCCGGTGGCGTCCTCGCCGCGACCCAGCTTGATGTGCTCGCCGAGGCCGATCGAGCGGCCGACGCCGGCCAGGGCGCGCGCATTCACGACCGCGGCGCGCAGCTTCGCCAGCCGTCCCTCGGGAAGGTCGGGGTGCATCCGGTAGAGCGTCTCGGTCACCACGACGCCGAGCACCGAGTCCCCCAGGAACTCCAGGCGCTCGTTGGTCGGGATGCCGCCGTGCTCGTAGGCGTACGAGCGGTGGGTGAGCGCGAGCTCGAGCAGCTCGGGGTCCAGGACCGGATCCCCGAGCTGCGAGCGAAGGTCTGCGTAGTTCAGATTCAGAGGACCTGGCGGCGCTCGGACTTGGCGCCGTACTGCCCGCACTCGCCGCAGGCGCGGTGCGGCAGGTGCTGGGCGCCGCACGCCGGGTTGGCGCAGGTCACCAGGGTCGGCGCAACGGCCTTCCACGCCGAGCGGCGGTGGCGGGTGTTGCTGCGCGACATCTTCCGCTTCGGGACAGCCACGATCTTCTCCTCTTACTGCAGGTACGTCGGGGGTCGCCTGCGTCAGGCAACCGGACGAGTCTAGGGGGGAATGGCCCGGAGGCGTTATTCCTGGCTACTCCTGAGCCTCGGCCTCGGCTGCGAGGCCCACGAGCCCGGCCCAGCGCGGGTCGATCGGCTCCGCGTGCGCGTGGTCGGGATCCTCGTTGAGGTTGGCCCCGCACTCGGCGCACAGGCCGGCGCAGTCGGGGCGGCAGAGCGGCTGGAGCGGCAGGTCGAGGACGACGGCGTCGCGCAGCGCGGGCTCGAGGTCGATCAGGTCGCCGTCGGTGAGGCTGACGTCCTCCGATCCCGGCCCGTCGTCCAGCGTCGCGGCGTCGCGAGTGTCGTCGTACATGTACAGCTCCTGGAACCGCACGTCGATCTCGTCGTCGATCGGCTCCAGGCAGCGCACGCACTCCCCCGCGAGCGCCGCGCTCGCCTCCGCCGTCACGAGTACGCCGTCCATGACCGCCTCGAGGCGCAGGCCGAGCTCGATCGGCGACCCCTCGGGGACCGCGAGCATCTCGATGCCGAGGTCGGCCGGCGCCGGGACGGTGACGTCGAGCTCCCGCTGGGATCCGGGCCGGCGGCTCAGCTCACGGGTGTCGACGACGAGCGGCGAGCGGGGGTCAGGGCGGGAGGTGCTCACACGGAAAATCCTACGCGGCCGGCGATCAACCGCGAGACTTCGCGAGCTTGGCGGCCACGCGCTCGGCGACGAAGTCGGGCACCAGGCCGGAGATGTCGCCGCCGAAGGAGGCGACCTCCTTGATCAGGCTCGAGGAGACGAACGCGTTGTCCACCGCGCCGGGGAGGAAGACGGTCTCGACCCCGGTGAGGTGGAGGTTCATCTGCGCCATGGGCAGCTCGTACTCGTAGTCCGTGGCGCCACGGAGCCCCTTGACGATCGCGACCGCGTCGATCTCCCGGCAGAAGTCGACGATGAGCCCGCCGAACCCGGCGACACGGACGTTGGGCCACGGCTCGACGGCCGTGATGAGCATGTCGAGGCGCTCCTCGGGGGTGAACATCCTGCTCTTCGACGGATTGGTGCCGGTCGCCACGACGAGCTCGTCGAAGAGCCCGGCCGCCCGGCCGATCACGTCGAGGTGACCGTTGGTCACCGGGTCGAAGGAGCCGGGGCAGACCGCGCGCCGTGTCATGGCAACGAAGCGTAGGCGGTCTCACACCCTAGGGTGCGGGGGCGGTGGCGTACCAGAGGGTGGTCTCGCCGTACTTCTTGGGCTTCCAGGGCTCGAAGCCGGTGGGCCAGGTGGGCTCGGGGCTGCGCTTGGCACGCTCGAGGACGACCAGGCCGCCGGGGCCGATCCAGCGGTTGGCCGCGAGGAGGGCGAGATCGCCGCCGACGCGGTCGTCCTCGAGCGGGTAGGGCGGGTCGGAGAAGACGACGTCGTAGGGCGCCTGGGGCGGGGTCGCGAGCGCGTGGGCGACCGAGGAGGCGATGACGTTGGCGCGGGCGACGCCGAGCTGGCGGGCGTTCTCCCCGATGAGCGCGGCGGTACGCCGGTCCGACTCGACCAGGGTGATCACTCCCGCGCCGCGGGACCAGGCCTCGAGCCCGACGGCGCCGGAGCCGGCGTACAGGTCGAGGAAGCGCAGGCCCTGGAGCGAGCCGCACCACGACTCGATCGTGGAGAACAGCGCCTCGCGCACCCGGTCGCTCGTGGGCCGGGTGGCGGAGCCGGTCGGTGTCCTGAGCCGCCGACCTCCGGCCGAGCCGCCGATGATCCGGGTCATGCCGGGCTCACGACCGCTCCAGGTAGTCGGCCTCGGCGGAGCGCTCGATCTCCTCGACGCTCCGGCGCAGCAGCGGCGCGGCCAGGAGCTCGGGGTCGGCGTCGAGGAGCGTCGCGGCGGCGGCACGGGCCTCGGCGATGGTCTCCTCGTCGCGCAGCACGCGGAGGTTGCGCAGGCTCGAGCGGCCGCCGGACTGGCTGGCGCCGAGGATGTTGCCCTCGCGGCGCAGGTCGAGGTCGACCCGGCTGAGCGCGAAGCCGTCGGTGGTCGCCGCGACGGCGTCGATCCGCTCGCGGGCCGGCGTCCCCGCGGGGGCGTGGGTGACGAGCAGGCACAGGCCGGGCAGGCCGCCGCGGCCGACGCGGCCGCGGAGCTGGTGGAGCTGGGAGACGCCGAACCGGTCGGCGTCGAGGATGACCATCGCGGTGGCGTTGTGGACGTCGACGCCGACCTCGATCACGGTGGTGGAGACCAGCACGTCGATCTCGCCGGCGGCGAAGGCGCGCATGGTCCGCTCCTTCTCCTCGGCGGGCAGGCGGCCGTGCAGCGGTGCGATCCGCAGCCCTGCCAAGGGCCCGTCGGAGAGGCGCTGGAGGACCTCGGCGACCGCCTCGAGCGGGCGGGTCGGCAGCACCGGATCGCCGTTCTCGTCGACGTCGACCGCCTCCATCCACAGTTGCTCGGGCGTGTGCCCGTCGATGCGGGGCGCGACGACGTAGGCCTGGTGCCCCTTCCCGACCTCCTCGCGGATCCGCTCCCAGACCCGTGCCTCCCAGGCCGGGTGATCCAGCAGCGGGACGACCGAGCTCTGGATCGGGGCGCGACCGGCCGGGAGCTCGGTGAGCGTGGAGACCTCGAGGTCGCCGAAGACCGTCATCGCGACCGTGCGCGGGATCGGGGTGGCGGTCATGACGAGCGTGTGCGGCATGGCGAGGGCCTGGTCGGCCAGGGCCGAGCGCTGCTC
The DNA here is from genome assembly GCF_047607365.1 of Nocardioides sp. GTDB lineage: Bacteria > Actinomycetota > Actinomycetes > Propionibacteriales > Nocardioidaceae > Nocardioides. The sequence continues at coordinate 2,423 of NZ_JASGDD010000110.1, read as the reverse complement.
GACGCCGAAGCGGTGCTGCTCGTCGACGACGACGAGGCCGAGGTCGGCGAACATGACCGTGTCCTGCAGCAGGGCGTGGGTGCCGATGACGATGCCCGCCTCGCCCGACGCGATGCGGGAGAGGACGGGCGTGCGCTGGGTCTTCGTCATGGAGCCGGTGAGCAGCTCGACGCTCGCGCCGCCGAAAAGGCCGCCCGTGCCGAGGCTGCCTCCATCAACTGCGGCGAGCATCGCCGCGATGGAGCGGAAGTGCTGCTGCGCGAGCACCTCGGTCGGCGCCAGCAGGGCCGCCTGGCCACCGGAGTCGACGGCGCGCAGCATCGCCCGCAGCGCGACGAGCGTCTTGCCGGAGCCGACCTCGCCCTGGAGGAGCCGGCTCATCGGGTGGCTGAGGGCGAGGTCGCGCTCGATCTCCTCCCCGATCGCGCGCTGGCCCCGGGTGAGCTCGAAGGGCAGCGTCTCGTCGAACCGCCGCAACAGGTCACCGTGGTCCCCCGTGCGCGGTGTCGCTGCCTGCTCGCGCAGCCGGCTGCGGCGGCGCTGCAGCACCAGCTGGAGCGTCAGCGCCTCCTCGAACCGGAACCTGCGCTGGGCCGACTCGACCTGCCCGAGGTCGTCGGGCCGGTGGATCCAGTCGTAGGCCTGGCGCAGCCCGATGACGTCGTACGCCGTGCGGAGCTCGTCCGGGATCGGGTCGGCCGGGTCCTCGGTCGTGTCGAGCGCGAAGCCCTGGAGCCGCAGCACGTCGATCGCGTCGACGCCGGCGGTGAGGGGGTAGAGCGGGAAGAGCGGCCGCTCGCTGATCGACGCCAGCCCGGCCTCGACGTCGGATCCGGCGTCGTCGTCGGAGCCGAACCGGATGATCTGCGGCGCGGTGAGCTGTGGCCGGTCGCGGAAGAAGCCGACCTTGCCGAGGAAGATCCCGCGGGTGCCCTCCGCGAGCCGGCGGGCCTGCCACTCCGCGATGTGCCGCTTCTTGGCGAAGAACGTCATCGCCAGGCGAGCGCCCTCGGTGCGCAGCGTGGCCTCGAGGCGATAGGCAGGACGGCCGGTGCGGCGGTCGGTGTAGCTGCGCAGGTCGCACGACGCGATCTCGCCGACGGCGGCGATGAGGTCCCCCTCGCGGAGCTGGTCGAGGCGGGTCAGGGAGCCGGTCGGGAGGTAGCGGCGCGGGAAGAGGTCGAGCAGGTCGCCGACGGTGCGCAGGCCCTTCGCCTTGGCGAGCTTCTCCCCCTTGGCGTTGCCGCCGAGCACCGCCGCGATCGGCGAGTCGTGCGTGATCACCTCACTCCACCCCGATCAGGAGCGGATAGCGTCCCTGGCCACCGTCGTAGGTCACCACCTCGACCGCGGGATATGTCCGCTCCACCCACGCGCCGGCCTCCTCGGCCAGCTCGCGGGCGCCCTTGTCCGAGCCGGCCACGATCGTCACGAGCTCGCCGCCTCCGCCGAGGAGCCGGCGCAGCACGTCGGTGGTGACCCGGTCGAGCTCGGTGCCGATGACGAGGAAGTCGCCGTCGACCGCGCCGAGGGCGTCGCCCTCCTCGCAGCGGCCGGCGCTCATGATCGCCCGATGGGTCGCGAGCGTGACGGCGCCGTGCCGGGCGTGGCTCGCCGCCGCCGTCATCTCGAGCACGGCCCGCTCGAAGGGCCGCTCCGGGTCGTGCACGGCCATCGCGGCGAGCCCCTGGACCTGCGCCTGGCTCGGCACCACCTCGACGCGGATGTCCGAGCGGGGGATGCGCAGTGCGGCGGCACGCGCGGCCTCCAGGGTCGCCGTGTCGTTGGGCAGCAGGACGACCTCGGCCGCGCCGGTCCGCTCGATCGTCTTGACCAGTCGTCCCACGGAGGGCCGCTTGCTGACCGAGCTGCGCAGCACGACCGCGCCGGCGTCGGCGAAGAGCCGCTCCAGGCCCTTGCCCGCGGCCACGGCGATCACGGCACGGCCGGCGCGGGCGCGCCGAGCGCCGGCCTGCTCGGCCTGCTCGATCTGCTGCGCGAAGTGCGTCACACGGATCCGGTGGGGACGCCCCGCCGCGATGCCCGCCTCGATCGCCGCGCCCACGTCGTCGACGTGGACGTGGACGTGCCACAGGCCGTCGCGGCCGGTGACGACGAGCGAGTCGCCGAGCGGCGCGAGGGCGGCGCGCAGCGGCGCCATCGCCGCGGCGTCCGCGTCGAGCAGGAACATCACCTCGTACGCCGGGCCCTCGGCCGTCAGGTCGCCCCCGGGATGGACCTCGGGCTCGCCCTTCGCGCGCTGCCGGCGGCGCCGCTTGTCCTCCCTGACCGCCTCGGCGGTCGCCTTCCGGACCGCCTTGCGGAAGCTGCGCAGCGTGCCCGTGGGCGCGTGCTCGGCCGCGTCCAGCACCACGGTCAGCCCGCGGGCGCCCGCGTCGACCACCCCGGCCTCGCGGAGCCGG
>NZ_JASGDD010000109.1:0-24307 GCF_047607365.1 Nocardioides sp. | reverse complement strand
GGAGCGTCCAGCTCGGCGACGTGCCAGGGCGCCGAGGGGCCGGTCCCCCGGCGTACCGCGAAGTCGTGGGCGAGCGCCGCCAGGCGCTCCGCGGCACGGGCGAGCGGGACCACCTCGCCCCATCCCGTCCCGACGCGCAGCTGGGCGGTGCGCGCGTCGAGGGCGACGAGGCCGAGGTCGCAGGGCCGCGTCAGCAGGTCGCCGCGCCCGTCGTCGAGCACGACGAGGAATCGCCCCGGCAGCCCGGCGAGGAGCGGGTCGGCGCACAGCAGCCGGTCCAGCTCCGTGGCGACGGGACGCAGGTCGGCACGGCCCCCGGGCGAGGTCTCCAGCCCCGTCTGCGGGGAGACCATGACGTTGCGGACCAGCTCGTGGGTGCGGGTCGGCAGCAGCCCGGTCGCCGCGAGTGCCGCCAGGACCTCCTCGTCGAGCTGCCCGGCGCCGCCCGGGAGGCCCCGCACCTGGAGGTTGGCCCGGGAGGTCGGGTGCACCCGCCCGTCGCCGTACGCGACCGCGAGGTCGCCCAGCGCCCGCAGCTGCTCCGCGCGGATCCGGCCGCCGATCAGTCGCAGCCGGACGAGGAGCCCGTCCTCGGCCGGCCACGGGCGCAGCGCGCCCGGGCAGCGATCGGCGCGGCTCCGCACGGCCGGCGGGGATGTGTCCTGCATGAGCGGACCTTCTGGCCAGGGACCCTGTCGCGGGATCCGTCCTCGACCTCGCGACGGTTGCCGCCAGGGCCAGCAGGTCTTCGGACTCGGGATCGACCGGGCCGGAGCGCCTTCCCGGAGTCGCCTCCAGTGGCTGCCATCGCTGGCGTGCTCCGCCCGTCACCCTCACCGCTGCGCGTCAGTCCCGGACTCTCACCGGGTTCCCCGACTCCCCAGGGGAGCACGACTGGCCCGCCCAGCGTAGGGCATCCCGCTCGCAGGCGTCCTACGGCGTCGTGGTCGCGCTCGCCGTCGCCGACCCGGTCGACGTCGCGGTGGCGCTCGTGCTCGCGGTGCTCGACGCGGTGCTGGACGCCGTGCTCGATGCTGTGCTGGAGGCGGTGCTCGACGCCGTGCTCGACGCCGTGCTCGACGCGCTGCTGGTAGGTGAGCTGGATGCCGTCTCGGTCGTGGGGGTCGCCACGGGCGCCGGCTGGGGCGTCGCGTCCAGGCGCACCAGGGCGGAGCGTCCCGCCCGGGTCACCGGCATGGAGAGCGACTGCGCGACGATCTGGCTGTTGGCGGGCAGCTGCAGGACGTAGGCGCCGGGGTACAGGCCCCGGAAGCGGGACAGGTCGCCGTTGACGATCGGGGCGGTCCACCACTGACCGGTCGACTTGCTGACGACCGTCGCCCAGATCCAGCCGCCGGCCGGATAGCCGTTGACCCGCAGGACGCCGACGTACGACGCCGCGCGGGTGTGCAGCCGGCGGCTGACGCCGCGGCCGCGGCCCGGCTTCAGCTTGCCGAGCCAGACGCTCCGGCCGGTCCAGTGGTTCTTGGCGTCCCAGAAGTAGAGGCTGTAGCTCTGGTTGCCCGGCAGCCCGCCGAGCGCGAAGCGGCCCTTCTTGTCGGTCGTCGTCGTGAAGCTGGCGCCGTACTCGTTCGCGACCCGCACCGTCGCCGACTTCGCGGCCCGGCCCTTGCCCTTCCCGAGCTTGACCGTGCCGTAGACGAAGGCGCCGCGTCCCATGACGATGTCCCGCTGCACGCTCTGCCCGGCGCCCACCGTGACCGTCGCATCCGTGCGGGCGGCCTTCTTGACGTCCCAGGAGGCCCGGCGATCGCTCGCCTGGAGGTGGTAGGTGCCGGCCGAGAGGCTGGACATGCGGAAGACGCCGCCGCTCGAGGTGGTCACGGTGCCGATGTAGGACCAGTTGCCGTCGAAGAGCGCGACCGTCGCACGGATCGGCCTGTGCCTCCCGTCCACGACGACCCCGAAGATCGTCGAGCTCCCGGCCGCCTCGCCGCGACTGAGCATCACGCGCGGCGCGACGAGGGGCACCAGCGATGCCAGAGCCGCGATCACCAGGCCCACGACGAGCCGTCGCGGTGCGATTCCCCATGTCACACGCTCACTCTACGTCCCGTCGGCGGGTCGTGGTCGGATCTCCCGCAAACCCTCACGACCCTCTCCGTAGACTGATCGGATGCCGATGCGAGGGATCCGGACCGTTCTGCTCCTCGCAACGGTGATGCTGGCGGCGGCTGCCTGCGGCTCCACCGGCTCCGACTCCGACGCCTCCGCGACGGCATCCTCCTCGTCCTCCGCCGCCGACGACAGCGAGAGTTCGTCGGCGAACGCCAACCCGCTGGCGGCGAGCCCGCTCTTCACCTGGTACGGCAGTAAGGCCGCGGCCGCCGTGCCGACGGTCACCGGGGAGGATCAGGCGATCGTCCAGCGGATCGCCAGCACCCCGACGGCGATCTGGCTGACGCCCGAGGAGTACCCCGCCGGCACGGTGGGCACCTTCGTCTCCACGGTCCTCGAGGCGGCGTCCGGGCGGCTCCCGGTCTTCGTGGTCTACGGCATCCCGAGCCGGGACTGCGCCGGCGGCCACTCCTCGGGCGGGCTGAGCACCGCCGAGTACACCGCCTGGGTCCAGGACATCGCCGACGCCCTCACCGCCGGCGACGTCGACTCGGCGACCATCCTGGAGCCGGACGCGCTCCCGAGCGCGCCCGGCTGCGGCCTGGTGCCCGAGCGCGAGGAGCTCCTCTCCACCGCCGTCGGGCAGCTCGCGGACGCGACGACGGTCTACGTCGACGCCGGCCACGCCAACTGGACGGACACGACCACGATGGCCCAGATGCTCTCGGCGATCGGGGTCGATCGGGTGCGAGGCTTCTCCGTGAACGTCTCCGGGTACGACGACGACGCGAGCGAGCGGGCCTACGCCGAGGCGCTGCGGGCCCAGCTGCCGTCCGCCCACTACGTGATCGACTCCAGCCGCAACGGCGTCGGGGGCACCGGCGAGTGGTGCAATCCGCCCGGCCGGGCGCTCGGGCTGACGCCTGGCGCCACCGAGGACGGGGGCGGACTGGACGCCCATCTGTGGGTGAAGCCGCCCGGTGAGAGCGACGGCACGTGCAACGGAGGGCCGGTTGCGGGAACTTTCTGGACCGAGCGTGCCGTAGACCTCGCGCGCGAGGCGGGGTGGATGTCCTAGGCTTGCGGCCATGGAGTCCGGACGAAAGCTCGCGGTCATCGTCGAAGACGATCCCGATGTGCGCAATCTGCTGCGCACGGTCCTCACCCAGAGCGGCTTCGAGACCATTCTCACCTCCAACGGTGAGGACGGCGTCGAGGCGGTGCGGATGCACGACCCCGTGCTGACCACGCTCGACGTGTCCATGCCCGGCATGGACGGCGTCGCGGCCGCCGCGGCCATCCGCCGGTTCAGCGAGACCTACATCATCATGATCACCGCGCAAGACGACGAGATCGACGTGATCTCCGGGCTCAACGCGGGCGCCGACGAGTATCTCTCGAAGCCGTTCCGCCCACGTGAGCTCCGCGCCCGGATCGCGAGCCTGCTGCGGCGACCGCGCAGCGTCACCACCGACGACCTCACGGTGCCGGCTCCGGCGGCGGCACCGGTCGACGAGAGCGTGTGGCGTCGGGGCGACTCCCCCGCGACCAAGGCCGAGCCCAAGGCCGCCCCGCCCGCCCCGCAGGAGCCGGTGTGGCCGACGTGGCAGCCGCCCGCGCAGCAGCAGCCGGTCTACCAGCCCCCGCCCCCGCAGCCCGCGCCCCAGCAGCCGGTCTACCAGCCCCCGGCCCAGCAGCCCGTCTACCAGCCACCCCAGGAGCCCCAGGGCCAGCCGGTCTACCGCCAGGAGCCGGCCTACTACGCCAGCGCCCCGTCGGTCTCGCCGGCGGCCGGCCGTCCCGCCGAGGGCGAGGGCGGGGTCTTCCGCCACAACGGCCTCGAGCTCAACGCCGGCACCGGCCAGGTGACCGCGGACGGCGCTCCCGTGCCGCTGTCCACCGACGAGTTCGACATGCTCCGCTCGCTCATGGCGACCGGACGTCGCGTCCGGAGCAAGGCGGACCTGGTGCTCGCCGCGCGTGGTGAGAGCTACGTGACGTCGTACTTCGTCACCGAGCACGACAAGCGCGTGATCGACCAGCAGGTCGCGTCGCTGCGCCGCAAGCTCAACGACGTCATCGAGCCGGCCCGGTGGATCGAGACCGTGGAGAACGTCGGCTACCGGATGGCTCCCTGAGCCTCAGTTGGGCCTCAGTTGGCGTCGATGGCGATCGGCAGCACGCGCGTCGGCGTGTCGCTCTTGTAGATGAAGATCGGCATCTTCTCCTCGACCGTCTGCTTCGTGTAGGCCTTCTTGCCGGCCACGTCCTGCACCCACACCTCGAACTTGAAGTCGAGGGTCACCATCGTGGTGTCGTCGGGCAGGTCGCCGATGGCCTGGTTGCGCACCTCCAGCGAGCCCTTCGGGTTGGTGATCATCTGGCCGTACTTCTTCGACCGCAGCGGATGCGGGTCGAGCGTGATGTCGAGCGGGTCCGCGTCGAGGTTGAACGCCGACGTGGCCGCGCCGGAGGCCGAGTCGGACGTCGAGGTGACCTGGACGCGCGAGAGGTAGGTCTTGCGCTTGAGCCGGAACGGGTCACGCATCGCCACGTCGAGGTCGTAGGACTGGAACGTGAAGGTGAAGTACTTGTTGCCCTGCGGATACCACTCGTGCGTGCGCGGCGTCGCCTTCGTCGGGTAGACCGTGAGCACGAAGTCGATGCCGGTCGAGGAGGTGTGCGTCTCGAACGTGCCGTCGCGGGTGAAGGCGGAGTAGACCTCCTCCGTCTTCGAGTGCGTCTCGTAGGGGTCGGCGGCCGTCGTCACCTCGGCGCGCGCGCTGGCGGCCTTGGTGCTTCCGGAGTCGTCTCCTCCGCCGGTGCCGAACTCGGAGCAGGCGGCCGTCAGGGACAGCGTCGCGGTGAGAGCAGCCGCCACCGCGATGCGTCGCGACCAGATCATGCCTTGAGGCCCCGGTGCGGGCGCAGCAGCGGGATGAGCATCGCGAGCGTCTGGATCACCGTGATGGCGCCGAGCGCACGCCATCCGACCCACAGCACGTTGGACTTGACCACGGCGGACAGCACCTGGTCGAACACCAGCACGCAGCTCGTGTAGAAGACGGTGGTGACGCCGAACGGCACGAGCCACATCGGCAGCGACGACTTCCCGGACTCCGCCTTGGCCTGCGCCGCCCAGTTGTCCTTCGCCTCCGCGAAGAAGAACTGCGACCAGGCCCGCACGAAGTGGCCCAGCCTGACCCACGTGTAGAACTCCGCTGGGAAGAACAGCAGGGCGAAGAGGTAGTCGCGGCGGGTCACCTTGGCCATGCTGTGCGCGATGCGGATGTTGAGCAGGTAGCCGATCACCGGAGGCACGACCCACCACCAGCTGAAGACGAAGGCGTGGAACATCAGCGCGCAGGTCAGGAGGATCGCGAAGCCGACGCGGGTGATGCCGTTGAAGAGCATCGAGAAGTTGTCCAGCCACCGGATCCGCAGGTTGGGGTGGAACGGCTGGCCCCGGTGGCCATCGCGCACGCCGGGCCACATCAGGTCGATGCAGCCGTAGTTCCATTTGACCTGCTGGGCGTCGAGGGCGCGGAAGGTGTCCATGCCGCCGACGTTGGCGCGTGCGGTCGCGCTGATCATGGTCTTGTAGCCGGCGCTCTGGATCTGCAGCGAGAGCAGCGAGTCCTCGACCTCGCTCACGGTGAGCCAGGGCTGGATCTGGTGGCCGGCCGAGGTGACCGCGTGCAGCGCCTCCATCGAGAAGATGGAGAGCTGGCCGCCGAGCACGGCCATCTGGCGGTCGTTGAGCAGGTTGCGCATGTTGAACGAGGAGAACTGGGCACGCTGGCCGCAGATCAGGAACTTCTCCTTGATGCCGTCCAGGGCGCTGTCGTCGATGCTGTAGATGGCCGAGATGCCACCGATCGTCGGGTCGCTCTCCATCTCCTCGATCAGCTGCTGCACGGCGTACGGGTCGGCGGAGGTGTCGCCGTCGATGCCCAGGAGGTAGTCCATCCCGTCGACGAGCCGGAAGCCGTAGTTGAGCGCTCCGACCTTCTTGTCGTCCATCGTGCCGAGGTCGTGCACGTGGATCTCGGTGATCACGCGCTCGCCGTCGACGAGCATCTCGTGGGCACCGGCGTACCACGCCGCGATCCGGGCGGTGTCGTCGGTGGTGTTGTTGACGATGACGTGGATGGCGTCGGGGCGTCGGGTCTGGGAGAGCATCGAGTCGAGCACGCCCGCGATCGAGACCGCCTCGTTGTAGGCCGGCACGACGCAGCCCACGGTCGGCCGGCGCCGCTCGAGCTGCCTGGCCGCGACGCGCGAGGTCGTGTCCGTGTCGGGGCCGCCCCGCGGCGAGGGGACGCTCTGCCAGGACGGCAGCCCGGTCAGCCCGGTCAGGGGGTACTCAGTGGACATGGCTCAGCCTCTCGTCAGCCGTCTGCCGCAGCAGCTCCAGATCGTATCCGGCTTCGTCGGAGGACGCCCAGGCGAACACGGGCGTCAAGCGGACCGGCAACGTCGCCGGCGGGGGCACGCGCATCATGCCCGTGAGAATCGAGTTGGCCACCAGCTCCGGATCCCGTGAGGTGACCATCGCGAAGCGGCCCCCGCCCAGGTGGCCGAGCACGGCCGACGGAGGCGCCTGACGGCGTAGGACGTCCGCGACCCAGCGGAGCGCGGCGTCGCCGACCGGGTGGCCGTAGGCCAGGTTGAGCTCGTGGAGCCCCGGCAGCCCGGCGGTGATGAGGTTGACGGGCTGGTGGGAGTTCGCGCACCGCTCCAGGCGGTCCACCGCCTCGGCGGTGAAGGCGCCGTTCTCATGGAGCCCCAGCTCGGTGCGGTCCTGCTCCTCGCCGAGCGCCCACCAGTTGCCGTAGCGCTCCACGCGGAGCGCCATCAGGGTCATCGCGGCGACGACGAAGGTGGCGGCGACGATTCCCTCGATCGCCGCCCACCCGTCCTCGTGGCCGACCTTGTCGGCGCCGACGAGGACGGCCAGGACCGCGATCGCGACGGCGCTGGCCCAGAGCGTGCCCTGGAGCAGGAGCGAGTTGAGGTTCGAGGACATGGCGCCGCGCCGCAGCTCGACCGCGGCGAACGCGAAGCCCAGCCCGACGACGACGGCCGTCGGCATCAGCTCCCACCGCGGCAGGCTCAGGGCGAGCACGACCGTGGCGGCGCAGCCCAGGAGGACCCCGGCGCCGGCGGTGCCCACCATCGGGGTGCGGCCCGCGAAGGCCTGCGCGGAGGCCCACAGCAGGCTCGCGCCGGTGCCCGCTCCCAGCGTCAGGATGACCGCCACGACGGCGCCCGCCGTGCGGTCGGATCCGGATGCCTCGAAGGCGCCGACCCTGCCGACGGCAGGAGCCGCGATCAGGCCGAGGAAGGTCGCGATCAGGGCGGCCGCGTCGAGCCGGTTGGCGCGGTCGTCGTGGCGCTGGAGGGTGGTGACGCCGAAGACGCTCGCCGCGACCGCGACGAAGGCGGAGGAGGCGAGCATCAGGCTCAGGGGCTCGGTGCTCATGCGGCGATCCCCGGGAGGACGACGGTCATGGTGGTGCCCACGTCGGGCACGCTCTCGACCCTGATGGTGCCCTGGTGGAGCTCGACGAGGTCGCGGGAGATGTTCAGGCCGAGCCCGGTACCGCGGATCGAGGTCCCCCGCACCGACGACGCGCGGTAGAAGCGCTCGAACAGGCGCCTGGTCTCCTCGCTGGTCATCCCGCGCCCGGTGTCGCTCACCGACACCTCGACCAGGTCACCGCGCGTGGCGTCGTGGCGCAGCGATCCGAGGACCTCGACCTCGCCGCCCTCGCGGTTGTACTTGATCGCGTTGGAGAGCAGGTTGTCGATGACCTGGCGCAGCCGGAGCGCGTCGCCGACCAGCGGCAGGCGCGGCGGGACGTCGACGTTGACCGAGATGAGCCGGTCGTGCGCCATCGGCATGATCGCCGCGACGGAGTCGAAGACGACGGGGACGAGGTCCATCGGGACCTTGGTGACCGTCAGGGCGCCGGTCGCCTCGCGCTCGCGGTGCGCGAGCAGGTCGTTGACGATGACGAGCATCCGGTCGGAGTTCTTGGCGACGACCTCGAGCTGCTCCTGGAGGTCGGGATCGAGGTCCGGGGTGTCGAGGGCGAGGTCGATGTAGCCGATGATCGAGCTCAGCGGGGTGCGCAGCTCGTGGGAGACCGAGGCCGCCAGGTCGTCGCGCGCCTGGAGCGCCTCGTACTCGGCCGTCACGTCGTTGGCGACCAGCACGATCTGGGTGATCCGCCCCTGACGGTCGCGGAGCACCCGCGTGGAGACCGCGAGCGCGGCCCGTGCCTCGCCGGGGTGCCCGAGCCAGTAGTGCGCGTCCTCGGCCGAGCCGCCGGCGAGGACCTGCGTCAGCGGGAAGTCCGCCGGCGCCACGGGGGTGAACCCGTCCTGGTGATAGAAGGGCAGGGCGGCCAGGTCCGACGTCGGCGGCAGCGAGAGGCTCTCGACCAGCTGGCGGGCGGCACGGTTGGAGGTCGTGAGGTGACCGGCGGCGTCGAAGCCGAGGACGGCGAACTGGACCGCGTCGAGCACGTGGCGCACGGTGTCCTCGCCGACGCTGGCGCGGTCGAACGCGCCCTCGAGCATCGAGGCCTGACGCCGCAGCAGCACGTGCTGCGCGTCGGAGCGGCGGCGGGTCCACCACGTCATGGTGGCGACCAGGCCGAGCGCGCACGAGGAGCTCACCCCGACCATCACCGACGCGCGCGTCGTCGGCGCTCCGGCGATGCCGGGCACGCGAGCGAGCCAGACAGCGGCCAGCATGAGCCCGAGCCCGACGACGAGCGTCCGGGCGGAGTAGGAGGTCGCCAGCCAGATCACCGGGAAGAGCAGCAGCGTAGAGAGCCCCGCTGCCGGGACCTCGCGGATCATCAGGCCGATGCCGAGCGTGTCCAGCGCCGGGACGAGGAGGATCCACCGGTCGGGCCGGCGACCGTCGCTGACGCCGAAGCCGGCGACGCAGGCCAGCGCGATGATCGTGACGCCCTCGATGATCGCGAGCCGCTGGGGCAGGCCGACGTCGCCCAGGATCAACAGCGCGAGGGCCGCCAGCCCCGTCGCGCAGGTGAACTGGAGCTGGAGCGGAGCGACCGGGAACACCGACGCCCGGGTCTCGGCGGCCCTCGCCATCAGCATGGCTCGAAGGCAGGAGGCTCGGGCGAGTCGGCGCCCGATTGACCGAGCGTGTCCTCGAAGGCTGCGAGCCAGCTGCCGTCCTTATAGGCTCGCAGCAGCGTCTTCTGGATGTAGTCGCACATGCCGGCCAGGCCCTTGGCGTAGCCGACGCCGTACTTCTCCTCGGTCCAGGGATCGCCGATGACCTTGAGCGATCCTCCGGAGGCCGCGGCGTAGCCGAGCTCGATCACGCCGTCGGTGGCCAGCGCGTCGACCGTGCCCTGCTGCAGCGCGCTCACGCACTCGGCGAAGGACTCCTTGAGCACGGGCGTCAGCTTGAACTCGTGGACGATCACGTTCGCCGTCGTCGAGGTGGTGGTGGTGCAGATCCTGCCGTCGAGCGAGGCCGGCAGGGACCGCAGCCGCGGGTTGCCGTTGGGACCAGGCGTGACACTGGCGAGCATCGCCTGGTCGGCGGCGCGGACCAGCAGCTGCGCGCCGGTGATGTAGTAGGGCCCGGCCATGCCGACCTGCTGCTCGCGCTCGCGCGTCATGGAGTACGTCGCGATGACCAGATCGGCCGTGTTGCTGGTGAGAGCCTGCTCGCGGGTCGAGGTCACGGTCTGGACCCACTGGATCTTGTCGGGCGAGATGCCCAAGCCGCCGGCGAGGATCTTCGCGACCTCGATCTCGAAGCCGCTCGGCGCCGAGGCGCCGTTGCTGAGGTAGCCGAGTCCGGGCGCGTCGTACTTCACGCCGATCCGGATCGTCCCCTGCTGGGCCAGCTGCTGGGCGTAGCCCGAGAGCCCGTCGATCGCCTCGACCTTGCCGCGCTCGGCGGTCGGGTCGATGGTCGCCAACGTCGTCGCCGTCGCCGAGGTCGACGCACCGGCCGTCACCGTCACCGTGGCGGTGGAGTCACCGTCGCCGGCGCACCCCGCGACGGCGAGCACGAAGGGCATGACGAGCGTCAGACCGGACCAGCGACGACGCACCGCACCTCCCCCTGACACGAGACGAGGACGGACCGCCCAGGCCCGTCCGGCACTTAGGCTACCGGAATCGCGCGAGCAGCAGGGCGGTCTAGGCCAGTGTTACCCAGATGTTCTGTTCCGCTGTACGAGGGTGGGGAATGTCGACACCGGTCGTGCTCACCAGGTCGGAGAGCGTCTCGACGGGCGCCGGCCCGGGCTACGGCTACGGTGACGCCATGACCTTCCGCCTGGGCTACGTCACGGGTGCGACGCCGGACAAGTGGGCGCGGGCGTGGCGGGAGCGGTCCCGCGAGGGGCTGGTCCTCGTCCCGGTCACCGAGGAGACCCAGCTCGACGCCGTCCGTGCCGGGGAGGTCGACATGGCGCTGGTCCGGCTGCCGGTGGAGACCGACGGGCTCCACCTGATCCGGCTCTACGAGGAGGTCCAGGTCGCGGTCGCGGGTGCCGAGCACCTCATCGCCGCCGCCGAGGAGGTCACCACCGGGGACCTGGACGACGAGCAGCTGGTGGCGCCGCACCCCTCGGGGTGGGCGCCGTCGGCCGAGCAGCTGCCCTGGCCCCCGATGACCGAGAAGGACGCCGTCGAGACCGTGGCCGCGGGGACCGGTGTGGTCGTCCTCCCGCTGTCCGTCGCCAGGCTTTTCCGCCGCAAGGACACCGTCCAGCGACCGGTCGCCGACCTCGAGCCGACCACGATCGGGCTCGCGTGGCTCCGCGAGGGCGACGACGAGCGCACCCAGGCCTTCGTCGGGATCGTCCGCGGCCGGACGGCCAACTCCTCGCGCTAGGGTGTGACCTGGCGGCCCGCGCCGTCGAGGTACGCCGTCAGCCACTCACCCAGGGCGCGGGCCGACAGGTCGACCAGCTCCGGCCACGACATCGCCCCGGCGTCGGCCTGGTCCGAGACGTGCTTGACCAGGGTCGCGGGCACACCGGCGCGGCGGGCGGCCCAGGCGACGGCGTACCCCTCCATGTCGACGAGGTCCGCGAGCTCGGCCAGCCGGGCGCGGACGAGCGGGTCGGAGACGAAGAGGTCGCCGGTCGCCAGCCGGATCGGGCTCTCCCCCACACGCAGCCACTCCTGCGGGTCGTAGCCGAAGGCACGCAGCGCGTCGGCCGAGAGGTCGTGGTTGAGCACCGAGCCGACGACGTGGAGCCCCTCCAGGTGGTCGTGCAGGGCGCCGGCGGAGCCGATGTTGACCACCTCGGTGATCCCCGGGTCGGCGGCGAGGAAGGCCGCCACCGACGCGGCCGCCGGCACCTTCCCGACGCCGGTGATGAGCAGGCGCGCCGTCGACGGCACGTGGACGGCCTCCTCGGGAGTCGCGGAGACGACGAGCAGGGTCATGGCGAGGACCCTAACGAGATCCGGGAGACATCAGGGTCGCGAGTCGCTCCACGTCCGCGCGTACGCCGTCGGCGAGCTCGGCCGGGGAGCCCAGCCGCGCCGCGGGCAGGGCCAGCGCGAGTCCCGCGAGCAGCCGGCCCTCCGGATCGCGGACGGCCAGCGCCAGACAGCCGAACCCCGGCGTCAGCGTCCCGATCTGCACGGCGTAGGGCACCGGCGTGACACCGGCTCGCTGCTCTCGCTCGGCGAGCACGAGGCGCCCCAGCGCGGAGGCGGCGAGGTCGTCCCCGATCCGCGCCGGGTCGCTGAGCGGGAAGTCGGGGTCGACGTCGACGAACCGGGGTCGCCCCTCGTCGAGCCGGGCGAGATGGACGCCCCCGCGGATCCGGCTGCGGAGCGCGTCGAGCACCGACTCCACCTCGCGGGTGGTGTCGTGCTCAGTGGAGAGCCCCGCCAGCAGGGCGACCTTCCGGCCGAGGGCGAAGCCGGTGAGGTCGGGCAGCCGCACGAGGTACTCGTCCTGGACCAGCAGGTTGAGCAGCCGGTAGGCCGTGGCCCGTGGCAGGCCGAGGTTCGCCGAGATCTGCTGGGCGGTGATCCCGGGGCCGGCTCGTGCCACCTCCTCGAGCACGGCGAACGCCGACAGCACCGCGTTGGGCTGCCGGCCCCCGAAGTCGCTCACCCGCGGGTCACCGGCGAGCCAGGTCCGCGGCCCCGAGGAGGTCGTCCGCGGTGGTCTCGTCGAACATGCCCATCCGCTCGACGGCGCGGCCCCTGGCCCGGCGCAGCCAGCCCCACGACGTACCGCCCACGAGGACGAGGCCGGCGAGGACCACCAGCGCGACCGGCTCCCCCGCCACGCAGAGGTAGACCGCGAGCAGGCCGGCGAGGAGCGTGCCCAGCGCGCCGGCCGCCCATGCCGTGGGCCGGGTCAGCTCGCCGATGCGGGCGAGGAAGAGCGGCGCCGAGGCGATCACGAGGACGTAGGAGAGCAGGTAGCCGGCGACCGACACGACGATCAGGACCTTCATCGCGTCCCAGGGCGCCCACCCGCCGAGCAGCAGGACGAGCGGGACCACGATCGTCACCGGGACCACCACGACCAGTGCCCCGCGCGGGGTGCCGCGCAGCGGGTCGGCCTGGCCGAGCCGGGGCGAGAGCAGTCCCTCGCGGCCGAGGGTGAACACGACGCGGCTCAGGGCGGTCAGCGAGGCGATCGCGCAGGCGACCAGCGACGTGACCTGCCCGAGCTCGAGGAGCCGCGCCAGCCAGGAGACGCCGCTGTGGTCGGCGAGCGAGGTGAGCGCGAGGTCGTTGTCGGCGAGTGAGACGCCGAAGGCCTGGGCGCCGACCTGCTGGGTGTAGAGGCTGCCGACGTAGACCAGGCCGGCGCCGATGAGCGTCCATCGCATGGTGCGAGGGATCGTGAGGAACGGCCGGCGTGCCTCGCGGCCGAGCGCCGCGGCGCTCTCGAACCCGACGAAGGCGCTGATCGCGACCGTGGTGCCCGCGACGAGGGCCGTGGGGCTGCCCAGCCGCCCGTGGAACGGCGCGTCGAGCGCACCGACGCCGACGTGGGCGAGCACGGTGACGAGCAGGGCGAGGACGAGCAGCACCGCCACCGCCTCGACGATCAGCGTCACGCGCGCGGAGATCCGGATGCCGCGTCGCAGCACGCCGTAGCAGAGCGCTCCGGCGATCACGACGCCGACGGCGTCCGTCACCCGGTTCACCGGCATTCCGGTGACCTCGTGGAGCAGGTCGCCCGCGAAGAGCGAGGCGCCGACCACGCCGAACATCGCGACGAACCCGTAGCCGACGATGAGGGCGCACGCCGCCGCGAAGCCCGCGCCCGGGCCGAGGCCCTTGGTGGTGAAGGTGTAGAGCGAGCCCGGCGCGCGCAGCCGGCGGGCGAAGTGCCCGACCGCCCAGCAGACCCCGCCGCTGAGGGCCCAGGCCAGGAGCATGCAGACGAGGATCGAGCCGTCGGTCTGGCCGGCGACGAGGGCCGGGGTCGTGACGGCCGCGGCGGTCGGGGCGACGGCGCCCGCCGACTGGGCCAGCACGTCGACCATGCCGAGGGCGCGCCGGGAGAGCCCGGCCATGGGAGAGGCCTTCCCCACCCCGTCGACCGTCGGGGGCGAGTCGATGGCCCGGCTCAGCGCCCGCATCACGCGGTGAGGCTAGGCCATGAGTCGTTTCGCGACGGTTACGCGGCGATGTCGTGCGGAGGGCATCCGTGTGGGAATCCCGCCTCCGGCGAGTCCCGTTCGGCGTCCGCGGAAACGTTGCGTCGGCGACTCCTCGGCGGAACGTGCGCACGTGAGGGTGGACGCGCCAACCACCCGCACGTCCCTCCCGAACAGGAGCACCATGACCACCGCCCACGCCTCGGCCTCCGCGACGCCCATCACGGCGCCGGGCCGCCGGCTCACCGGCACCCTCGGTGCCGGCGCCATCGTCTTCATGGTCGTCGCCGCCGCGGCGCCCCTCACCGTCATCGGCGGTGGCTTCCCCCTCGCCGCGCTCATGGGCAACGGCGCCGGCGCGCCCGCCATGTTCGTCGTCGGCGGCGTCATCCTGCTCTTCTTCGCGGTCGGCCTGTCGACCATGAGCCGGTACGTCGCCAAGCCCGGGGCCTTCTTCACGTACGTCGGCTACGGACTCGGCCGCCCGGCCGGGCTGGCCGCCGCCTGGCTGGCCATCCTGACGTACACGACCGTCCAGATCGCGGTCTACGGCTATCTCGGCTACACGCTCGGCGCCTGGGTGGACGACAAGACCGGCCTGAGCCTCTCCTGGTGGGTCTGGGCGCTGCTGCTCGTCGGGGTCGTCGGCGTGCTCGGCTTCCGCCACGTCGAGCTGTCGGCGAAGGTCCTCGGCGTCCTGCTGGTCGCCGAGGTCGGCATCGTCCTCGTGCTCTCGGTCGTCATCCTCGTCCAGGGCGGCAACGACGGCATCAGCGTCGACTCGTTCAAGCCGTCGGTCGTCACCTCCGGCACGCCCGCGCTCGCCCTGATGTTCTGCATGGCCGGCTTCATCGGCTTCGAGGCCACCGCGATCTTCCGCGACGAGGCGAAGGACCCCGAGCGCACGATCCCGCGGGCGACGTACGCGGCCGTCGTCGTCATCGCCGTCTTCTACACCTTCACCGCGTGGTCCCTCGTGCAGGGCTGGGGCAGCGACTTCGCCGACGAGATCGCCAACGACTACGCGGGCTTCATCGTCACCACCGGCGACAAGTACCTCGGCACCGCCGGCGCCGAGGTCATCAACATCCTCCTGATGACCTCGCTCTTCGCCTGCGTGCTCTCCTTCCACAACGTCATCACCCGCTACCAGCACTCGATGTCGAACGCGTCGCTGCTGCCGAGCCACGTCGGCAGGGTCCACGAGAGCCACGAGTCGCCTCATGTCTCCTCGCTGCTCCAGAGCGTGACCGCCTTCGTCCTGCTGGTCGGGTTCGCCCTCTTCAAGCTCGACCCCGTGCTCCAGGTCTTCTACTGGTTCAGTGGCATCGCCACCGTGGCGATCGTCGTCCTGATGGCGGCCACGTGCGTCGCGGTGATCGTCTACTTCACCCGCAACCGGATCGACGCGGGGCTGTGGCGGACCTGGATCGCGCCGGGCATCGGCGCGCTCGGCCTCGCCGCGGTCACCTGGATCCTCTTCGCCAACTTCCCGATGCTCCTCGGCGACGTCGACGCCGAGGGCAACCCGACGCTCGGGGCCCTGACGGTCTGGATGCTCGTCGTCATGGCCGCCTTCCCGGCCTTCGGCTTCGCCCAGGCCGCCTGGCTCAAGCGCCGCCGCCCCGCCGCCTACGCCACCGTCATCGACACCATCTCCGAGTGAAGGACCACCCCCTCATGACCACCGAGCTCACCCTCATCGACCCCGGGACCGGCACCGTCGCGGGCCCCCTCACCAGCCTCACCGGCGAGGAGATCACCGCCACCACCCGCCTCCTCGCCGAGGGCGGCCACACGACGGCCTCGACCCGGTTCGCGTACGTCGGGCTGGTGGAGCCCCACAAGAGCGAGGTCCTCGCCTTCCGGGCCGGCACCGGCGGCCGGCCCGACCGGATCGCCCGCGCCCTGCTGCTCGACACCGCGACCGGCGACTCCCTCGACGCGCGGGTCAACCTCACCGCCGGGACGATCGACACGATCCCGGTCGACCCCGCCCACGGCCAGCTCCCGATCCTGATCGAGGAGTTCTCCGCCATCGACCCGATCGTCCGCGCCAGCGAGGACTGGGTCGCGGCCCTGGACCGTCGCGGCCTCAGCGCCGAGGAGGTCGTCACCGCGCCGCTCTCCCCCGGCCACTACGACAACCCCGGCGAGGAGGGCAAGCGGATCATCCGCGTCTTCGCCTTCCAGTTCACCGACCCCACCGACCATCCCTGGGCCCACCCGGTCGACGGACTGTGCGCCTACGTCGACGTGATCGCGCAGTCGGTGATCGAGGTGATCGACAACGAGCTGCTCCCGGTGCCCGAGGAGCCCTCGAAGTTCCACCTGCCCGAGGGCCGGCCGGCGCCGCTCGAGGGCCTCAAGCCGATCGAGATCAGCCAGCCCGAGGGGCCGTCCTTCAGGGTCGCCGGCGACCACGTGGAGTGGGCGAACTGGTCCCTCGACCTCGGCTTCGACGCGCGCGAGGGGCTGATCCTCAGCAACATCGCGTTCGCCGACCCCGATCACGACGGCGAGGTCCGCCCCGTGCTCTACCGCGCCTCGATCGCGGAGATGGTGGTGCCGTACGGCGATCCCGCCCCGACCCGCTACTGGCAGAACTACTTCGACACCGGCGAGTACATCTTCGGCCGCTTCGCCAACTCGCTCACGCTGGGGTGCGACTGCCTCGGCGAGATCCGCTACTTCGACGTGACGCTCGCCGACGAGTTCGGCAACCCGCAGACCATCGCCAACGGCATCTGCCTGCACGAGGAGGACTTCGGCACGCTCTGGAAGCACACCGACCTCTTCGTCGAGGGCGTCTCGGAGGTCCGCCGCCAGCGCCGCCTGGTCATCTCGTTCTTCACCACCGTCGGCAACTACGACTACGGCTTCTACTGGTACCTCTACCTCGACGGCAGGATCGAGTGCGAGGCCAAGCTCACCGGCATCCTCTTCCCCAGCGCCTACAAGGGGATGGAGGAGTGGCCGTACGCCACCGAGGTCGCTCCCGGCGTCGGCGCGCCGTTCCACCAGCACCTCTTCAGCGCCCGCCTCGACATGATGGTCGACGGGGTCGTCAACGTCGTCCGCGAGGTCGACGCCGCGCGGGTCCCCGTCTCCGACGCCAACCCGTGGGGCAACGCCTTCACGTTCACCTCCACCACGATCGCGTCGGAGTCGGAGGGCGCCCGCGACGCCGACGCGTCCGTGGGCCGGGTGTGGCACATCGACTCCACGGAGCGCGTGAACCGACTCGGGAACCCGACCGGCTACGTCCTCCACGCCGAGCAGGGCCCGACGCTGCTCGCCGATCCGAGCTCGTCGGTGCACCGGCGCGCGACCTTCACCACCAAGCAGGTCTGGGTGAGCGCCTACGACCCGGAGGAGCGCTACCCCGCGGGCGACCTGGTCAACCAGAACCCCGGCGGGGACGGGCTGCCGGCGTACATGGCGGCGGATCGGAACCTCGACGGCGCCGACCTCGTCGTGTGGCACACCTTCGGGCTGACCCACTTCCCCCGTCCCGAGGACTGGCCGGTGATGCCGGTCGACTACGCCGGCTTCAAGCTCCTCCCCTACGGCTTCTTCGACCGCAACCCCGCGCTCAACGTCCCCTCGAACGCATCCGCCCACTGCGCGCCCGCCGGTGGCGCCGACTCCTGCTGTGGAGGCCACTGATGTACGCCGTGAACGCGATGATCGAGCGGGTCGGCCGGCTGTCCCCGGCCGCCGCCCGCACCCTCGTCCTCAGCTCCGCCACCGCCGGCGCGCTGCTGGCCCATCTGCTCTGGATGCACCAGTCCGGCTGTTGCTGCTGCTGACCCCCGCCCGCCCCGCCATCCGCCGAGTGGGGCCTCCCCGCCCGCCGAGTAGGGCCTCCGATTCCCCGAGTAGGGCCTCCGACTCGCCGAGTGGGGGCTCCGACTCGCCGAGTGGGGGCTCCGATTCCCCGAGTGGGGCGGCGTGTGCCCTGTCGGCGCACGCCAAGCCCCACTCGGCGGGCGGCGAGGCCCTATTCGACCGGCCCTGAGACCCCACTCGACCGGACTGAAGGCCCCACTCGGCGGGCGGCGAGGCCCTATTCGACCGGCCCTGAGACCCCACTCGACTGGACTGGAGGCCCCACTCGGCGGGTGGGGCGCTACTTCAGCTCGGCGCTGGAGAGGCCGAGGACGCGGCGGGCGACGATCAGCTGCTGGATCTGCTGGGTGCCCTCGAAGATGTCGAGGATCTTGGAGTCCCGGGCCCACTTCTCGAGCAGCTCGCCCTCGGCGTACCCGATCGAGGAGCAGAGCTCGACGCAGGACAGCGTGATGTCGGAGCCGACGCGGCCGGCCTTCGCCTTCGCCATCGAGGCCTCGAGCGAGTTGGGCTTGCGGTTGTCCGCCATCCAGGCGGCCTGGAGGGTGAGCAGGTGCGCGCCCTCCCAGTCGGCCTCGAGCTGGAGGAACTTCGCGGCGGCGGCACTCTGCAGGAGGGCCGGGCGGTCGTAGTCGACCTCCACGCCGGCCTTCGCCAGGAGCTCGCGGGTGAGGTCGAGCGACGCCCGGGCGCAGCCGACGGCCATGGCCGCCACCAGCGGCCGGGTGTTGTCGAAGGTCGCCATCGCGCCGGCGAAGCCCTCCGAGGCGTTGACCTCCTCCGAGCCGAGCAGGTTGGCGGCCGGCACGCGGGCGTCGGTGAAGGTGATCACCGCCGTGTCGGAGGCCCGGATGCCGAGCTTGTGCTCCAGCCGCTCGACCTTGACGCCCGGCGTGGACTTGGGCACGAGGAAGGACTTGATCGCCGCTCGCCCGAGGCTCTTGTCCACCGTCGCCCAGACCACGATCGAGTCCGAGCGCTCGCCGGAGGTGACGAAGATCTTCTCGCCGTTGAGGACGTACTCGTCGCCGTCCTTGATCGCGGTGGTGGTGACCTTCGCGGAGTCCGAGCCGAAGCTCGGCTCGGTGATGGCCATCGAGGCCCAGGTGCCCTTGAACCGCTCGAGCTGCTCGTCGCTGGCCACGCTCGCGATGGCCGAGTTGCCGAGGCCCTGCCGCGGCATGGACAGCAGCAGTCCGGTGTCGCCCCAGCACATCTCGGCGACGGTGAGCACCGAGGCGAGGTTGGAGCCGTTCTTGACCGAGGTGTCGGTCTCCTTACTGTCACGGCGTACGCCGGCAGCCCCCGCGCCCTCGCTGGCGCCCGACTCGGCGAGCCCGTCGGCCATGGCCGCGAGCATGTCGAGCTCCTTGGGGTACTCGTGCTCGGCCAGGTCGTACTTCCGGCTGATCGGCCGGAGCATGTTCATCGCGACCTGGTGCACCTGCTCGACGAGCGGCTTGAACTTCCTCGGGTCTTCCAGATTGATCGCCATCAGACGAGCACCGTGCCTTCCATGATCCCGATGGCGCGCAGGTCGCGATACCACCGCTCGACGGGGTGTTCCTTGACGAAGCCGTGGCCGCCGAGCAGCTGGACGCCGTCGAGGCCGATCCGCATGCCCTTGTCGGTGCACAGCTTGCGGGCCAGCGCGATCTCGCGGCCGGCGTCGCGGCCCTGGGCCACGCGACCGGCGGCCTTCCAGGTGAGCAGGCGCATCGCCTGCAGCTCGATGGCGATGTCGGCCACCATGAACGCCACCGCCTGGCGGTGGGCGATCGGCTCGCCGAACGCCTCGCGCTCCTTGACGTACGGCGTCACGTAGTCCAGCACCGCCTGCGCGGTGCCGACGGCCAGCGCGCACCAGGCCAGTCGCGAGAGCCGCACGCACTCGGCGTACGTCGACCCGTCGGCCTCGCCGAGGATCGCGTCCTCCGACACCGTGACCCCGTCGAGCGTCAGGGTGGTGAACCCCGCCGCGCGGACGCCCATCGCCGGGTCGCCCTCGACGGTGAGCCCCTCGGCGCCGGCCTCGACCAGCACGAGGACCGGAGCGCCGTCGAGCACGGCGCCGACGACGAAGAGCTCCGCGTCGGCGCCGCGCGGGACGAGCGACTTCACGCCGTCGAGCACGAGCGTGCCGCCCCGGCGGGTGGCCGTGGTGGCGGGCGTCAGGACGTCGAAGAGGACGCTCGGCTCGTTGAGCGCCAGGGCGGCGGCGGGAACGCCCTTCTCGGAGGGCTCGGTGAAGGCCGGGAGGTAGGTCTGCTGCTGCTCGTCGGTGCCCCACAGGCTGAGGGCGGTCGCGACCGCGCCGGGGGCGAGCGTGGCGACGGCCAGGCCCATGTCGCCCTTGGCGAGCGCCTCGGCGACGAGCACGCCGGCGACGGCGGAGCGCTCCTCGTAGACGCCGCCCAGCTCCTCGGGCACCCCGAGGATCGGCAGCCCGATCTCGAGCGAGGCCTTGAGCAGCTCGTCGGGCGCGGCGCAGGCGGTGTCGGCCTCGGACGCGGCCGGGCGGAGCGCCTCGTCGGCGAACTCGGTGGCGACGTCGACGAGCATCTGCTCGTCCTCGGTCGGGGTGAGGTCGAAGACGCCGGGGTGGCCGGCGCTCGGCGCGCGGGTGCCGCTCTGGCCGCGCTTGCCGGCCTTGGCGAAGGTGCGCCCGGCGGTGGTCGCGACCTTGAAGCCGCTGCGCGTCACGGTGAAGACGGTGGCCTCGGTCTGCTTGCGCACCTTGAGCTTGTCGAGGATCGGGCTCTGGGCGAACTGGCTCAGCCCGGCGACGAGGACGCCGAGGGGATCGCGCGTCTCGGTGGACGCGAGACCGTGACGGCCGCCGGCCCGGAAGGGGTTCGGGAGGGACATGCGACAAACTGTAACTCGGAGTTACACATTGCGCTACAGCTCTATCCTGAGCGGCATGCACGCGCCGTACGGACCACTCCCCGAGGGCGGCAGCATCCGCCCGATCACGCGCTGGGGCACCCCGGTCATGCACCGGCCGCTGACTCCGGTGACGTCGTTCGACGACCCCCTCCGAGCGCTCGCGGCGGACATGGTGGCGACGATGTACGCCGCCGACGGCGTCGGCCTCGCGGCCTGCCAGATCGGCGAGGACGTGGCGATGTTCGTCTTCGACTGCCCCGACGAGGCAGGCGAGCGGTGGGTCGGCGTGGTGTGCAACCCGGTGCTCACCCTGCCCGAGGGGAAGGACCGGCAGCTCGACAGCGACGAGGAGGGCTGCCTCTCGTTCCCGGGTGCCTTCACCGACCGCGCCCGGCCCGACCACGCCCGCGTCGAGGGCGTCGGCCTCGACGGCGAGCCGGTCGTCTTCGAGGGCGACGGACTGCTCGCCCGGTGCCTGCAGCACGAGAGCGACCATCTCGCCGGCAAGGTCTTCGCCGACGCCCTCTCCGACCGCGCCCGCAAGAGGCTCACCAAGGCGCAGGCCAAGGTGGCCGACGAGTTCGCCGCCGACTGGCCGGTCACTCCGCGCCGCGAGTGAGAGCGTGCTCGAGAGCTCGGCGTCGAGCTCCGCAGGCGGTCACCACGACCGCTCGGAGGCCGGTGCCGTGCGCGCACGCGTGGCGTAGAGCGCGACGGCGGACGCGGCGGCGACGTTGAGGGAGTCGACGCCGGGCTCCATGGGGATGCGGACGCGGAGGTCGACCTGGGTCGCGGTGCGGCGGTCGATCCCGGCGCCCTCCGTGCCGAGGACCAGCGCCAGCCGCTCGTCCCGGCGAGCGGCCAGCTCGTCCAGCGTGATCGCGTCGTCGGCCAGGGTGAGCGCGGCCGTCGCGAAGCCCTGGGCACCGAGCAGGTCGAGCGTGGTCGGCATGTGGCGGAAGCGGGTCCAGGGCACGGCGAAGACGTTGCCCATGCTGGTCTTCACCGCACGGCGGTAGTACGGATCGGCGCACGCCTCGGTGAGCAGGACCGCGTCCACTCCCAGCGCGGCGGCGTTGCGGAAGGCGGCGCCGACGTTGGCATGGTCGACCAGGCCCTCCAGGATCACCACCCGCCGGGCGCCGGCGATCACCTCCGCCACGGACGGCAGCGGCCGGCGCTCGAGGGAGGCGAGGGCGCCACGGTGGACGTGGAAGCCCGTCACCTCCTCGATCCGTGCCTCGGACATGACGAAGCAGGGCGCCTCGGTCGACTCCAGTACGTCGGCGAGCCCGTCGAGCCGCTTCGGGCTCATCAGCAGGGACCGGACGGCGAAGCCGGCGGCCACCGCCCGGCGTACGACCTTCTCGCCCTCGGCGAGGAAGAGGCCGTGCTCGGCCTCGAGGCTCTGCCTCAGCTGCACGTCGCGCAGGTCGCGGTAGTCGGCCAGCAGCGGGTCCCCGGCGTCGTCCACCCGGACGACGTGAGCCATCAGAACGCCTCCGGGCAGGCGACCCGGACCACCTCGCCGACGACGATGATCGCGGGCGGGCGCACGCCCTCCGCCTCCAGCACCCCCGCCAGCGAGCCGAGCGTCGCGTAGACGGTGCGCTGCGTGGGCATGGCGCCGTCGCAGACGACCGCCACCGGCGTGCCGGGATCGCGGCCGCCGCCGACCAGCGCCGACGCGATGGCGGGCGCGTTCTGCACGGCCATCATGAGCACCACGGTGCCGTGGAGTCCGGCGACGGCCGACCAGTCGGTGAGGGACTCGGGATGCCCGGGCGGCAGGTGCCCGGAGATCACGACGAAGTCGTGGGCGACGCCCCGGTGGGTGACCGGGATGCCGGCGAGTCCGGGGACGGTGACCGGCGAGGTGAGGCCCGGCACGATCCGGACCGGCACACCGGCCTCCTGGCAGGCGAGCACCTCCTCGTAGCCGCGGCCGAAGACGAAGCTGTCACCGCCCTTGAACCGGACGACCGCCTTGCCCGCCCGCGCCCGGTCGACGATGACCTCGTTGATCGACTCCTGGCTCGCCGCGCTGCCGCGCGGCAGCTTCGCGACGTCGACGAGCTCGACGTCGGCGGGCAGCTCCGAGAGCAGCTCGCGCGGGGCGAGGCGGTCGGCGACGACCACGTCGGCGTCCATGAGCGCCTTCCTGCCCGCCACGGTGATCAGCTCCGGGTCGCCGGGGCCGCCGCCCACGAGCGTCACGCCGGGGATCCTGGCCCGCTGGTGCCGCGACGCGAGCGACCCGTCGCGCAGGCTCGCCACCACCTCGTCGCGGACCGTGGCCGACCGGCGGGGGTCGCGGTTGCCGAGGATCGCGACGGTCAGGCCGGCCTCCCGCCCCACCGCCGGGGTCCAGGCGGTCGCCTCGACGGCGTCGTCCGCGCGGACGCAGAAGATGCGCCGCTCCTCCGCCGCCCGCGAGACGGCCTCGTTCACGGCGGTGTCGCGGGTGGCCGCGATGACGTACCACGTGTCGTCGAGGTCGGCGGCCTGGAAGCCGCGCTCGATCCAGGCGATCTCCCCGGACCCGGCGAGGCCCTCCAGCGACGGCGTGACGTGGGGCGAGACGACGGACACGGCGGCGCCGGCCGCGATCAGGGCCGGCACCCGCCGCTGGGCGACCTGCCCTCCCCCGACGACGACGACGCGGCGGCCGGAGAGCCGCAGGCCCGAGGGGTAGATGGGGAAATCCATGATGGCCCCATCATTCCCGATGCCCGTAGTCTCGAGGCCATGAGCCTCGACCGACCGGTCCATCCCGATCCCTACGCTCTGCTCCCGGCCGTGCCGTCGTTCGCGGTCACCAGCACCGACGTGACCAACGGGCAGCCGCTCGCCGACGCCCAGGTCAACGCGGGCGGCGACACCTCGCCCCAGCTGTCGTGGGAGCCCGGACCCGAGGGCACGAAGTCGTACGTCGTCACCTGCTTCGATCCGGACGCCCCGATCGTCAGCGGCTTCTGGCACTGGGTCGTCGTCGACATCCCGGCCGACGTCACCTCCCTGGACACGGGTGCCGGGGCGAGCGACGACACCCTGCCCGACGGCGCCTTCCACGTCCGTAACGACAGCGGCGCCAAGGCGTTCATGGGTGCGGCGCCGCCCCCGGGCGACCAGGTGCACCGCTACTACTTCGTCGTGCACGGGGTGACGGAGGAGTCCCTCGGGGTCGACGGCGACGCCTCGCCGGCCGTCGTCGGTTTCAATCTGGCGTTCAAGTCCACAGGTCGTGCACAACTCGTCGGCACGTACCAGCACTGACCCACCCGGCCACTAGCCTGGGGCCCATGTCCGTGAGCCGCCGAGCCGTCTTCGACGGCTCGATCCTGCTCCTCGCGACCGCCGCCGTCGCGATCGGCGCCGCCACGTGGTCCGGCGGCGCTCCGACGCTGGGCTCCTCGACCGTCGCGACGCTGGGCCTCGCGGTGGCCGTCGCCGCGGCCGCGGGCTGGCTCCTCACCGACTCGACGATCCGGGCCTCGCTCCCGGTGGTCGCCGGCACCGTCCTGGCCTTCGTCGACGGCTCGGCTTCCACGGGCACCTTCCTGCCCCTCTGGGCACTCGCCGTCGCCCTGACCTATCGCCTGCTGGTCGGCCGGTTCGGCCGCAGCCGGGCGGAGATCTCGCTCGTCGTCCTCGCCGGCGCGGTCGTGGCGGCGCTCGGCCCGTGGATCGGGCACGCCCCGACGGCCTACGAGCGGGTGCTCGCCGGGCTGGCCTGCTTCGCCGCCTCCCACGCCCTGCTGGAGCGGCTGCGGCCCGGGAGCCGCGGCCTCGCGTTCGGGCGCCGCCCCCTGCTGCTGGCCTGCGCCGGCGTGGCCGCG
>NZ_JASGDD010000108.1:0-29014 GCF_047607365.1 Nocardioides sp. | reverse complement strand
GTGGCCGGTCCTGCCGGACGGGGTGCCCCGCGCTCCGTCGTGCTCGCCGCGGCCGCGGACGCCGCCGGCCTGAGCCCGGTGGCGCTCGCCCGCCTGGTGGGGTACGACGACGCCCAGACGGTCTGCGCGGCCGCGCTCAAGCTCCTCCCCATGGATCCGGCCGTCGCGACCGGCTGGGTCCTCGACGCGCTGCCGGTGATCGAGGATCTCTCCCACGACGTCGCCGCGCTCACCGACCCGGCCGCCATCCCGGCGTCCGGCGCCCCCCAATTCGAGGCGTGGGCACAGGCCCACGCCGCCGCCTCCAGGAGGTTGTTCAGTGCCTGATCCCACCCTGCCGTCCGGCCGGCCCGGACCGAACCGGGCCCTGCGCCTCGGCGTCTGCGGACCCGTCGGCACCGGCAAGAGCTCGCTCATCGCGCTGCTGTGCCGCGAGCTGGCCGACGACCTCCGCATGGGCGTCGTCACCAACGACATCTACACCGACGAGGACGCCCGCTTCCTCCGCTCGGCCGGCGTGCTCGACCCCGAGCGGATCCGCGCGGTGGAGACCGGGGCGTGCCCGCACACCGCGATCCGCGACGACATCACGGCCAACCTGATGGCGGTCGAGGAGCTGGAGGCCGACTTCGACCCACTCGATCTCGTGCTGATCGAGTCCGGGGGCGACAACCTCACCGCCACCTTCTCCCCCGCGCTCGTCGACGTGCAGATCTTCCTCATCGACGTCGCCGGCGGTGGCGACGTCGCCCGCAAGGGCGGCCCGGGCATCAGCCGAGCCGATCTGCTCGTGGTCAACAAGACCGACCTGGCGCCGTACGTCGGCGTGGACCGGGGGCGGATGGTGCTCGACGCCCGTGCCGTCCGCGAGGGCCGTCCGGTTATCGCGCTCGCGCGCACCGACCGGCCATCGGTGGAGGCCCTGGTCGCGTGGGTGCTGGCGCAGCTCAAGGCCTACCTCGACGGTGCGCTCGTGCCCGCGGACCCCGGCCCGATGGCGCCGCACGCCCATGCTGACGAGGGCGTCATCCACGTCCACGCCGACGGCGACCATGCACACACCCACGACCACGCGCACTGAGACGCACCTGGCGCTCGCCCGCCCGGAGGGCGGCGGCCGGGTGGCCGTACGGCATCGCTCGGCCGGGGGTCCCGACCGGCCCGTGATCCGCCCGGTCCTGCTCACCAGCGACGCCGACGGCGCCCGCGTCTCCCTCGTGCCCGAGGGCGCGCTGCTGCTGGCCGGCGACGACGTCGCCATCGACGTCGAGGTGGGGGCCGGCGCCACCCTCGTGCTCGTGGAGCCGGCCGGCACGGTCGCCTACGACATGCGCGGCGGCTCGGCCCGCTACGACGTCCGGATCCACGTTGGCGCCGCCGGGCGCCTGATCTGGCACGGCGAGCCGTTCGTCGTCACCGCCGGCGCCGTCGTACGCCGTCGCGTGCGGGTCTCGCTCGGCCAGAGCGCCCGCCTGGCGCTGCGCGAGACGCTCGTGCTGGGTCGCCACGGCGAGGCGGGCGGGTCGCTGGACCAGCTGCTGGAGGTGACCACCGACGGCGGCCAGCCGGTGATCGCCGACGGGCTGCGCACCGACCGCCACCCGCTGGTGTGGGGAGGGCACAAGGCGATGAGCTCCGTCCTCCTGGTCGGCGCCGAGCTGCCCGAGATCGCGACGCCGCCCGAGCCGGACGGCGTCGCCACCCGCTTCGACCTGGAGGCCGGCGGGACGCTCGTCCGCTCGCTCGCCGGCCACGCCCACCGCGCCGAGCTGGATCGCGCATGGGGCGACGCGGTGGCCGCCGCGCGGGCCTGATCGGATGCACGCCATCCGGCGAGGTGCCAGACTCTGTCCATGAGACGGCCCATGAGACGCGGTGGGGCGGTGGCGGCCGTGGGGCTCGTCGTCGCGATGCTGACGGGGTGCTCGCTGGGCACGGAGGAGAAGAGCGCCGGCGACGGCTGCACGCGGGTCGTGGTGGCCACCTCCTCGGAGAAGGTCAACCTGATGTCCGACCTCGGCGACGCCTTCAAGAGCTCCCCCGAGCAGAAGGCGCTCTCCACGTGCACGACCATCGTGCCGATCAACGTCTCCTCGGGTGCCGCGACGGACGTGCTGGTGCAGGACCCGGATGAGTGGCCCGGCCTCGACGAGGAGTACTGGCCCACCGTCTGGTCCCCCGCCTCGACGATCTGGACCGACCGGGTGACCGCGGCGGGGAACGCCAACCTGATCCAGGACGCGGCGTCGTTCGCGAAGACGCCGGTCGTGCTGGCGATGCCCGAGTCGATGGCCGCCGCGCTCGGCTACCCCGGCAAGCAGGTGAGCCTGGAGGACATCGCGAAGCTGATCGCCGCACCGGACGGCTGGGCGAGCGTCGGGAAGCCGCTGTGGGGCGCGTTCAAGATCGCCAAGACCAACCCCACCACCTCGACCACGGGGCTCGAGATGATCCTGATGCAGGCCTACGCGGCGGCGAAGAAGCAGGACGGCCTGAGCGCCGCCGACATCGCCGCCGCAGCCGCCTTCTCGACCACCTTCGAGAGCGGTGCGATCCACTACGGCGACACCACCGGCAAGGTGCTGACCACCCTCTACAACGAGGGCCAGTCGGGCGAGTCGGGGTCGGCGTATGTGTCGGCGGTGGCGGTCGAGGAGACCTCGCTGCTCAACTACAACCAGGGCAACCCCGACAGCCACACCGTCCAGCCCGGCGAGAAGCTCACCCCGCCCAAGGAGAAGCTGGTGGCGGTCTACCCCTCCGGCGGCTCGATGTTCTCCGACGATCCCGCGGCCGTGCTCGGCTCGCCCTGGGTGAGCGACGCGCAGCGGGCCGCGGGCGAGGCGTTCGTGAGGTTCCTCGCCACCACCCCGGCGCAGGAGATCCTGCCGACGTACGGCTTCCGGCCCCTCGACGCGAGCGTCGACGTCACCGACCACCTCAACTCCGACGTCGGCATCGACCCCGCCCAGCCCGCCGTCGCGCTGCCCAAGCCGTCCCCCGACGTCGTCTCGGCCGCGCTCGACTCGTGGGCGACCATCCGCAAGCCCTCGGCCGTGCTCGAGCTGATCGACATCTCCGGGTCGATGCTCGACGACGCGGGCAACGGCGAGTCCAAGCTGGACGGAGCGATCGACGCCGCCAAGTCGACCCTGGCGAACGTGCGCTCCTCCGACGAGATCGGGGTCTGGGCCTTCACCACCGGCATCGCGAGCGACCACGGCGACGACGTGGTCCCGTTGCGGGAGTTCGCGCCGCTCGGCGGGGACCTGGAGTCGCTGCGCGGCACGATCGACGACCTCTCCTACGCGGAGTACGGCGGCACGCCCCTCTACGACGCCATCGGCTCGGCCTACGACTTCATGCTCCAGCACGTCGACCCGGCCCGGATCAACGCCATCGTCGTGCTGTCCGACGGCCAGGACACCGACTCTGCGACCTCGCTCGGCTCGCTCCTGGTGAAGATCGGCTCGAGCGCCAAGGAGGGCGCCGCGAAGTCGCCCGTGCGGATCTTCACGATCGCCTACGGCGAGGACGCCGACACGAAGGTCCTCGGCAAGATCGCCACCGCGTCGGGCGGGCAGGGGTTCGACGCGACCGACCCCACGAAGCTGGACGCCGTGTTCGCCTCCGTCATGAACAACTTCTGAGGCTGGGTAGGGTGCCCGCGTGAGTGACGACGTCGACGGGGCGGTGGCGGCGCTGGAGTCGTCGAACGTCTACGTCGCCGGCGGCACGTCCCTCACTGACGAGGGCGCCATCGCCTCCGCGCTGTCGGGCTCGTCGACTGCCGTGGCCGTCCTGCCCGCCGACGCGGTCCAGACGGTGAGCGCGACCCAGCTGGCTGCCCAGATCGAGTCTCAGACCTCCGGCTACGACGTGGTCATCGTCGTGATCGACGCCGCTCGTGACTCGTTCGGTGTCGCGGGCGACGACGCCACCGCCGTCGCGACCACGCTCAACAGCAACAACGACGGCGATGCCGGCCCGGCGATCGAGGCGGCGCTGCCGCAGATCACCTCCTCCACGTCGACCGCCTCCCACGACGGCGGCTCCGGATCGACGATCGCGACGGTCGGCGGGGTCGGCCTCGCGATCGTCGTCGTCGGCACGGCGGTCACCCTCGGCGTGCGCCGCCTGCTCCGGCGTACGCCGTCGCCGAAGGTCTTCGAACGCCTGCCGGAGGACCTGCGCGGCCAGATCGAGGTCCTGGACCGGATCCAGCGCCGGCACCAGGTCGCCGGTCCCGGCGCGATGCCCGCCGAGCTCGCCCAGATCCTCGGCAACTCCCGTGAGCTCTTCGAGCGCATCCGGAGGCGCGGCTCCGCCCAGCAGGCCCGCATCGCCGAGGTCGAGTACACCGACACCCTCGGCAAGCTCAACCGCGCGCTCGGCGAGGACTACTTCCTCGACATCCTCGCCCACCCCCAGCTCTGGGACGAGGCGGAGAAGCGGCTGGACAGCGTCCGGCAGGCCGTCGCCGCGACCCAGGGCCAGCTGCTGCGCAACATCCGCCAGGTGAACGCGAGCCAGGACCTGGAGTTCCAGGTCGCCCTCGAGTCGCTCCTCGGCACGATGGACCCGCCGTCGATCGACTCCGTCTACTCCCACCCGCCCGACACCGCGATCGAGACCGCGCCCGAGAAGCACCCCCCAGGAGAGACCCATGAGTGAGACCCAGCCCGCCGGTGCCGTCCCCGGCGTCGACTTCGCCGCCCTCCTCGGCGATCCCGCGCGCAACCCCGAGCCCGCCTCGCCGTTGGAGACCTCGCTGGCGACGGTCGCTCCCGAGGACGCGGCGGCCGCGACCACCGAGGAGGCCACCTTCTCCTTCCGGTCGCTGCTCAGCCCGCAGCAGCTCGCCGACCTGGAGCGGTCGGCGCCGACGGTGGCGGCGAAGATGATCGGCGACTACAACGCGATCCTCGGATTCGGGGCGCCGGTGCTCGACAGGCTCAACTCCACCTCGACCCAGCTTCTGGAGGCGCAGCGGGACATCAAGATCCCCGAGGCCGAGGTGATCGTGAACGACCTGCTCCGCGAGATCGACGGCTTCAACAAGAAGTTCCGCAACGAGAAGCTGGAGAACGCGGTCGGCAAGCTGACCCGGCTGATCAAGGGCACGGCGTACTCCATCAAGACGCTGGTCCGGGAGTCCAAGCCCATCGCCGAGAAGATCGACCTGGCGGAGGTCAAGCTGCGCGAGATGGAGCTCAAGCTCGCCGACAACGTCACCCGCGGCCAGACCCTGCACAGGAACACCCTCGCCACGCTGGAGGACGTCGTCGCCGTCCTGGCCGCGCTGGAGGAGATCATCGAGGTGTCGAAGGCGCGGTTCGCCGCGGCCGACGCCGCACTGCTCGCCGCCGGGCCTGCCGAGACGCCGGGCGACAGCTTCGCCGGCGTCACGTTCGAGGGCCGGAGCATGACGGTCGTCGAGCTCCGCGAGGTCCACGCCCAGCTGGCGGGCGGGATCACCGAGCTGGAGAAGACGTGGTTCGACTGGCGGCAGCAGTTCTTCCTCGGGTACGCGCAGGCGCCGTCGGTCCGCAACCTGATCCTGGTCTCGGCCACCATGCAGCGTCGCTGCCAGGTCTTCCGGACCATGGGCCTCCCCGCCGCGCGGAGCTCGCTGGCGATGTGGCAGCAGGCGGCGCTCGCCAAGGAGGGCGCCGAGATGGGCGACGCCGTCCAGAAGGGCGTCAACGAGCTGATCCAGGGCGCGTTCTCGAACGCTGCCGACGCCGTGGAGCAGGTCGCGAAGTCCGCCCAGGCGCCGGTCGTGAGCGAGGAGACGGTCTTCGCGATCGTTGACTCCGTCAAGCGCCAGTGCGACGGCCTCCTCGCCGCGGACCGGTGGGGCCGGGAGCAGCGGGCACGCAACCTCGCCGTCCTCGAGGCGGGCGAGAGGACGATCGGCACCGAGTTCACCGAGTCGCGCCGCCAGCTCGTGCAGAACGCCGTGGCCGCCGTCTCGGGCGCCTCGCCGTCCGCCGCGCCCCTCCCCGAGGCCGACATCCTGGAGCAGCTCGGCGTCGCGAAGTAGCGGCGCGGCTCACGTCGCGCGGGCGATCTGCTCCTGGATCTCGAACGCCAGGCCGTTGGCCGACGCGAGGTAGACGTCCTGGTCGAGGAGGTTGCCGTCGAGGCGGACCAGGCCGCGGGGGCCGTCGTAGAAGGTGCCCGACGCCATCGCCCCGACGTCGGCGACCGCCATGCTGCCGGTGGTCTTGCCGAGCCGGGCGAGGAAGAGGATCGCCTCGTAGCAGGACTCCCCCACCGCGTTGAGCGCCGGCGCCCAGCGGCCGTAGCGGGCGTAGTAGGCCCGGGCGAGCTCGCTGCTCTCGGCGGTGTCGAGCCCGTCGAAGTAGGCCGCCGCCGCGTAGAGGTTCTCGTGGGCGCCCGCGCCCCCGCCGAGCAGCGTGTTCTCCTCGACGGCGGGGCTCAGCCGCGCGAGCCGGTCGGAGAGCCCCTGCCGGGCGAACTGACGGTTGAAGTGCACCGCGTCCTGCCCCATGAGCAGCATGATCACGCCGTCCACCTCGTTGGACGTGCGGCAGAGCTCGAGGTCGGTCAGCACGCGGGAGAAGTTCGTCGTTCCCAGCGGCACGTAGGTCTCGCTGACGACCGTCGACGGCCCGTCGGCGAGCGCCAGCCGTGCGGTCGCTCCGGTGACGCGCGGGAAGACGTAGTCGTTGCCGACGACCGCCCACCGCCCCACGCCGAGCTGCTCGCGCATCCAGTGCGCGGCCGGGAGCAGCTGGTTGATCGGCCGCTCCCCCAGCATGAAGACGCCCGGGGTGTCGTCGCGGCCCTCGTGCATCGCCGCGTAGGCGTAGACCACCTTCCCGCCGATGCGCCGCGTGATCGCCTGCCGCACCGCGGAGATGTGCCACCCGGCGACGGCCTTGACCCGGCCGGAGTCGACCAGGGCGCCGACCTCGGCGGCGACCACCTCGGGCTCGCGTCCGCCGTCCACGACGACCAGCTCGACGTGCTTGCCCAGGATGCCGTCGACGGCGTTGAGCTGCTCGGCCGCGAGCTCGCCGCAGGCCAGGCAGGAGGGACCGTAGATGCCCGTGGGCCCCTGCAGCGGGACCACGAACGCGATCGGCAGCGAGTCGGACATCGTCACCTCCTTGAACGGCGGTCGGAGGCAGTCTAGAGTTCAATAGTTCCGAGTGGGAGCATCAATTCTGCTTGGTACGCGACCGAAACATCGACGTAATCCGTCGTCCGGGAAGGCATCCTTCATGAGCGAGACCACCGTTGCCGCCGGCACCGCAGCCCCTCTGGCTGACGGCGTCGGCGAGAGCAGTCTCGCTCTGCTGCTCAAGCGCTCCGAGCACGCGCTCCGGCAGCGCTTCCAGGCCACCCTCGACGCCGAGGCCCTGCTGCTGGAGCAGTGGCAGATCATGGCCGTCCTCCTCGCCCAGCCCGGGATGCGGATGTCCGAGCTGGCCGATGCCGCCGTGGTGCCCGCCGCGACCCTCACCCGGCACATGGACAAGCTCGTGGAGCGCGCGCTCGTCGTACGCCGGATCGACCCCGACGACAAGCGCCGCGTCGTCGCCGCCCTGTCCCCGATGGGCAAGCGGCTGGCCGTCCGGCTGCACGAGGTCGAGCACGCGATCGAGGTCTCGATCAGCGAGGGGCTGGGCGGCGAGCGCTTCGCCGCACTCGCCCGCGAGCTCCGGCTCCTCCCCCACCTGTTCGACTGAGCGCTGTTCGACCGTGCGCTACTCGAGGCCGCTGTAGGCGACGACCCCGCGCTTGAGCAGGTCGACCGCCTCGCGGGCGGTCCTCCGCACCCGTGCGTCGGTGGTCGCGGTGGCGACCTGGCCGCAGAGGTCGATCAGCTGCTTCATCCAGCGGACGAAGTCGCCCGCGGCGAGGTCGAGGACCCCGAGCACGTCGTCGAGGTCGTCGCCCTCGGCCCAGCGGAACGCGGCGTAGGCGAAGCCGAGGTCGGGCGGGCGGAGGAAGTCGAGCCGGTGGTCGCGCTCGAGTGCGTCGAGCTCGCCCCAGAGCCTCACGATCGCCCCGATGACATCGCGGGCCCGCCCGCCCGGCAGCCGGGCCGGCGACGCGTCGTCGGGGCGGCGGGCCTCGAAGACGAGCACCGACAGCACGGCGGCCAGCTCGGAGGGCCGCAGGCCGTCGAGGAGCCCGGCGCGCAGGGCCTCGGCCGCGACGAGGTCGAGCTCGGAGTAGAGCCGCATCAGCGGCTTGCCCAGGTCCGTCACCCGCTGGTCGCCCTCGCCATCGGCGTCGCGCTCGGTGAGGTAGCCCAGCGCGGTGAGCACCTCGCAGACCCGGTCGAACTGCCGGGCCACGGTGTTGGTCCGCGACTCGACCCGGCGCTCGAGCGTCTGTGCCTCGCGCTGCAGCTTCTGCCAGCGCTCGGCCCACCGGGCGTGGTCCTCGCGGTCGGGACAGCCGTGGCACGGGTGCGCCTTGAGCCGCGTGCGCAGCGCGGCGATCTCGCGCTCGATCGCGGGATCGGTGACGCCCTTGGCCGGCCGGCGCGCGGCGCCGTCGCCGCGGTGCAGCCCACCGGTCCGCTCGCGGAGCTGCGCGGCCAGGTCGCGCCGCATCTGGGGATTGCGGCCGTTGAAGCTCTTCGGCACCCGCAGCCGGGTCAGGGCGGCGACGGGCGTCTGGAAGTCCATCATCGCCAGCCGTCGGGCCTGGCGGTCCAGCGTGACGACATACGGGCGCGGGTTCTCGGGATCGAAGCCGGGGTCGACGACGACGGCGTAGCCGGCGAACTTCCCGTTGGGCACGTCGATCACGTCACCGGGCCTGAGCGCGCCGAGCGAGGCGACGATGTCCTCGCGGCGGTCGTTGCGACGGGCGCGGGCGGCGCTCTTCTCCAGCTCCGAGATCTGGGCGCGGAGCCCGGCGTACTCGAGGAAGTCGCCCCTGTCGCAGGTCGCGGCCTCGCGGTAGCCGTCGAGGGCGTTCTCCGCCTTGGTGAGCTGGCGCGCGAGCCCGACGACCGCCTTGTCGGCCTGGAACTGGGCGAAGCTCTGCTCGAGCAGCTCCCGCGAGCGGGCACGGCCGAACTGGTGCACGAGGTTGACCGCCATGTTGTACGACGGCCGGAAGCTCGACCGCAGCGGGTAGGTGCGCGTCGAGGCCAGTCCGGCCACCTCCGCGGGGTTCATGCCCGGCTGCCACAGCACGACGCCGTGACCCTCGGTGTCGAGCCCGCGGCGCCCGGCGCGGCCGGTGAGCTGGGTGTACTCCCCCGGCGTGAGGTCGGCGTGGGTCTCGCCGTTCCACTTCGTCAGCTTCTCGATGACGACCGTGCGGGCGGGCATGTTGATGCCGAGCGCGAGGGTCTCGGTGGCGAAGACGACCTTGAGCAGCCCGCGGACGTAGAGCTCCTCCACGATCTGCTTGAACGCCGGCAGCATCCCGGCGTGGTGCGCGGCCACGCCGCGGGTCAGCCCGTCGAGCCAGTCGTGGTAGCCGAGCACGTGCCGGTCCTCGTCCGGCAGGTCGATCGAGGCCTCCTCGACGAACCGGAAGATCGCGTCCCGCTCCTCGGGCGTGGTGAGCCGGACGTTGGCGGCCAGGCACTGCGTGACCGCCGCGTCGCAGCCGACCCTGCTGAAGATGAAGACGATCGCCGGCAGCAGCCGGGCGCGCTCGAGGGCGTCGATGACGTCGACTCGGCTGGGGATCCAGACACGACGGCCGTTGCCGACCTGCCTGGGCCCGGAGCGGTTGCGGTCGCGCGGGCTGCGGCGGTCCTTGAGCTTGGTCGAGGCCCAGTCGTCGCGCGCGACTCGCAGCAGCTCGCCGTTGACCGGCGCCCCCTCCTTCACGAACCCCGCCGACGCGTCGACGTCGGAGGAGGCGAAGAGGTCCATGAGCCGCTTGCCGACCATGACGTGCTGGAAGAGCGGCACCGGCCGCCGCTCTTCCAGGATGGTCGTGGTATCGCCGCGGACGGTGCCGAGCCACTCGCCGAACTCCTCGGCGTTGGAGACGGTCGCCGACAGCGAGACCACGGTGACTGACTCCGGCAGGTGGATGATGACCTCCTCCCACACGGCGCCCCGGGAGCGGTCGGCGAGGTAGTGCACCTCGTCCATGACCACGAACCCGAGGCCGAGGAGCGTCGAGGAGCCCGCATAGAGCATGTTGCGGAGCACCTCGGTGGTCATCACGACGATCGGCGCCTCGCCGTTGATCGTGTTGTCGCCGGTGAGCAGCCCGACCTGGTCGGGGCCGTAGCGGCTGACGAGGTCGTGGTACTTCTGGTTGCTCAGCGCCTTGATCGGCGTCGTGTAGAACGCCTTCCGCCCGGTCGCGAGCGCGAGGTGGATGGCGAACTCGCCGACGATCGTCTTGCCCGACCCGGTCGGGGCCGCGACGAGCACGCCGCGGCCCTCCTCGATCTCGTGGCAGGCCCGCACCTGGAAGTCGTCGAGCCCGAAGCCGTAGAGCGCCGCGAAGTCCTTGAACACCGGGTGCCTGCGGCTCGTCGCGTACGACGCGTAGCGCTCGGACGGGGAGAGCTCGTCGGTCGCATCCGTGCTCATGCCCTCCAACCTACTGGCTGGGCACCGTCAGCGCGGGACGAGGACCGTCAGCGCGGCCGGGACGGCCTCGACGGTGAGCGGCAGGTCGCCGAAGCGCTCGCCGTCGGCATACGTCGTCATGGTGGGCGTCGTCGCGACCGTCACCGTCCGCGCCCGGACCCGTTCGAAGATGGGGTTGTCGACGTGGGCGCCGGTGCTGACCGTCGGGAAGAAGCGCAGCAGCGTCGTGCGCGAGACCGGCCTCACGATGCAGACGTCGAGCAGGCCGTCGTCGAAGGCCGCCCCGGCCGCGATTCGCATCCCGCCCCCGAAGTAGTCGGTGTTGGCCACCGAGACGAACATCGCCTCGCGGGTCTGCTCGACCCCGTCGAGCACGAGGGTGTAGCGCAGCGGCGTGAACCGGGGCAGCTCCAGCAGTGTGGCCGCGGCGTAGCGCAGGTTCCCGCGCGGCCAGGTCATGGCGCTGCCGCGTGCCGCGGCGACCGCGTCGAACCCGGTCGCCAGGATGGTGAGGAACCACCGGTCGCCGGCGCGGGCGAGGTCGATCCTGCGGCGGTGGCCGGCGATGACCACGTCGGTGGCGGTGGTGACGTCGCCAAGCGGGATGCCCAGCGCCCGGGCGCTGTCGTTGCCGGTGCCGAGCGGGACGATCCCGAGCGGCACGCCGGTGCCGGCCAGCTCCTGGACCGCGAGGTGGATGATCCCGTCCCCGCCCAGCACCACGACCCCGTCGACCCCGTCGGCCAGGGCGTCGCGGAGCACCTGCCGGGTGTCGTCCCCGTGGGTGCCCTGCAGGACGACGGCGTCGATGCCCGCATCCGCCAGCCGGCGTACGACGGCGCCGACCGCCGCCGCGGCCCGACCGGTGCCCGAGGACGACCCGGGGAGCAGCGCGAACCGGCGGATCATGCTCGGCAGGCTACCGCGCCCGGCGTCGGGCCCCGAGGTTGCGGAGCATCCAGCGGACGCCCGCCTGCTGCCAGACGAACCACCAGATCGACGCCAGCCCCACGAGGAGGAAGATCACCCGGTCCCCGAGGCTGCCGCGACCGCCCTGCGCCACCGCGAAGCCGCAGATGACCACGATGATCGCGATCACCAGCAGCAGGAAGCAGCCGGTGCCCAGCCACATCATCCGCAGGCCGGGGCGCGCCGCGCGGAACCGGCGGGTGTCGACCGAGACCCGGACGTAGTCCAGCAGCATCGCGCCCGGGGGGAGCCGGGCACGCAGGTAGCGATCGACGAAGGAGGCCCTCGGCTTCGTCACGACGTGGTCACAGCGGCGAGAGCTCGTCGTCGTCCCACTGCTCGGTCGAATGCTTCCGCCGGCCGCGGGTGCGGTCGACGAAGCGGGCGATCACCTCGGCGACGCCGAAGAGGATCAGCATGGGGATGGCGAGCATCAGCATCGAGAAGGGGTCGGTCGACGGCGTCGCCACCGCGGCGAAGACCATGGTGCCGATGACGATCCACGGCCGGGACTTGCCCAGCCGCTCCCCCGACACGATGCCGGCCAGGTTGAGCATGACGACGAAGAGCGGGATCTCGAACGCGATGCCGAAGACGAGCAGCATGCGCAGCTCGAAGTCGAAGAAGTCGCCGAACTCGATCAGGCTCTTCGCGTCGAGCGGAGTGAACCCGACGAGCACCTGGATGCCCTTGGGCAGCACCCAGTAGCCGACGCCGACGCCGATGAGGAAGAGCGGTCCGGCGATGGCGCCGAAGATCCGGCTCCACTTCCGCTCGTGCGCATGGAGGGCCGGCATGAGGAAGCCCCAGATCTGGAGCAGCCAGTAGGGGCTGGCCGCGATCAGGGAGACGACGCCGCAGAGCTTGAACTGCACCATCAGCGCCTTGGTGACGCCGGTGAACACGAGCTCGGTGTCGACGTCGTTCCCGAGCTTCTCGTTGGCGACGTAGAACGGGTGCGCGACGACCTTCAGCAGGTCGTTGTAGAAGCAGAGCGCGACGATGAAGAGGACGATCCAGACCAGGGCCGAGCGGATCAGCCGCGCGCGCAGCTCACGGAAGTGGTCCGACAGCGCCATCCGGCCGTCCGCGCCGACCGGGTGACGGGGCCGGCCGCGGAGTAGCTCGGTGACGCCACCGAAGGTGGCACCGACCGACAACTCAGCGTCCTCGAAATCAGTGGGTCAGCTGGGATTCAGCTGTTGTCGTGCAGGCGCGCACGCTCGGCGTCGAGCTCGGCCTGGCGCGCGTCGAGCTCGGCCTGCTTGGCCTCGAGCGCGGACGGGGTGACCGGCGCCGTGCTCGCGGTGACGTCGTCGTCATCGTCGTCGTCGGTGAGGCCCTTCGTCTCGGCCTTGAAGATCCGGAGGGCGCGGCCGCTGCCGCGGGCGAGCTCGGGGAGCTTGGAGGCGCCGAAGAGGAGCACCAGCACGAGCAGGATGAGGACCAGCTCGGTCGTGCCGAGGCCGCCGATGGCAAAGGGGGTGATCATGTCTGTCTCCTGCGGGTGGGAACGTCCGGACCATGCTACTCGGCTTCGGCGTAGCGCGCGGCGGTACTCCTGAGGGTGGCCTGATAAAGGGCTGTGATATCGGTCGGCGCGAGGATCCGCACGTGCGGTGAGGCCCGGAGCGCCAGCCGCACCAGCCAGCGGGCGTCCGCGACCCGCAGGTCGGCCTCGACGTGGCCGTCCGCGCCGGCGCGGACGGTGTCGACCGGGTAGTACTCGGTGATCCAGAGGGCCTCGGGCGCCAGGTCGAGGGTGGCATGGATGGCCGCGCCACCCAGCAGGCCGCCGAGCAGGTCGGCGTCGAGGTCGCGGGCGGGCGGCTCGGAGGTGACCGGGGTGTCGAGCACCACGGCGTGGGCGATCCGGTCGACCCGGAACCAGCGCGGCGCCTCCGCCGAGTGGCACCACGCGTCGAGGTAGACCGCCTCATGGGCGCGGGAGAGGCCGTGCGGGTCGACGACCCGGACCGACTCCTCGTCGCGGGTCGGCACGTGATAGCTGATCCGCACCTGCCGGCCGGCGCGGATCGCGTTGGCCAGGGTGAGCTC
The DNA here is from genome assembly GCF_047607365.1 of Nocardioides sp. Taxonomy (GTDB): domain Bacteria; phylum Actinomycetota; class Actinomycetes; order Propionibacteriales; family Nocardioidaceae; genus Nocardioides. The sequence continues at coordinate 15,431 of NZ_JASGDD010000108.1, read as the reverse complement.
GAGGCGCGCCAGCTCGGCGTCCGGGGCCGCTCCCGGGTGCACCAGCGGCACCGCCTCCGCCGCGGCCTGCTCGAGCTTGCCGAGCGCCCGGTCGACGACCTCCCGCGTCTCGTCGGTCGCGGACTCGCGCAGCGCGCGGAGCGCGACGATGAGGGCGGTCGCCTCGGTGGGGGTGAGCTTGAGCGGCCGGGCGAGGTAGTCGGCGTTGTCGATCCGGATGATCCGGTCGCCGCCGGGCTCCTCGAGGGCATCCATGTCGATGTCGATGAGGTCGTCGGGCATCCCGCCCGGGAGCCCGCACATCCACAGCACCTTGAGGTCCTTGGTGAGCTGCCGCTCGGTCACGCCGAGCATCCGCGCGGCCTCGGCGAGCCGGACCTCGCCGTGGGTGTGCAGGTAGGGCACCAGCGCCAGGAGCCGGGCGATCTGGTCCTTGGAGCCGTACGACGCTCCCGCGCTCGAGGAGCCGCTCATACGGGGTCCCCGTGGGAGGCGGAGCGCAGCGAGCGTTCCGATGGGGTGCTCATGCGAGGGCCTCGGCGATCCGGCGGCGGACCTCCGCGCGGAGCTCGGCGGGCTCGAGGACCACGGCGTCCGGCCCGTGGCCGAGGACCTCGGCAGCGAGGTCGCTGGTGGTCTGGCCGATCAGCACGCGGTCCCAGCCCGGCTCCCCGGACGGGCCGGGGACGTCGTACTCGACCCGGGCGTGGCGGCGCAGCGCGTGGCCCGCGCCGGAGCGGACGAGGAGGGACGCGGAGACCTCGCGGGCAGCCGGCGCGAGCCGGTCGGCGATCGCCCGGACGTCGATGCCCGCGGGGATCGTGTAGCTGCCCGCCGGCCCCGCCTGTCGCAGCTCCCCGACGACGCGGGAGAGCCGGAAGACCCGCTCCTCGCCCCGGTCGGTGTCGCGGCCGACGACGTACCAGCGGCCGGAGGAGCGCACCACGCCCCACGGCTCCAGGTGCCGCGCCTGCGCCTCCTGCCCCGTCCGCCGGTAGTCGAAGCCGACGGGGGTGCGGCTCCACGCGGCCTCGATGAAGGCCTCGTACGACGGCTCGTCGGCGCCCAGCCGGGGCAGCATCAGGTCGAGGGCGCCGAGGTCGGGCCCGTCGCCGGCGGCGCCGTCGGCCGCCAGCTTGCGGCCCGCCTCGCCCGCGGCACGCGCCATCCCGGCGTGGTCCCAGACGCGGGTCGCGACGGACACCACCGCGGCCTCGTCGGGGTCGAAGCTCACCTCGGGCAGCTGGAACTCGTCGGGCCGGATGCGGTAGCCCACCTCGTCGTCGAAGAAGGCGTCGTCGGAGCCCACCTCGATCGGCGCGCCGAGGCTGCGCAGCTCCTCCTTGTCGCGCTCGAACATCTTCTCGAACGCCTCCGGGGAGGTGTCGGGATAGAGCGCGTCCCGGATGCGGTCCTTGGTGACGTACCGCTTCTGGACGAGCAGCATGATGAGGAGGTTCATCAGGCGCTCGGACTTGGCGGTGGACATGCCCGAAACCCTACTGGTGAGGCCCGCGAGGTCGCGCCCCCTACGGCGTGGCGCTCTCCGTCGCCTCGGCCGACGCGGAGGCCTCCGCCTCGGCGGACGCCGAGGCCGATGCGGAGGCGTCGGCGGCCGAGGTGCGGCCGATGACGTCGACGACGAAGTAGAGCGTGCTGTTGGCGGGGATGCCGGTCTGCTCCTGCGAGCCGTAGCCGAGGATCGGTGGGATCTGCAGGATGACCCGGCTGCCGACCTTGACGCCGGTCAGGCCGTAGGTCCAGCCCTTGACCACCTGGCTCAGCGAGAACTCGGCCGCGTCGCCGGAGTAGGACTCGTCGAAGGCCTTCTTCGCCTTGTAGGTCATGCCGAGGTAGTTGACCTTGACGGTGTCGTCGGCCTTGACCTCCTCGCCCGTGCCCTCGGTGATCGTGGCGCGCAGGAGGAGGCCGTTGGCGTCGTCGGGCTTGGCGATGCCCTTGAAGTTGAGGCCGGTGACGACGCCCTTCTTGTTGGTCTTGACCGACGGCACCTTGTCCGGCGTGGTGTCGGTCGCTGAGGTGATCGCCTCCGACACGATGTCGACGATGATGAGGAGCGGGTCCTGGTTGGCGATGCCCATGGAGGAGCTGCCGGCGTCTCCGAAGATGTCGGTGGCACTCGCGACGGCCGCGACGCGGGAGCCGATCTTGGAGCCGACGAGGAGCTTCTCGAAGACCTCGCTCAGCGACGTCGAGTCGGCGGTGAGCGCCTCGGAGGCGCCCTTGTCGTAGTCGCTGTAGGCCTGCTTCTTGGTGTAGCCGTTGCCGAGCCAGATGTAGGCGTTGACGGTGTCGCCCTTCGCGACCTCCGCGCCGTCCCCGGCGACCACCGTCTTGGTGGCGACCTTGTCCACCTGGGACATCTGGCCCTTCCAGTCGACCGTGGGCGCGGTGCCGACGTCGCCGCTGATCGTGGCGGCCTTGAAGCCGTCGAGGGTCTTGGCGCCGAGCCCCACCGACTTGTCCTCGCTGCCGCAGGCGACGAGCGAGACGAGGAGGGGCAGGACCACGGCGGCTACACGCAGACGAGAAAACACGCGCGTCACCCTAACGGGCGTTCCTGAGACCTGTCTGATCGGCCCGGCTCCGGGAGCCGGGCCGGGATCACATCGAGTCGATGAGCCGCTGCACGCGCTCGTCGTGCGCCCGGAAGGGGTCCTTGCACAGCACCGTGCGCTGGGCCTGGTCGTTGAGCTTGAGGTGCACCCAGTCGACGGTGAAGTCGCGGCGGCGCTCCTGGGCGCGCTTGATGAACTCGCCGCGCAGCCGGGCGCGGGTGTTCTGCGGCGGGATCGACTTGGCCTCGAAGATCGCGAGGTCGTTGCTCACCCGCGCGACGGCGCCCTTCTTCTCCAGCAGGTAGTAGAGCCCGCGCCCGCGGTGGATGTCGTGGTAGGCGAGGTCGAGCTGCGCGATCCGCGGGTGGCTCAGGGGAAGCCCGTGCCGGGCGCGGTAGCGCTCGATCAGCTTCCACTTGATCACCCAGTCGATCTCCCGCTCCACCAGGCTGAGGTCGTCGGACTCGATCGCCTTGAGGCCGCGCTCCCACAGATCCAGCGCGGCCTCGATCACCGGCGTGGAGAGCTGGCGGCGGTCGACGAAGTCGCGGGCCTTGGAGAGGTACTCCCCCTGGATCTCCAGCGCGCTGGCCTCGCGGCCGTTGGCGAGGCGGATCTTGCGGCGTCCGGTCAGGTCGTGGGCGATCTCGCGGATGGCGCGGATGGGGTTCTCCATGGTGAGGTCGCGCATCACCACGCCCTCCTCGATCATCCGGAGGACCAGGTCGCAGCTGGCCACCTTGAGCATCGTCGTGGTCTCGGACATGTTCGAGTCCCCGACGATGACGTGCAGCCGGCGGTACTTCTCAGCGTCCGCGTGGGGCTCGTCGCGGGTGTTGATGATCGGCCGCGAGCGGGTCGTGGCCGAGGAGACGCCCTCCCAGATGTGCTCGGCGCGCTGGGAGACGGCGTACGACGCCCCGCGAGGGGTCTGCGTGATCTTGCCCGCGCCGACGATGATCTGCCGGGTCACGAGGAAGGGGATGAGGACGTCGGCCAGGCGGCTGAACTCGCCGGTGCGGCTCACGAGGTAGTTCTCGTGGCAGCCGTAGGAGTTGCCGGCGGAGTCGGTGTTGTTCTTGAAGAGGTAGATCTCGCCCTGGATGCCCTCGTCGTGGAGCCGCTGCTCGGCGTCGAGGAGGAGGCCCTCGAGCGTCCGCTCCCCCGCCTTGTCGTGGGTGACGAGGTCGACGACGTCGTCGCACTCGGGCGTGGCGTACTCCGGGTGGGAGCCGACGTCGAGGTAGAGCCGGGCGCCGTTGCGCAGGAAGACGTTGCTGCTCCGGCCCCAGCTGACGACCTTGCGGAAGAGGTAGCGGGCCACCTCGTCGGGACTGAGGCGGCGCTGGCCGCGGAACGTGCACGTGACGCCGTACTCGTTCTCGATCCCGAAGATCCGGCGCTCCATGCCCTGACCCTACTCCGCGGAGGTCACGCCAGGAGAGATTCGAGCCGGGTCGGCGTGAGGCGGGCGAACTTGCGCTGCTGCACCCGGGTCCGGTCGAGCACGGCGACCTCGAGGTCGCCGACCGCGATGGCCCGGTCGTCGGTCTCGGTGTGGCCCAGCGCGGCGACCGCGAGCCTGAGCGTCCCGGCCAGGTCGAGGCCCTCGGCGTAGCGCTCGCCGAGGTAGGCGCCCACCACCTCCGCCGCGCCGCCCATGACGGCGTAGCCGTGCTCGTCGGCGACCTGTCCGTCGAACCGCAGCCGGTAGAGCTGGTCGCCGGCCGCGGTGTCGCCGATCTCGCCGACGAAGATCTCGACCTCGTAGGGCTTCTCGGCGCCGGAGGAGAAGATGGTGCCGAGCGTCTGGGCGTAGGCGTTGGCCAGGCCGCGGCCGGTCACGTCGCGGCGGTCGTAGGCGTAGCCGCGCATGTCGGCGAGCCGCACGCCGGCGATCCGGAGGTTCTCGAACTCGTTGTAGCGGCCGACCGCGGCGAAGGCGATTCGGTCGTAGAGCTCGGAGACCTTGTGCAGCGCCGCGGAGGGGTTCTCCGAGGCGAAGAGGATGCCGTCGGCGTACTGGACCGCGACGACGGAGCGGCCGCGCGAGATGCCCTTCCGGGCGAAGTCCGCCCGGTCCTCCATCTGCTGCTGCGGGCTGACGTAGAACGGGCTCGCCATCAGAGGTCACCTCCCTCGAGGTCGGCCTTGGGGCCGTTGGGCGAGATCATCCGGCCGCCCACGACGCGGTCGGCGACCGCGCCGACCTCGGCCTCGTCGAGACGGCGTCCGCCCTCGGCGGTGATGACCTGGATGACGGGGAAGATCCGGCGGGTGAGGTCGGGGCCGCCGGTCGCGGAGTCGTCGTCGGCGGCGTCGTAGAGCGCCTGCACGACCGCCTCGACCGCGGTGGTCTCGTCGAGGTCGTCGCGGTAGAGCTTCTTCAGGGCGCCGCGGGCGAAGATCGAGCCGGAGCCCACGGAGTGGAAGCCGTGCTCCTCGTAGCGGCCGCCGGTGACGTCGTAGGAGAAGATCCGGCCGATGCCGCGGTCGACGTCGTACCCCGCGAAGAGGGGGACGACGGCCAGCCCCTGCATCGCCATGCCGAGGTTGTTGCGGATTAGCGCGGCGAGCCGGTTGGCCTTGCCGTCGAGGGAGAGGACGGTGCCCTCGATCTTCTCGTAGTGCTCGAGCTCGACCTGGAAGAGCTTGACCATCTCGACGGCGAGGCCGGCGGTGCCGGCGATGCCGACCGCGGAGAACTCGTCGGCGGGGAAGACCTTCTGGATGTCGCGCTGGGCGATGATGTTGCCCATCGTGGCGCGCCGGTCGCCGGCGAGGACGACGCCCGCCGTGGCGCCCGTGCCGAAGGTCGCGGCGACGATCGTGGTGCCGTGCGGCGCGAGGTCGGCGGCGTTGGTGGCGGGCAGGTCGCGGCGGCCCGGCACGAGATCAGGGGCGTGCGCGGCGAGGAAGTCGGCGAAGGAGGACGTTCCCGGCGCCATGTAGGACACCGGAATGCGGGAGTCGCTCAAGCGTCACTCGCCGCCCTTCTGGATGAAGGACTTCACGAAGTCCTCGGCGTTGGTCTCGAGGACGTCGTCGATCTCGTCGAGGATGTCGTCCACGTCGGCGTCCAGGGACTCCTTGCGCTCGGCGAGATCGGACGCGACCGCCTCGTCGGCGGAGCTCTCGTCGACCTCCTGGTCGGACTTGGAAGGCTGCTTCTGCTCCTGTGCCATGTCTTCAACCTAGCCTGTCGATCCAGTGAGCGCAGCGAACAGCTCGGTGGCGTTGGCCGCCTTCGCCATGAGCTCGCCGACGTGGGCCCGCGTGCCCCGCAGCGGGTCGGTCGTCGGGATGCGCTGGAGCGAGTCGCGCCCGGGCAGGTCGAAGATTACCGAGTCCCACGATGCCGCGGCGACCTCGGTCGGGAAGCGCGCCAGGCACTGCCCGCGGAAGTAGGCGCGGGTGTCGGTCGGCGGCTCCGTGACGGCGGCGTCGATCGTCTCGTCGGCGAGCAGACGCTCGATCCGGCCGGCGCGCACCAGCCGATGGTAGAGGCCCTTCTCCGGCCGGATGTCGCTGTACTGCAGGTCGATGAGGTGGAGCTTCGCGTCGTCCCAGTCGAGCCCGTCGCGGTCGCGGTAGCCCTGGAGCAGCTTGAGCTTCGCGACCCAGTCGAGCTCGCGCGCACACTCCAGGGGATCGCGCTCCAGCCGGTCCAGCACGGACTCCCAGCGTGCCAGCACGTCGAGCGTCTGCTCGTCGGCGTCCGCGCCGAGCCGGTCCTCGACGTACTTGCGGGCGAGGTCGAGGTACTCCATCTGCAGCTGGACCGCGGTGAGCGTGCGGCCGTCCTGGAGGGTGATGAGGCGTCGGAGCGTGGGGTCGTGCGAGACGGCCCTCAGCGCCGCGACCGGGCCCTCGATCGCGAAGTCCCGGCCCGCCTGGTTGATGAAGTCGTCCTCGATCATCGCCAGGACGAGTGCCGTCGTTCCCACCTTGAGGTACGTCGACACCTCGGCCAGGTTGGCGTCGCCGATGATCACGTGGAGGCGGCGCCACTTCTCGGGGTCGGCGTGCGGCTCGTCGCGGGTGTTGATGATGGGGCGCTTGAGCGTGGTCTCGAGGCCGACCTCGACCTCGAAGAAGTCCGAGCGCTGGCTGAGCTGGAAGCCGTGCGTGCGTCCGTCCTGGCCGATGCCGACCCGCCCCGCGCCGGTGACGACCTGCCGGCTCACGAAGAAGGGCGTCAGGTGCTTGACGATCTGGGCGAACGGCGTGCGCCGGCGCATCAGGTAGTTCTCGTGGGCGCCGTAGGAGGCGCCCTTGTTGTCGGTGTTGTTCTTGTAGAGCGTGATCGCGGGGTTGCCGGGAAGCTGCCGCGCCAGCTCCATCGCGCGGAGCATGATCCGCTCCCCCGCCTTGTCGAACCGGACCGCGTCGAGCGGCGTGGTGACCTCGGGGGTGGAGAACTCCGGGTGGGCGTGGTCGACGTAGAGCCGGGCGCCGTTGGTGAGGATGACGTTGGCCAGGCCGAGATCCTCGTCGGTCAGCTGGCTGGCGTCCGCGACCTGCCGCGACATGTCGAACCCGCGCGCGTCGCGCAGCGGCGACTCCTCCTCGAAGTCCCACCGCGCGCGCCGTGCGTTGAGGGCGGCGGTCGCGTAGGCGTTGACGATCTGCGAGGAGGCCACCATCGGGTTGGCCTGGGGCTGGCCGGAGACGGTGATGCCGTACTCCACCTCGGTTCCCATGACCCGGACGACGCTCATGCGACGAGCCTAGCCACCTAGCCAGTGGCCGTGCCGGAGCTGGACGCCGTCTGGTCGCCGCCGCCCTGGCGGGCGGCCCGGATCTCCGCCTCGGGGTTGCCGGTGAAGAGGCCGTCGGTGTCCGAGGTGAGCCGGCGGTAGGCACGCGCCTGGGACTCCACCAGCTCCATCCGACCGCGGGGCAGGCCGTCGGCGTTGTGCCGCTGCATCCAGGCGATGAGGCGCTCGCGGACCAGGCAGCGCAGGTCGAAGAGGGTGGGCGCGTCGTGCGCGGTCACCAGCACGCGGACGCGCACCACGCCGCCGACGGCGTCGGTCACCTGCAGCACCTGCACCCGTCCGTCCCACAGGTCGGTGCCGGCGAGGATCCGGCTCAGCTCCAGCCGCAGCCCGTCGGTGTCGACGCGCCAGTCGACGTCGAACTCGACCGACCCGAGCAGCTCGGAGGAGTTGCGGGTCCAGTTCTGGAAGGGGTTCTGGGCGAAGTACGTCGAGGGCAGGATCAGCCGCCGGTCGTCCCACAGCCGGACGACGACGTACGTCAGGGTGATCTCCTCGACCCAGCCCCACTCCTCCTCGACGATGATCGCGTCGTCGAGTCGCAGGGCGTCGCTGAAGGCGAGGGTGAGGCCGGCGAAGACGTTGCTCAGCGTCGACTGGGCGGCGAGGCCCGCGACGACCGAGAGGATGCCCGCCGAGGCCAGCACGCTCGCGCCGATGGCCTTCACGGCGGAGAAGCTCAGCAGGATCGCCCCGATCGCGACGATGACGACGAGCACGACGGTGAGGCGGCGCAGCAGGAGGAGCTGCGTCCGGGCGCGTCGGGCGTCGCGGTTGTCCGCGACGTCGGTGCGATGGCGCAGCAGGCGTGCGTCCTCGAAGTAGAGCAGGATCGCGCCGACCAGCCACGCGACGGCGGCGATGAGGACGATGTGGATGCCCTGGCGGAGCATCGACCACCAGTCCTCGGTCCCCTTCGGCGCGGAGCGGGTCGCGACGGTGGCCGCGATCACGACGAGGAACAGCGTGAACGGGGCCCGGGCGGCCCGGTCCAGACGCACGGCCGCCGTCCAGCGCCTGCGCAGGACCCGGAAGGCGACGAAGCCCGCGAGCCCGATCACCACCGCCGTGCCGAGGGCGGAGGCGAGACGCTGCAGGAAGTCCGGCCAGGAAGCGGTCAGCATGTCCGTCGACGGTAGCGGGTCGGGTCGAAGAGCCGGCTGAGGCTCGCCCGGGCGGGCCTAGAGGTACTGCCCCGTGGAGGAGGCGGTCTCGATGGAGCGGCCGGGCTCGGTGCCCTGCTTGCCGGTGACCAGGGTGCGGAGGAAGACGATCCGCTCGCCCTTGCGACCGGAGATCTTGGCCCAGTCGTCGGGGTTGGTCGTGTTGGGCAGGTCCTCGTTCTCCTTGAACTCGTCCACGCACGACTGGAGGAGGTGGGAGACCCGGAGGCCCTTCTGGCCGTGGTCGAGGAAGTCCTTGATCGCCATCTTCTTGGCCCGGTCGACGATGTTCTGGATCATCGCGCCCGAGTTGAAGTCCTTGAAGTAGAGGACCTCCTTGTCGCCGTTGGCGTAGGTGACCTCGATGAAGCGGTTCTCCTCGGACTCGGTGTACATCCGCTCGACGGTGGCCCGGATCATCCCCTCGACGCATCCCTGGCGGTCGCCGCCGAACTCGCTGACGTCGTCGGGGTGCAGCGGGAGGTCGGCGGTGAGGTACTTGCTGAAGATATCCTGCGCGCCCTGGGCGTCGGGTCGCTCGATCTTGATCTTCACGTCGAGCCGGCCGGGGCGCAGGATCGCGGGGTCGATCATGTCCTCGCGGTTGGAGGCGCCGATGACGAGCACGTTCTCCAGCGTCTCGACGCCGTCGATCTCCGACAGCAGCTGCGGGACGATCGTGTTCTCGACGTCGGAGGAGACGCCGGTGCCGCGGGTGCGGAACAGCGAGTCCATCTCGTCGAAGAAGACGATGACGGGCGTGCCGGCCGAGGCCTTCTCGCGGGCACGCTGGAAGACCAGCCGGATGTGGCGCTCGGTCTCGCCGACGTACTTGTTGAGGAGCTCGGGGCCCTTGATGTTGAGGAAGTAGGACTTCCCCTCCGCGCCGGTGCGTGCCGCGACCTTCTTGGCGAGCGAGTTCGCGACCGCCTTGGCGATGAGCGTCTTGCCGCAGCCGGGAGGGCCGTAGAGCAGGATGCCCTTCGGCGGGCGGAGCTTGTGCTCGGTGAACAGGTCGGGGTGGAGGTAGGGCAGCTCGACGGCGTCCTGGATGGCCTCGATCTGGCCGCTGAGGCCGCCGATCGACTCGTAGGCGATGTCCGGGACCTCCTCGAGGACCAGCTCCTCGACCTCGGACTTCGGCACCTTCTCGTAGGCGTAGCCGGTGCGGTTGTCGATCAGGATCGAGTCGCCCGCACGCAGCTTCTCGGCGATCAGCGGGTCGGAGAGGCGCACGACGCGCTCCTCGTCCGCGTTGGCGATCACGAGCGCGCGCTCGCCGTCGGCCAGCAGCTCCTTGAGCATGACGACCTCGCCCACGCGCTCGAAGGAGAGTGCGGTGACGACGTTCATGGCCTCGTTGAGCAGGACCTCCTGCCCCTTCTCCAGCGTGGCGACCTCGACGTTGGGCGAGACGGTGACGCGCAGCTTGCGCCCTCCGGTGACGATGTCGATCGTGTCGTCGTCGTTGGCGGCGAGGAAGGTGCCGAACCCGGCCGGCGGCTGGGCGAGCCGGTCGACCTCCTCCTTGAGCTTCACGATCTGGTCGCGCGCCTCGCGCAGCGTCGAGGCGAGGCGCTCGTTCTGCGACGTCGTGGCCGCCAGCGATCGCTGGGCCTCCGCGAGGCGCAGCTCGAGGCCGCGCTCACGGCCGGGACCGTCGGGCCCGGGGAACTCGGGTCGGTCGTAGGGCTCTGACATCGCGACACCTCCTGGTGCTGTCCGTGCACCTCGACCCTACCCGTCGGCGAAGTCGAGTGAAGGGCTCATTTCGCGAGTTGATCAGGATGTGATCTCCGGCGCATCCACGTCGGCGGCGTCCTCGGCCCGCGGGCCGGTGTAGTCCGGTCCGTAGGCGCCGGGGGCGGGGCGGCGGGTCTTGCGCAGGGCGCTGGCGCCGGGCGCGAGGCGCCGGGCGGTGACGAGGAAGGCGGTGTGGCCGATCATCTTGTGGCCGGGCCGGACGGCGAGGCCCTCGACGTGCCAGTCGCGCACGAGCGACTCCCAGGCCGCCGGCTCGGTGAAGCCCCCGTGGACCCGCAGCGTCTCGACGAACCTCGAGAGCTGCGTGGTGGTGGCGACGTACCCGCAGATGATGCCGCCGGGGCGCAGCGCGTCGGCCGCGGCGTCCACGCACTCCCAGGGCGCGAGCATGTCGAGGATCACGCGGTCGGCCCGCGCACCGGAGGCGGGGAGCTCCTCGGCCAGGTCGCCGAGGGTGAGCTGCCAGGTCGGCGGCTCGGCGCCGAAGAACTGCGTCACGTTGGCCCGCGCGACGTCGGCGAACTCCTCGCGCCGCTCGAAGGACCGGACCGAGCCGTGCGGGCCGACGGCGCGCAGCAGCGAGCAGGTGAGGGCGCCCGAGCCGACGCCGGCCTCGACGACCTGCGCGCCCGGGAAGACGTCGGCCAGGGCCACGATCTGGGCGGAGTCCTTGGGGTAGACGACCGCCGCCCCGCGGGGCATGGAGACGACGAACTCGCTGAGCAGAGGGCGGAAGACGAGGTACTCCCCGCCGGAGGAGGAGGCGATGGTGAAGCCCTCCTCCCGCCCGATCAGGTCGTCGTGCTCGAGGTGCCCCTTGTTGGAGAAGAACTTCTTGCCCGCGACCAGCGCGAAGTTGTGCCGACGGCCCTTCGCGTCGGTGAGCCGGACCCACTCGCCCTCACGGAGCGGACCCCGGTGGACGCCCGACCAGGCCTCGGCGGGGACGTCGGCGTCGAGGTCGTCGGCCGGGGTCTCGGGCTGGGTGCTCATAGCCCGGGAAATCTAGCGACCCGCGCTCCGGAAGGCCGCATCCACGTCGCCGGTGGTGAGCACGCCGAAGAGGGCGCCGTCGTCCTCCACCAGGACGTACTCGGTCGAGGGCGTGCGGGAGATAGCCCGGATGAGGTCCTCGCCGGCGATGTCGACCGGCAGGGTGAGCCCGGGCACCAGGGTGCGCGCGACCGTGGAGGTGGCCACCCAGGGGCGGCGCTCCTCGGGCGTGGCGAGCAGGGCGGTCTCGTTGACGACGCCGACGGGCCGTCCGTCGCCGGTCACCGTGACGATGCTGCCGGCCTGCGCCTCCTGCGCGCGCCGCACCGCCTCGGCGAGCGGCAGGTCGGCGGGCACCGTGAGCGTACGGCGGGCGAGCGTCCGCCCGACCAGCCTCGGCAGCCGGCTGCGCAGTCGCGCCGTGGACATCGCGGCGGTGGCGCCGCTCCACAGGAAGATGGCGAGGACGACCGAGACGACGTAGTCGTAGAGGGTCGGCTCCCAGCCGAGGACCGCCGAGGCGATGGTCGGCCAGAAGATGGCCGCCACCGCGACGCCTCGGCCGATCCACCCGGCGACGATCGTGGCGCGGTGGACGCTCTTGGTCGCGCCCCAGATGCCGGCCTTCAGCACGCGGCCGCCGTCCAGGGGAAGTCCCGGGACGAGGTTGAGCACGCCGACCAGCAGGTTGGCCCCGGCCAGCCCCTCGACGGCCATGAGGATGAGCCCGCTGGGACCGAGCGCGTGCAGGCCCAGCCCCACCGCGCCGACGGCGAGCGAGGTGAGCGGGCCGACCACGGCGATCCAGAACTCCTCCTTGGGCCGGCGGGCCTCGCCCTCGATCTGGGTGAAGCCGCCAAGGAAGTGGAGCGTGATCGAGCTGACCGGATAGCCGTAGTGCCGCGCTACCGCGGCGTGCGAGGCCTCGTGCAGCAGGACGGAGGCGTAGAGGATCACGGCGAACGCCAGGCCGGCGGCGTACTTCCACACGCCGAGGCCGGGGGTGACCTGGTCGACCCGCGGCGCGACCAGCACCGCGATCATCCCGGCGACGAGGAACCAGGAGCTGGAGACGAGCACGTCCGCGCCCGCGAGCGAGCCGACCCGGATGGTCCCCGGCGGTCGCGGCGCGGGGCGCGGGGCGTCGCGCGGGTCTGGCACTGACACTCCTCGACCCTACCGGGACGCCTTACCGGGAAGCGTTTCGGCGCTCCTCGAGCCGGTCGGCGAGAAGCGACGCCAGCGCCTCGAGACGGATGTCGGTGGTGTCGGTCTCCTCCTCGGTCGCGCCGTCGAGGGCGCGGGCCGCGAGGCCGGCCTTGCTGTCGATCAGGCTGGCGATCCGGGCGTCGATCGTCTGGGCGGCGATGACGCGCCACGCGGTGACCGGCTCGGTCTGGCCGATGCGGTGGACGCGGTCGATGGCCTGGGTCTGCTCGGCGTCGGTCCACGACAGCTCGGCGAGGACGACGTCGGAGGCGACCTGGAGGTTGACGCCGACGCCGGCGGCGGTGAGCGAGCAGACGATGACCTGGACGTCCTTGTCGTTCGTGAACGAGTCGATCGCCTGTTGGCGGGCGGTCGAGGACTGGCCGCCGCGGATCTCGGTGTAGCGGATCCCCCGCCTCTCGAGGACCTCGCCCATGGTGTCCATGACGTCGATGTGCTTGGCGAACAGGACGACCTTGCCGGCGCTGCGAGCCAGCTGGGCGGCGTAGTCGGCCGCGAGCCCGGCCTTCGCCTGCCCGATCCGGCGGACCATGGAGAAGACGTTCTCGCCGGTCTCGTCCTCGGAGTCCGAGAGCTCCCAGCCGGCCACGCGGCGGATGAGCTCGTCGTCGATGTCGCCGGGCCGGACGCCCTCGGCGTCCTCGCCCCGGTGCTCCCGGCGAGCGGCGATGGCCGAGTCGTAGCGGTTGACCAGCCGTAGCGCGAGCTCGCGCTCGGCGGCCTTGATCGAGCGGGCGTCGGAGTCGTCGAGCTCGACCGGCAGGTCGGCGATGCGCCGGGCCGGGATGTCGGCGGCCACGTCGATCTTGCGCCGGCGGACGATGCCCATGTCGACCACGGCCTGGCGTGCGGCCACGTAGAACCCGTGGTCGGCCGGGGTCAGCCCGGTCTCCTCGAGCCTGGCCATCAGCATCGGCGTGGGGCGGACCTCGTCGATCCAGCCCAGGAGCCGCCAGATGGTGAGGAAGTCCTCGACGTCGTTGATCAGCGGCGTGCCCGTGAGCGCCATGATGAGCGGTCGCGCGACCCGCTGCCGGATCCGGTCGGCGAGCTCGAGGACGTTCTGGGAGCGCTGGGACTTCTTGTTCTTGATGAAGTGCGCCTCGTCCACGACCATGCCGCGGAAGCCGTGATCGCCGATCCAGCCGACGTGGCGGTCCAGGATCTCGTAGTTGAGGATGATGATGTCGGCGTACCCGTCGACGTCGGCGCCGTTGCCGTGCACCACGCTCACCGTCTTCGACGGCGTCCAGCGCGCGGCCTCCCGCGCCCAGTTCGTCTTCACGACATTGGGTACGACGACGAGCAGCGGATACGCGTTGGCCGCCTGTGCCGCGAGCAGCGCCTGCGCCGTCTTGCCGAGACCCGGCTCGTCGGCGAGGAGGACGGTGCGCAGGCCGTCCGCGACGGCGGTCAGCAGGCGGGCCTGGTGGTCCATCAGCGCGATGCCCTTGGGCAGCAGCAGGACCGGCCGCGCCTCCGGGAGCGCGAGGCACGAGGAGACCCCCGGCGTGGCGTGCTCGAAGGAGCTGAGCAGCGGGCCCAGGAGCTCCCAGCCGACCAGCCTCCTCGTGGCGACGCGCGGGGGCAGCGGGGCGCCGAAGTCGGGCACCATGAACGGGTTGGAGAGCTGGGCCTGGAGCACGGAGGGCGGGACCACCTGCCGCTGGATCCGCTCGGGCGCGACCGGCTCCGGCTCCTCGGCCACCGGCTCGACGCCCCCGGCCTCCTCCAGCTCGCGCTTGAGGCGCCGGACGGCCGGGGAGATCTCCGCCGACTCGTCGAGCAGCATGAAGAGCGAGGGCACCGCGGCCGCGGTCTGGGCGAGGATCGCCGCGACGCCGTCGAGACGACGGAGGCCGCCCTCGCGCTGGGCGTCGGTCAGCTCGGTGGAGGAGCGCAGCCGGGCGCGCTCCTCGCGCATGATCAGCGCGGCGGCCTGGAACCGGTCGCCGTTGATCGAGCCGTCGGCGGCGTCGCGCTCGAGCTTGCGCGCGAGCTTCGCCAGGACGGCGGTGAGGTCCGCGTTGTCCTCCGGCCGCCGGCGTACGGCGGTGTTGCCGCGCGATCTGCGCGAGCGCTGGGCGGGCCTGTCAGCCAAGCCGAGCTCCTGTCTAAGACGATTCAGCGGGCAGCAGGAGGCTGCCCAGGTCGGCAGGCGTGAGGCCTGCCAGTGTCGGACGCGCGATGCGACGCGGCCCGGCCTCGAGAGGCACGTGATTCTCGATCGTGAGGACCGTGCAGCCGGCCGCCTCTGCGGACGCCGCGCCGGTGTTGGAGTCCTCGATCGCAACACATTGTGCCGCATCGACCCCCAGCGCCGCAGCACCGGCCAGATAGGGATCGGGGAACGGCTTGCCGCGCGCCACGCGGTCGCCCGTCACGATCGCGTCGAAGCGGCCCCGCGGGAGCCGCTCGACGATCGGCAGCGCGAACACCTCCCAGCTCATCGTGACGAGCGCGCAGGGCACCCCGGCGGCGTTGAGCGCCGCGAGCAGCTCGACCGCTCCGGGCTGCCACGGGACCTCGCCGTCGCGCACCCGGGCCACGACGCCGTCGTGCAGCAGGTCGACCACCTGGCGTGGCGACAGGTCGAGGCCCCAGCGGTCGCGGATGTAGGCCCCCGAGGTCAGGAGGTCGTTGCCGACCAGTGCCAGCGCGTCCTCGCGCGTCCACGTCGTCCCGAACCGCTCGGCCAGCGCGTACTCGGTCTGGATCCACCAGGGCTCGGTGTCGCAGAGCGTGCCGTCCATGTCCCAGAGCACGGCCGCGGGCAGGGTGGTGGGAGAGCCGTGGGACACGGCGTCACCCTACGGTCGGCCCGGCCCGCGCCGGATGGGCACCCTCCCCCGGGAGAGGCGACGGACGGCGCGAGGCGCCGTCGGCTCGCGCACGGCCGGGCGGGCGCCGTGGCGCTCGGC
>NZ_JASGDD010000107.1:0-2893 GCF_047607365.1 Nocardioides sp. | reverse complement strand
GTCGCACCGGCCGGGCCGAGGCCGAGGCGCGGGGCCGGGAGCTGCTGGGCCGGATCGGGCTCGCCGAGCACGCCGGCGCCTACCCCGACCGGCTCTCCGGCGGCCAGCAGCAGCGCGTCGCCATCGTCCGCGCGATCGCCACCGACCCCGAGCTGCTGCTCCTGGACGAGATCACCTCGGCGCTGGACCCGGTGCTGGTCGGCGAGGTGCTCGACCTCGTCCGCCAGCTCAAGGAGGGCGGCTCGACGATCCTCATGGCCACCCACGAGATGGGCTTCGCCCGGCGGGTCGCGGACCGGGTCGTCTTCCTCGCCGGCGGCCGCGTGGTGGAGGCGGGCACTCCGGAGCAGATCTTCGACCATCCACGGGAGCAGGCCACCCGCGACTTCCTCGCGCGGCTCAGCCACTAGGCCATGCCTGGCGGTCGACGGCACCTGGGCTCAGGCGGCGGCGAAGGGACGGTGGGCCCAACGGAGAAACCACGATCGACTCGCCGCATTCGGCACCTCCGCCGGCCACGCCGGGGCTAGCATCGTGCCGACGGCCCACTCGGAAGGCTTCTCACCGAGGAGGGGTAGTGATGAGCTCGCTGGCGGAGGACGAGGTCGACGCGGTCGGCGACCCTCTCGCCGCGCAGGCGCGTCGGCTGCGTCGCCCCGCCGACCTGCGTCAGGCCGACGCCTACCGCGGCCGGATGATCGGGAGGGTGGCCCACGAGCTGCGCACCCCGCTGACCTCGATCCTCGGCCACCTGGACCTGCTCCGCGAGGGCGACCTCGAGCCCACCTCGTCCGAGCACGTCCTCGACCTCCTCATCCGCAACGCGGAGCGGATGGCCGAGGTGCTCGACGACCTCCTCGTCCTGACCCGCACCCGCGAGATCCCCCGTCCTCGCGGGCGGGTCAGGGTCTGCCTCGGCGACGTCGTCCGCGAGGCCGTGGAGCTGCTCGCGCCGATGGCTGCCGACGCCGAGGTCGCCGTCACGCTCGACGTGCCCGAGCAGGGCCCCTTCGTCCGCGGCGACCAGGGCGAGCTCCTCCGGGTCGTGCAGAACCTGCTCAGCAACGCGCTGAAGTACGGCGGCGACCAGGTGCGCCTGACGGTCCTCGTCGGCGCCACCACGGTGACCCTCGAGGTCGCCGACCGCGGCATCGGCATCGCGCCCGGGGACCAGGCGAGGCTGTTCACCGAGTTCTTCCGTGCCGCCGATCCCGCCGTACGGGCGCAGCCCGGGACTGGGCTCGGGCTGGCCATCGTCGAGCGGCTCGTCACCGCCCACGGCGGCACGATCGCGGTCGACTCCGCGCCCGGTCGCGGCGCGACCTTCCGCGTCGTCCTCGCCCGCACCGCCTGACCCCGTCCGCGGATCCGGCTCAGACCGGCTCGAGCTGGGCGATCGCGTACTCCACCAGCGCGATCAGCGTGTCTCGCGTCGACCTCCGCTCACGCGCGTCGCACGTCACGATCGGCACCTCGGGACGCAGCGCGAGCGCCTCGCGGACCTGCTCGGTGGTGTGGGCGGCGCCGTCCGCGAACACGTTGTGGGCGACGACGAAGGGGATCTCGCGGGCCTCGAAGTAGTCGATCGCGCCGAAGCAGTCGGCCAGCCTCCGCGTGTCGACCAGCACGACGGCGCCGATGGCACCGTGCGTGAGGTCGTCCCACATGAACCAGAACCGGTCCTGCCCCGGCGTACCGAAGAGATAGAGGATCAGCCCGGCGTCCAGCGAGAGCCGGCCGAAGTCCATCGCCACGGTGGTGGTCCGCTTCCCGGGGACGAGCGAGAGGTCGTCCACGTCGACGGAGGCCTCCGTCATCACGGCCTCGGTGGTGAGCGGCTCGATCTCCGAGACCGAGCCGACGAAGGTGGTCTTGCCGACGCCGAAGCCGCCGGCGACGACGATCTTCGCCGACAGGCTCGCGTTGCGGCCCTCGGAGTGCGGGAGGTGGCGCGCGTGGGTGGACATCGGCCGGCCTCAGAGTCTCCGCAGCCCGCCGAGCACGCGCTGGAGCAGTGCGGCGTCGGGGCGGTCGGAGTGGGAGGCGTGCGCGGTCACGAGGCCGCGCTCGGCCAGGTCGGAGAGCAGCACGCGTACGACGCCCAGCGGGAGCCCGACGAGGGCGGCGAGCTCCGCGACCGAGTGCGCCGTCCCGGCGACGGTGAGCAGGCTGCGCTCCTCGGGGGTCGTGCCCCGCTCGGCCGCGATGCCCGGCGCGGCGGTGACCAGGGCCTCGACCGGATACTGCCGCGCCGGCCGGGTGCGCCCCCGGGTCAGGGCGTAGGGGCGGACCAGCGACGGCTCGCTCACGGCCGCCCCGCCCGGGTCGCCGGCGTCAGTGCGGTGGCCACGCGGTCGATCAGCAGGGACATCTCGTAGCCGACCTGTCCCAGGTCGCAGGCCGGCGAGGCGAGCGCGGCGAGCGAGGAGCCCTCGCCGACGCTCATCAGCACGAGGTAGCCGCCGTCCATCTCGACCACCATCTGGTGGACCTGGCCGGCGGCGAAGCAGCGCGCGGCGCCCTGGGTGAGCGACGTCAGGCCGGACGCGATCGCGGCGAGCTGGTCCGCGCGGTCGGGCGGGAACGCCGCCGAGCGGGCCAGTGGCATGCCGTCGGCCGACACCAGGATGACGTGGGCGACGTCGGGGCTCGCCCGGGTGAGCGAGTCGACCAGCCAGTCCAGCCGGCCGCCGGTCGGCGCGGTCACTGCCGGGCCTCGCTGGGGAGAGCGTCGTCGACGTCGAGCGGGTCGCGCAGCGGGTCGCGCAGCGGGTCGGGCGTCCTGGCCGCGCGGGCCCGCCCGACGCCCGCCTGGAAGCCGGAGAGGGCGTGCGAGCGCCGCGGGTCGCGTACGCCGCCCGGCGCGACGTCCGCCGACACGTCCTCGGCCGCC
>NZ_JASGDD010000106.1:0-2880 GCF_047607365.1 Nocardioides sp. | reverse complement strand
GCACGCGCCTCGGCCGCCCGGCGCGTGGCGCCGGCCACCCGCCCGGGGCGCGAGGACCCCTGCGGGCCCCGCGAGTTCGACCGAAGCTGTGCCACCCGCCCATCCTCCCCGACGCGGTCGTTCTTCCGCTGGATCGCCACGCGCGCATCCTTGCCGGGTGACGCTCGGGCTGGTCTGCGTGTGCGGCCGCAAGGAGCCGCCGCGAAGGCGGCCTTGGAGCGAAGCGGGCCGACGAGCGGCGTGCGACGCCGCGGACGCTCCGCAGGTCAGCCCGAGAAGCGCGGGAAGGCCGAGGCGCCGGCATAGCGGGCGGCCTCGCCGAGCTCGTCCTCGATGCGCAGCAGCTGGTTGTACTTCGCGACCCGCTCGGAGCGGGCGGGGGCGCCGGTCTTGATCTGGCCGCAGTTGGTGGCGACGGCGAGGTCGGCGATGGTGGTGTCCTCGGTCTCGCCGGAGCGGTGGCTCATCATGTTGCGGTAGCCGGCGCGGTGGGCCAGCTCGACCGCGTCGAGCGTCTCGGTGAGCGAGCCGATCTGGTTGACCTTGACCAGCATCGCGTTGGCCTGGCCGCCGGTGATGCCGCGCTGCAGCCGCTCGACGTTGGTGACGAAGAGGTCGTCGCCCACGAGCTGGGTCGTGGTGCCGAGCTCGTCGGTGATCGCCTTCCAGCCGTCCCAGTCCTCCTCGTTGAGCGGGTCCTCGATCGAGACGATGGGGTAGGACGCGACGAGGTCGGCGTAGTAGGCGGTCATCTCCTCGGCGGTCTTCTTCTCCCCCTCGAAGAGGTAGGCGCCGTCCTCGTAGAACTCGCTCGCCGCGACGTCGAGGGCCAGCGCGACGTCCTTGCCGAGCTCGTAGCCGGCCTTCGTGATCGCCTCGCCGATCAGGTCGAGCGCGGCACGGTTGCTCGGCAGGTCGGGGGCGAAGCCGCCCTCGTCGCCGACGGCCGTGGCCAGGCCCTTCTCCTTCAGGACGCCCTTGAGGGTGTGGTAGACCTCGGCGCCGATCCGGAGCGCCTCGCGGAAGGTCGGCGCGCCGATCGGCGCGATCATGAACTCCTGGATGTCGACGTTGGTGTCCGCGTGGGCGCCGCCGTTGAGGATGTTCATCATGGGCACCGGGAGCACGTGGGCGTTGGGACCGCCGA
The DNA here is from genome assembly GCF_047607365.1 of Nocardioides sp. GTDB lineage: Bacteria > Actinomycetota > Actinomycetes > Propionibacteriales > Nocardioidaceae > Nocardioides. Next base: position 1,733 of record NZ_JASGDD010000106.1, on the reverse strand, counting down.
CGTACTTGTAGAGCGGGAGGCCGGCCGAGTCGGCGGCAGCGCGGGCGACGGCGAGGCTCACGCCGAGGATCGCGTTGGCGCCGACGGTCGCCTTGTTGGGCGTGCCGTCGAGGTCGAGCATGGCCTGGTCGACCAGCCGCTGGTCGTCGGCGTCGAGGCCGATGAGCGCGGGGGCGATCGTGTCGAGGACCGCCTCGACGGCCCCCTGCACGCCCTTGCCGAGGTAGCGGGAGCCGCCGTCGCGGAGCTCGACCGCCTCGAAGGCTCCGGTGCTGGCGCCGGACGGGACGGCGGCACGCGCGAACGTGCCGTCCTGGAGGAGGACCTCCACCTCCACCGTGGGGTTGCCCCGGGAGTCGAGGATTTCGCGGGCGCCGATCGCTTCGATCACAGACATGAGGGCAGCCTAGTGCGCGGCTCCGGAGGTTCGTCGAGGACCGCCGCCCTTCCCTCGGGGAGACCGCCGGGCGATACTCACCGCGAGACTCACCGCGACGCGAGGAGGTCGCATGTCCGTCGGCACCCGGTCGCCGGCGTCCGCGGTCGTCGGGCGCGCCTCGGAGCGCCGCCGGCTGGCGCGGTTCGTGACCTCCGGGAGCGGAGCGCTGCTCCTCACCGGCGAGGCGGGGATCGGCAAGTCGACCCTCCTGGCGGAGGCGGCGGCGCTCGCCGGCGCGCACGGGGCGACCGTGCTGACCGGCTTCGCCGCCGAGACCGACGCGGAGCGCCCCTTCTGCGTGATCACCGACCTCTTCGACGGCCTCGACCTCGCCGGCTTCGGGCTCACCGACCCGGTCCTGGCGGCGTTGGAGGCGGCGACGCTCCGGCGTGGCGTCACCGTGCCCGTGGACCCGACGGCGGTGGAGGTCGGCACCTGGCAGGTACTCCGCGCGCTCGGCGACGGGGAGCCGGTGGTCGTCGCCCTCGACGACGTCGCCTGGAGCGACCGCGCGTCGCTGCGCGCGCTCGGCCATGCCGTGAGACGGCTGGCGCCGTCGTCGTACCGCTTCGTCCTGTCCCGTCGCGCCGGCCTGGAGCGGACCGAGCTGGAGAGGGAGCTGACGAAGGCCGGGCTCGAGCTGGTCGAGTGCGGGCCGATGGGACGCGACGACCTCGGCCGGCTGGTCGGCGACCGCCTGGGCCTGCGGCTCCCCGCCTGGGTGCTGGACAAGCTGGTCGACCAGGCGCAGGGGAATCCGCTCTTCGCCCTGGAGTTCGGCCTCGTGCTCCGCGAGCGCGGGCTGCCCGGCTACGGCGAGCCCCTCCGTCTCGGCGACGATCTCGATGCCACGATCGGGGCGCGGGTGACGGCCCTTCCCGCGCGGGCTCGGGCCGCCCTCCTCGCCGTGGCCCTGGAGCCGCGGCTGACCGAGCCGGACCTGTTCGGGGTGGCGGGCGAGGCCGCCGTGCGCGAGGCGCTGGACCGCGACGTGCTCGACCGGCGTCCCGACGGGCGGCTCCGCCCGCGCCACCCCCTGCTCGCCTCCGTCGTACGACGGCTGGCGACGGCGGCCGAGACCCGAGCGACCCACCTGCGTATCGCCGAGACGAGCACCGAGCCGGAGACCGCCGCGCGCCACCTGGCGCTCGGGCGCCCCTGGCCCGAGGAGGACACGGCGGCCCGCCTCGACCATGCCGTCCGCCTGGGCACCGCCCGCGGCGCCACGGAGAGCGCCACCGAGCTCGCCGGGCTGGCGCTGGCGCGCTCGCCGGCGGGCTCGCCACGTGGCTCG
>NZ_JASGDD010000105.1:0-17659 GCF_047607365.1 Nocardioides sp. | reverse complement strand
GGGCGCTCTCGGCCGGCTCGGCGAGCTCGGCGTGTGGGTCGCCGCCTGCCAGGGCGCCGTCCCGCCGATGCCGCTCGACCACGTGCGGCTGGTGATCTTCGCCGGCGACCACGGCGTCGCGGCGCACGGTGTCTCCGCCTTCCCGTCGGCGATCACGGGTGCCATGGTGCGCACCTTCCTGGCCGGCCGCGCGGGCGTCAGCGCCCTGGCCAGCGCGCACGGTGTCGCCGTACGCGTCCTCGACCTCGGCGTCGACGAGGACTTCCCCGACCTCGACGAGGCCACCCGCGACGCCCTGACCGCGCACAAGGTCCGGCGCTCCAGCGGCGCCATCCACCTCGAGGACGCGCTCACCGCGGAGGAGACCCGCAGCGCGCTCGCCGCCGGCGCCGCCGTCGCCCGGGAGGAGATCGCCGCCGGTGCGCAGCTGCTCCTCAGCGGCGACATGGGCATCGGCAACACCACCCCCGCGGCGGCCCTCATCGCCGCCGGGCTCGGGCTCCCCGCCACGGAGGTCACCGGCCGCGGCACCGGCATCGACGACACCGCCCTGGTCCACAAGGCGCAGGTCGTGCAGAGCGCCCTCGACCGCGTGTGCGAGCGGGCGGACGACCCCGTCGAGGCGCTCGCGGCATTGGGCAGCGCCGACCTCGCCGCGACCACCGGCTACCTGCTCGAGGCGGCCCGTGCCGGCGTGCCCGTGCTGCTCGACGGGCTGATGAGCGTGGCCTGCGCCCTCACCGCCGACCGGATCGAGCCCGGCGCCGCCGCCTGGTTCGCGGCCGGGCACCGCTCGACCGAGCCCGCTCAGTCGCTCGCGCTGGAGAAGCTCGGCCTCGAGCCGCTGCTCGACCTCTCGCTCCGCCTGGGGGAGGGCTCGGGCGCCGTCGCGGCCGTCCCGGTCGTGCGCAGTGCCGTGGCGGTCCTCCGCGACGTCGCCCTGCTCTCCGAGCTCGGCGCCTGAGACTCGTCGGCCGTGCGGCTGCTCGACGCCTGGCGGCTCGCGCTCGGCACCCTGACGGTCGTCCCGGTACGGCCGCCGACCACGGTCGACCGCGCCACCGCCGGGCTCTCGATGCTGCTCGCGCCTCTCGCGGCGCTCCCGCTCGGCCTCGTCGTCGTGGCGGTCGGCGTCGGCGGCCACCTGCTCGACGCGCCGCCGCTGCTGAGCGCGGCGATCGCCGTCGCCGGCGTCGTCCTCGGCAACCGCGCCTTCCACCTCGACGGCCTCTCCGACACCGTCGACGGGCTGGCGGCCTCCTTCGAGCCGAGCCGCTCGCTGGAGGTCATGAAGTCCGGTACGTCGGGACCCGCGGGCACCGCCGCCCTCGTGCTCGTCGTGGCGATCCAGGTCATCGGCCTCGGTGCGCTGCTCGGAGGGCCGCATCCGGTCGCGGCGTCGGTCCTCGCCGGCGCTGCCGTGCTGGTCTCGCGGGCGGCGCTGCCGCTCTGCTGTGCCAGGGGGATCCCGTCGGCCCGCCCCGGCGGTCTCGGCGACACGTTCGCCGGCTCGCTGCCCCGGCCGGAGGTCGCGGTCGTCTGGCTGCTCGCCGCGGCGGTCCTCGCCGGGCTCGGCGCCTGGGCCGGCCTGGGGTGGTGGCGTGGTGGTGTCGCGGTCGCGATCGGGGCGGCGGTCGCCGGCGTACTCCTCCTGCGGACGCGCCGCCGTCTCGGGGGCGTCACCGGCGACGTCTTCGGCGCCGCCGTGGAGCTCACGCTGGCCGCCCTCCTCGCCGCCCTCGCCTAGGGTCAGCGGGTGCCGACGCGGGCGACGAAGTCGAGCAGGAGGCGGTGGAGGCGCTCGGGGTGCTCGAGCGGGATGAAGTGGGAGGCGCGCAGCTCGATGACCTCGGCGTCGGCGAGCTGCGCGGCGGCGGCGGCCATGCGGCGCGAGGAGGAGAGCAGGTCGAAGGTGCCGCCGACGAACTGCACGGGCACCCGGATCCGGCGCAGCGAGGCGAAGCGGTGCTCGGCCGAGCGGAGCGCGAGGTGGAAGTACCAGTCGACCGGAGTGGTCAGGAACTCCGCGAGCGCCATGGCGGCGAGCTCGGCGTCGGCCATCGGGCCGATCAGCTTGGTGCGGGCGAGCGTCTCGATGGTCCGCCGGCTGATCGGCAGCCGCCGGGTCAGCGGCGTCAGCACCGGCCCGACCGTGCGCAGCGTGCGCGACCAGCTCTTCGTGACCACCCGGGTCAGCGGCGACGGCAGCCCCAGCGGCCCGAGGAGGTGGGAGAAGACGTTGCCGGGAACGCCCGCCACGGCGAAGAGGCCCGACACCCGCTCGGGGTGCTCGGCGGCCAGCTCGAACATGGTGTTCACCCCGGCCGACCAGCCCACGAGCACCGTCTTGGAGATCCCGAAGGAGTCCATGACGGAGAGCGCGTCCTGCACGAAGCGGTCGATGCCGACGTCGGAGGGGTCGGCGGGGCGGTCCGAGCCGCCGGTGCCGCGGTGGTTCCACGAGACGACGCGGACGCCGCAGTCGGGCGAGAGCAGCGCGGGCCAGGACCACGCGGTGGTGGCGAGCCCGTTGCAGAGCACCACCGTGGGACCGTCGATGCGGCGATCGGGGTCGTTGGTCCAGGCGCGGATGGTGGTCCCGTCGTCGGACAGCACGTCGTAGTACGCGACCGGGGCCGCGGCGGCCGTGGCAGAGGGAGGCGTCCTCATGGCCCCATTCTGCCAGTCGAGCGCTACCCGTCGACGAGCGTCTCGTGCCCCGAGCGTGTCATGCCCACGCTCGCCGCCACGACGCACGCGATCGCGAGCCACTGGAGCGCCGAGAGCGACTCGCCGATGACCGCCAGCGCGGCCAGCGCCGCGGCCGCCGGATCGAGCGACACCAGCACGCCGAAGACCACCGGCGAGAGCGACCGCAGCGCGATCATCTCGGCCGAGTAGGGCACCACGGACGAGAGCAGTCCCACCGCCGCCCCGATGATCCAGATCCGGGTGGTGCCGAGGTCGCCGAGGTGCCCGCCGCCGGCCAGCACCGGCGTCAGGCAGACGAGCGCGACCGCCGAGGCGACGGCGAGACCGTCGACGCCGGACCAGGCCCGCCCGATCCGGGCCGTCAGCAGGATGTACGCCGCCCACAGCCCGCCCGCGACGACGGCGAAGAGCACCCCGGCGACCGTCAGATCACCGGGCTCGAAGCCGAGCAGCACGACCCCGACCGCCGCCAACCCGATCCAGACCAGGTCGGCCGCCCGCCTCGAGGTCAGCATCGCGAGGGTCAGCGGGCCGGCCAGCTCGATGGTGATGGCGATCCCGAGCGGGATCCGCTCGAAGGACTGGTAGATCGACCAGTTCATCGCCCCGAGTACGACGCCCAGCGCGAGCACCGGCCACCACTGCGCCCACGTGCGCCCGCGCACGGACGGCCGCGCCCACAGCAGGAGCACGACGGCCGAGGTCGCCAGTCGGAGCCACACGACGGTCGTCGGCGAGATCTCGTCGAAGAGCGACTTCCCGATCGCCGCGCCCAGCTGAACCGACAGCACCCCGACGATCACCAGCCCGACCGGACCGATCGCGCGGGTCGGCGGCGTGGTCACCCGGTGACGCTATCGGGCCGCGACAGAATCGTGCATGTGCGGGGTTACACGCCGACGCCGACCCCGACACGCCGGACAAGAACACACCAATGCGTGGATGTGGCCGGCGAGGCTCGTCAGCCGCCCTGCCGCTCGTGGTCGTAGTCGGGCAGCTGCACCTCGCCGGTCACCGGGTCGACCGGGCCGTAGGACGGCTCGGGGACGGTGGCGGTGATCGTCGAGCCGTCGGCGCGGATGCCGCCGACGACCGGCACCGGGCCGAGGTGGCCGGACGTCCGGGCGCCGTGGTGGGGCAGGCCGACGACCAGGGGCGCGTCGGGGCGCACGGTGTAGCCCGCCCCGCGGATCGACAGCGGCACCGTGCCGGTGCCCTCGTCCACCGAGATCTCGATCCGCTCCTCGGTCAGCTTCACGACCAGGCGGGTGTCGCGCCAGCGCACCCGGAAGACCAGCTCGTCCCACTCCTCCGGCAGTCGCGGGTCGAAGGCCAGCTGCCCGCCGAAGTCGCGCATGCCGCCGAACCCGAAGGTCAGCGCCGACCACACGCCGCCGGTCGAGGCGACGTGCATCCCGTCGACGGTGTTGCCGTGGAGGTTGCCGAGGTCGACGTAGAGGGCGTCGTAGAAGTAGCGCAGCGCCACCTCGTGGTAGCCCACCTCCGCGGCGATGATCGACTGCGCGACCGCCGAGAGGGTGGAGTCGCCGGTGGTGATCGGGTCGTAGTACTCGAAGTCCGCGCGCTTCTGCTCCATCGTGAAGCGGTCGCCCTGGAGGAAGAGCGCCATCACGACGTCGGCCTGCTTGAGCACCTGGAACCGGTAGATCACCAGCGGGTGGTAGTGCAGCAGCAGCGGCCGCAGGTCCGCGGGCGTGTTCGGCAGGTCCCAGACCTCGCGGTCGAGGAACGAGTCGTCCTGGGGGTGGATGCCCAGCCCCTCGTCGTACGGGATCCGCATGGACTCGGCGCAGCGGCTCCACTCGGCGACCTCGTCGTCGGTGAGGTGGAGCCGGCCGGCGATCTGGCGGTAGTCCTCCGGCGCGGTCGCCTTGATGAAGTTGACCGCGTGCACCGCCTGCTCGAGGTTGAACCGCGCCATCACGTTGGTGAAGAGGTTGTTGTTGACGACGGTCGTGTACTCGTCGGGCCCCGTGACGCCGTGGATGTGGAAGGACTCCTCGCCGCCGAGGGGCGACTGGCGCCAGAAGCCGAGGTCGGCCCACATCCGGGACGTCTCGACGAGGATGTCGATGCCCTCGCGGATGAGGAAGCCGGTGTCGCCGGTGGCGGCGACGTACTTGACGATCGCGTAGACCACGTCGGCGTCGATGTGGACCTGCGCCGTGCCGGCCGCGTAGTAGGCCGACGCCTCCTCGCCGTTGATGGTGCGCCAGGGGAAGAGCGCCCCCTTCTGCGCGACCTCGACCGCTCGCTCGCGTGCCGCCGGCAGCATCACCGAGCGGAAGTGCAGCACGTTCCGCGCCAGCGCGGGCTGGGTGTAGGTGAGGAACGGCACGACGTAGATCTCGGTGTCCCAGAAGTAGTGCCCCTCGTAGCCCGAGCCGGTCACCCCCTTGGCGGGCACGCCGATGCCGTCGGCGCGGGCCGACGCCTGCGCGACGGTGAACAGGTTGAACCGGATCGCCTGCTGTACGGCGGCGAACCGCTCGTCCGGGCCGGCGACGGTGACGTCGCTGGCGGCCCAGAAGTCGGACCACCAGCGCCGCTGCTCCTCGGCGAGGCGGGCGACGCCGAGGCCCGCGGCGCGGTCGAGGGTGCGGTCGCAGCGGTCGGAGAGCTCGCGCACCGGGACGCCGCGCGAGGAGTGGTAGGCCACGATCTTGTCGAGCCGGAGCGTCGTCCCCTCGGTCGCGTCGACCCGGAAGACCATCTTGGTGCGGTCGTCGTCGGCGCGCACGATGGTGTCGACCTGGTCGCGGGTGGTGAGGTGATGGTCGGCGGCGACCGCGATCGTCATCCCCGACTTGGCCGCCTCGTAGCCGAGCAGCATCCGGTCGTCGTGCGCGTACGACATCCGCGGCAGCAGCACGCGCTCGTCGAAGGCCGCCGCCTTGCGCGGATCCGAGCCCTGCGCGTCGGGGCTGTTGCGGTGGTGGTACTCGTCGCGGCCGTCCTGCCGGTTGAGCAGCTGGGAGGAGATGACCAGGGGAGCGTCGCCGGAGAGCATCGTGACCTCGAGCGTCATCACCGCGAGGTGGCGCTGGGTCATGGAGACCATGCGGCTGGAGTCGATCTTGACCCGCTTGCCGCTCGGCGTACGCCAGACGAGGCTGCGCCGCAGGATGCCGTCGCGGAAGTCCAGCGTCCGCTCGTAGGCCTCCAGGTCGGAGGTGCCGAAGGTCAGCGGCTCGTCGTCGACGTAGATCTTCATGACCTTCGCGTCCGGCGCGTTGACGATCGTCTGGCCCGTCTTGGCGAAGCCGAACGCGTTCTCGGCATGCCGGATCGGCCAGGTCTCGTGGAAGCCGTTGACGAAGGTGCCGTGGGCGAAGCTCGGCCGGCCCTCCTCGGGGTTGCCGCGCATGCCGAGATAGCCGTTGGCGACCGAGAAGAGCGTCTCGGTCAGGCCGGGGTCCTCGGTGGAGGTGGAGGTCTCGATCAGCCGCCAGGGATCGACGGGGAAGCGAGCGCGGTCGATGGGGTCGGGCCCGTCGGCCTCGCGGCGGCTCATCGCCTCGCCTCCGTGGCGCCGGGAGCGTCGGCCGGGATCAGCTGGGCGAGATCCTGGACGAGTACGTCGGCGCCGGCGGCCAGCAGGGCGTCGCCCGCTCCGCGGTCGACCCCGATGGTGAGGCCGAAGTGGCCGGCCCTCCCGGCCGCGACTCCGCTCACCGCGTCCTCGAGCACCACCGACGAGGCGGCGTCGGCGCCGAGCACCTGGGCCGCGTAGAGGAAGGTGTCGGGGTTCGGCTTGCCCGGCAGGCCCAGCTCGCGGGCGACGTTGCCGTCGACGATCGTCTCGAAGCGGTCGAGGAGACCAGCGGCCCGGAGCACCGTGGGGGCGTTGGCCGAGGAGCTCACCACGGCCTGCTTGATGCCGAGACCGCCGAGGTGGTCGATCAGCCGGACCGAGCCGGGATAGGCCTCGACGCCGTCGCGCTCCAGCACCTCGTTGACGCGTCGGTTCTTCTCGTCGCCCAGCCGGATCACCTCGGACTCGTCCAGGTGGATGCCGCGCGAGGCGAGGAAGTCCCGCACCCCGTCGTACCGCGGCTTGCCGTCGACCCACGTGTGGTAGTCCGCGTCGGTGAACGGAGCCTGGGCCTCCTCGGCCGGTCGCGTGGCCAGATAGGCGTCGAACATCTCCGCCCACGCCCGCATGTGGACCAGGGCGGTGGGCGTCACCACCCCGTCCAGATCGAAGAGAACAGCCTTGTACGTCGTCCAGTCGGGTACGCCCGTCGCCGTCATGCGGCCAGGCTATCGACCGCTCAAGGTCGCTGTCAGCGGCGCGGCGTACCCTTGTTTCCATGCCTGTCCTCCGCTCCGCCACCTCGACCTCGGGCCGCAACATGGCCGGTGCTCGCGCGCTGTGGCGCGCCACCGGCATGACCGACGACGACTTCGGCAAGCCGATCGTCGCGATCGCGAACTCCTTCACCGAGTTCGTGCCCGGGCACGTGCACCTGCGCGACCTCGGCAAGATCGTGGCCGAGCAGGTCGCGGCGGCCGGCGGGGTGGCCAAGGAGTTCAACACCATCGCCGTCGACGACGGCATCGCGATGGGCCACGCGGGCATGCTCTACAGCCTGCCGAGCCGCGAGCTCATCGCCGACGCGGTGGAGTACATGGTGGAGGCGCACCGCGCCGACGCCCTCGTCTGCATCTCCAACTGCGACAAGATCACCCCCGGGATGCTCATGGCCGCGCTGCGGCTCAACATCCCGGTCGTCTTCGTCTCCGGCGGCCCGATGGAGGCCGGCAAGACCCAGGCCATCGAGGGGATCGTCCACTCCAAGCTCGACCTCGTCGACGCGATGGTGCTCGCGGTCAACGAGAACGTCACCGACGAGCAGCTCGACGTCGTGGAGCGCAGCGCGTGTCCCACGTGCGGCTCGTGCAGCGGCATGTTCACCGCCAACTCGATGAACTGCCTGACCGAGGCCATCGGCCTCAGCCTCCCCGGCAACGGCTCGACGCTGGCGACCCACGCCAAGCGCCGCGCGCTCTTCGAGGAGGCCGGCCGCCTGGTCGTCGAGCTCTGCAAGCGCTACTACGACGAGGACGACGAGTCGGTCCTGCCGCGCAACATCGCCACCCATGAGGCCTTCGAGAACGCCTTCGCGCTCGACGTCGCCATGGGCGGCTCCACCAACACCGTGCTGCACCTGCTGGCCGCGGCCCGCGAGGCCGGGATGACCTTCAGCGTCGACGACATCGACGCCGTCTCGCGGCGCGTGCCGTGCCTGAGCAAGGTCGCGCCCAACACCCCGAAGTACCACATGGAGGACGTCCACCGCGCCGGCGGCATCCCCGCGCTGCTCGGCGAGCTCAACCGCGGCGGCCTGCTCAACAAGGAGGTCCACTCCGTCCACTCCCTGAGCCTCCAGGAGTGGCTCGACGAGTGGGACATCCGCGGTGGCAAGGCCTCCGACACGGCGCTCGACCTGTTCAAGGCCGCCCCCGGCGGCGTGCGGACGACGCAGGCCTTCTCCACCGAGAACGAGTGGGCCACCCTCGACGTCGACCAGGCCGACGGCTGCATCCGCGACATCGAGCACGCCTACACCAAGGACGGCGGCCTCGCGATCCTCAAGGGCAACCTCGCTCCCGACGGCTGCGTCGTGAAGACCGCGGGCGTGCCCGAGGAGATCTGGCGGTTCACGGGCACGGCCATCGTGTTCGAGTCCCAGGACGACGCCGTCGAGGGCATCCTGAGGAAGGACGTCACGGAGGGTCACGTGGTCGTGATCCGCTACGAGGGCCCCAAGGGCGGCCCCGGCATGCAGGAGATGCTCTACCCGACCTCCTACCTCAAGGGTCTCGGGCTCGGCCAGAAGTGCGCGCTGCTCACCGACGGCCGCTTCAGCGGCGGTACGTCGGGCCTCTCCATCGGCCACGTCAGCCCGGAGGCGGCGGGCGGCGGCGCCATCGCGCTCGTCGAGGACGGTGACCAGATCACCATCGACATCCCGGGCCGCTCGATCACCCTCGACGTCGACCAGCTGGTGCTCGACCAGCGTCGGGCGGCGCAGGAGAAGCGGGACAAGCCGTTCACGCCGGCCACCCGCGAGCGCTTCGTCTCCGGTGCCCTGCGGGCCTATGCGTCGATGGCCACCGCGGCCTCCGACGGCGCCTACCGCCGCGTTCCTGAGTGATCCGACGACGCGAGCGCTGGCGGATCGCCGGCATCGGGGTCTGCGTCCTCGGACTGGTCCTGCTCGCCATCTGGGCGACGCGCATCGAGCCCCTCGGCGCCCGTGACGGCACCGCGAGGCCCACGCACACCGTGACGGTGACGCCCAGTCCCGCCGCCACCGCGGTCCCGCCCACGACCGACGCTCCGCCCGCGACCGCGACCGCGCCCACGGTCACGACACCTGCGCCGCAGCCGGCGCTGCTGCCGGGCGGCCGCTCGCGGATCTTCGAGGGCGACCCGCTGCTGGTCGCCTACTACGGCACCGCGGGCACCGGTGCGCTCGGCGTGCTGGGGGAGCGGCGTCCCGACGTCAGCGACGCCCGGCTGCGTCGGGAGGCGGCCCACTTCCGCAGCCTCGGCCGGCCGATCCAGACCGTCTACGAGCTGATCGTCACCGTCGCCGACTCCTATCCCGGCAAGGACGGCGACTACAGCCACGACATCAAGCGGAGGCAGGTCCGGGAGTGGATCGCCGCCGCCCACCGGCACGACGCGCTGGTGATCCTCGACCTGCAGCCCGGGCGCAGCGACTTCCTCGAGGTCGCGCGCCGCTGGGCATGGGCGCTCGCCGACCCGTGGGTCGGCCTCGCCATCGACCCGGAGTGGAGGGTGCACGGCGGGGAGCGGCCGGGCCGGGTGATCGGTCACGTCGACGCCGCCGAGGTCAACGAGGTCTCCGGCTGGCTCTCCCGCTTCACGACCAGCCGCGGCCTGCCGGAGAAGGTGTTCATGCTCCACCAGTTCCGCAACCGCATGGTCCGCCGCGCCGACCGCATCCGCGCGCGCCCCGGCCTCGCGATGATCCAGCACGTCGACGGCTTCGGCACCCGCGGCGAGAAGCTGGCGACGTACCACCTCGTCGCTCGCCCGAAGCAGTTCTCGATGGGCTTCAAGCTCTTCTACGACGAGGACGTACGCCGGATGGGACCCAAGGCGGTCAAGCGGATCCGGCCACGCGTGCGCTTCATCAGCTTCCAGTAGCCAGGCTTCTGCGGGCAGGCCGATGTAGGGTTACATCATGAGCCATCGGACGCAGGTCATCCTCGAGGACGCGCAGTACGCGCGCCTCAAGGCGGAGTCGGCACGGACCGGGCTCGGGCTGGGCGAGCTGGTGCGCCGAGCCGTCGATGAGACGTACCCCGGCAAGCTCTCGATCGAGGAGAAGCTCGCGATCATCGACAAATACGCGGGAGCCTTCGCGGGTCCTGAATACGACATCCTCGACGAGATCGCGGCACGTCGGATCGGCCCCAGTGCGGCCGAGCGCCTTGAGCAGTTGTGGGGGCCGGGTGACGGTCGTCCTTGACACCACGGTGCTGATCGACTGGCTCCGTGATCGGGCGGGTGCTCGGGCGGCGTTGCATGGTCTGGTCGCGAGCGGGGAGCTCGTGACGGCGTCGGTCGTCACTCGGACGGAGGTGCTGACCGGGCTGCGGTCCTCGGAGCGGCGAGACTACGACGAGGTCCTACGCGTGCCGGAATGGATCACGGTGAGCGAGGACATCGCCGAGCTCGCGGGCGAGTGGAACCACCGCTTCCTCCGCTCCCACACATCGATCGGGCTGGGCGACTATCTTGTCGCCGCCACAGCTCAGACGCTCGGCGCGAAGCTCTGGACCCACAACGTCAAGCACTTCCCGATGTTCCCCGACCTCGAGCGGCCCTACTGATGGCGAGCGAGCTGCCCGTCGGGGAGGTCGTCGAGGGCTGGGCGCCACGGCCGGGCGCGGAGCGCATCGGCCTCGAGGGGCGCCACGTCACGCTCAAGCCGCTGACCAGCGCCCACTTCGCCGACCTCTACGACGCCACCTGCGGCAACCCCGGCGACGCGGAGCGGTGGACCTACCTCCCGGCCGAGATGCCCGGCAGCCGGCAGGCGCTGTGGATGCTGCTCGCCGGCACCCTCGAGGTGGAGCCGGCGACGTTCGCCGTCGTGCCCCACGCCGGTCCGCGGGCAGGGAGGCCGGCCGGCTTCCTGAGCCTGATGAACGTCGTGCCGGCGCACGGGTCGATGGAGGTGGGCGGGATCTGCCTCGGCGCTGACCTGCAGCGGACGACGGCCGCGACCGAGGCGATCCACCTGCTGCAGTCCTACGCCTTCGACGAGCTGGGCTACCGCCGCTTCGAGTGGAAGTGCAACGCGCTCAACGCGCCGTCCCGCCGGGCGGCCGAGCGGTTCGGCTTCGCCTACGAGGGAACCTTCCGCAACCACCTGGTGGTGAAGGGCCGCAACCGGGACACCGCGTGGTTCTCGATCACCGACGCGGAGTGGCCGGCCATCCGGCGTACGCAGGAGGCGTGGCTGGCGCCGGAGAACTTCGACGCCGACGGACGACAGCGGCAGTCACTGTCCTCGTTCGCCTGACGAGACCGATTTGCTCACATGTCGGGACGCCGTGCGACACTGAGATGACGGATCTGTTGCCGGGGGAGTAGCCTGACGCCCATGCGCCTGGACATTCTCGTACGCACACGACGCGCCCACTGATCCACCCAGCGAGCGCGTCTCCCTCCGTTGCCTGATGGCCGGAGGGTTTTTTGTTGCGTACGGCAGGCAGAACGACCGGCTAGCGAGCCGGCAGAACCACGAGGAAGAGACATGAGCGACATCAGCGGGGCCCAGAGCCTGGTGACCTCCCTGGAGGCGGCCGGGGTCGACACCATCTTCGGCATCCCGGGTGGGGCGATCCTCCCGGCCTACGACCCCCTCTTCGACTCGAGCATCCGCCACATCCTCGTGCGCCACGAGCAGGGTGCCGGCCACGCCGCCGAGGGCTACGCCGCGGCGACCGGCAAGGTCGGCGTCTGCATGGCGACCTCGGGCCCGGGCGCGACCAACCTCGTCACGCCGATCGCCGACGCCTACATGGACTCCGTCCCGATGGTCGCGATCACCGGTCAGGTGGGGGAGAGCCTCATCGGCACCGACGCCTTCCAGGAGGCGGACATCCGCGGCATCACGATGCCGATCACCAAGCACAACTTCCTCGTCACCGACCCCGACGAGATCCCGCAGCGGATCGCGGAGGCCTTCCACCTCGCCTCCACCGGCCGCCCCGGCCCGGTCCTGGTCGACGTCACCAAGTCGGCGCTCCAGGCGACGACGACCTTCCGCTGGCCGACCGAGCTCCAGCTGCCCGGCTACCGCCCGGTGACCAAGCCCCACGCCAAGCAGATCCGCGAGGCGGCCAAGCTGATCCTCGCCTCCAAGAAGCCCGTCCTGTACGTCGGCGGCGGCACCATCCGCTCCGGCGCCCACCGCGAGCTGCGCAAGCTGGCCGAGCTCACCGGCATCCCGGTCGTCACCACGCTGATGGCCCGCGGCGCCTTCCCCGACAGCCACCCCCAGCACCTCGGCATGCCCGGCATGCACGGCAGCGTCGCCGCGGTGGCCGGCCTGCAGAAGTCCGATCTCATCATCAGCCTGGGCGCGCGGTTCGACGACCGCGTGACCGGCGACCTGGCGACCTTCGCGCCCAAGGCGCTGGTCATCCACGCCGACATCGACCCTGCCGAGATCGGCAAGAACCGCCACGCGGACGTCCCGATCGTCGGCGACATCCGCGAGGTGATCGCCGACCTGCTCGTCGCGCTCGAGGCCGAGCGCGCGGCGGGCCGGCAGGGTGACTACGAGTCCTGGGTCGCCTACGTGGCCGGGATCAAGGCGTCGTACCCGCTCGGCTACGACCTGCCGGCCGAGGGGCTCTCCCCGCAGTACGTCATCGAGCGGCTCGGCCGGATCGCCGGTCCGGAGGCGATCTACGTCGGCGGCGTGGGCCAGCACCAGATGTGGGCCGCGCAGTTCATCAGCTACGAGCACCCGCGCACCTGGCTCAACTCCGGCGGCGCCGGGACCATGGGCTACTCGGTGCCCGCGGCGATGGGGGCCAAGGTCGGCCGCCCCGACGCGACCGTCTGGTCGATCGACGGCGACGGCTGCTTCCAGATGACCAACCAGGAGCTCGCCACCTGCGCGATCGAGGGCATCCCGATCAAGGTCGCCGTCGTCAACAACGACAACCTCGGCATGGTCCGCCAGTGGCAGACGCTCTTCTACAACGAGCGCTACTCCAACACCAACCTCCAGAGTCATATCGCCCGCGGCGCCGGCATCACTCGCGTCCCGGACTTCCCGAAGCTCGCCGAGGCCTACGGCTGCGTCGGCCTCGCGTGCGACTCCGTCGAGGACGTCGACGCGACCATCGAGAAGGCGATGGAGATCAACGACGTCCCCGTCGTCGTCGACTTCCGGGTCAACAAGGACGCCATGGTGTGGCCGATGATCGCCGGCGGCGCCAGCAACGACGAGATCCAGTACGCGCGCGACCTCGCGCCCACGTTCGACGAGGACGACCTGTGAGCGAAGCGCGCAGCTGCGGCGGATCGCAGCCCACATCCGACCCGCACCGTGCAGGTGCGCTGCGAGCGAACGGACGATACTGATGGCAGCCAACGACGCCGTGACCAGCGGCCGCCACACCCTGTCGGTGCTCGTCGAGGACCGCCCGGGCGTGCTCGCCCGCGTGTCGGCGCTCTTCAGCCGCCGCGGCTTCAACATCGAGTCCCTGGCGGTCGGCCCGACCGAGCACGTCGGCATCTCCCGGATGACGATCGTCGTCAACGTCAAGGACACCCCGCTCGAGCAGGTGACCAAGCAGCTCAACAAGCTGGTCGAGGTCATCAAGATCGTCGAGCTCGAGCAGGGCCAGGCCGTCCAGCGCGAGCTGCTGCTCGTCAAGGTGGCCGCGACGGTCGAGACGCGCGGGCAGGTGCTCGACACCGTCCAGCTCTTCCGCGCGAAGGTGATCGACGTCGCGCCCGACGCCGTCACGATCCAGATCACCGGCAACTCGGCCAAGCTGGCCGACTTCCTCCGCGTGCTCGAGCCTTTCGGCATCCGCGAGCTCGTCCAGTCCGGCATGGTCGCCATCGGCCGCGGCTCGCGCTCCATCTCCGAGCGCTCGGCCCGCCCCGTCGCCGTACCGGCTCCTCCCGCAGCCAGCTGAACCACCCACTTCTCATCGCAGACCCCAACAAGAAGGAGAGCCCTCGTGGCTGAGATCTACTACGACGACGACGCCGACCTGAGCCTGATCCAGGCGAAGAAGGTCGCGGTCATCGGCTACGGCAGCCAGGGCCACGCCCACGCGCTCAACCTGCGCGACTCCGGCGTCGACGTCCGCATCGGCCTCAAGACCGGCTCGAAGTCTGTTCCCAAGGCCGAGGACGCCGGCTTCACCGTCGGCACCCCGTCCGAGGTCGCCGAGTGGGCCGACGTCATCGTCATCCTGGCCCCCGACCAGCACCAGCGCGGCCTGTACGCCGACGACCTCGCCGCCCACGTCACCGCGGGCAAGACGCTGGTCTTCGGCCACGGCTTCAACATTCGCTTCGGCTACATCGTCGCCCCCGAGGGCGTCGACGTCATCCTCGTCGCGCCGAAGGCGCCCGGCCACACCGTCCGTCGCGAGTACGTCGCCGGCCGCGGCATCCCGGACATCATCGCCGTCGAGCAGGACGCCTCCGGCTCGGCCTGGGACCTCGCGAAGTCCTACGCGAAGGGCATCGGCGGCACCCGCGCCGGCGTCATCAAGACCACCTTCACCGAGGAGACCGAGACCGACCTCTTCGGCGAGCAGGCCGTGCTGTGCGGTGGTGTCTCGCACCTCGTCCAGGCGGGCTTCGAGACCCTGACCGAGGCCGGCTACCAGCCCGAGATCGCCTACTTCGAGGTGCTCCACGAGCTCAAGCTCATCGTCGACCTGATGTGGGAGGGCGGCATCGCCAAGCAGCGCTGGTCGGTCTCCGACACCGCCGAGTACGGCGACTACGTCTCCGGCCCGCGCGTGATCACGCCCGCCACCAAGGAGTCGATGCAGGCGATCCTGTCCGACATCCAGGACGGCACCTTCGCCAAGCGCTTCATCGCCGACCAGGACAACGGCGGCGCCGAGTTCCTCAAGCTCCGCGAGGAGGAGGCCCAGCACTCCATCGAGGCCACCGGCAAGGTCCTCCGCAGCCACTTCTCCTGGAAGCAGCAGGACGCCGACTACACCGACGGAAGCGCCGCGAGGTAACGAGCCTCGCCCGTCTGTGGGCAGGGGGTCATTCCGGCGGACGGAATGACCCCCTGCCCACGTCCCGGGTCCGCGCCGGCGGCGCGCGCCCGGGGAGCGCCCTTCGTCGCGTGCTGACGGCGGGTCGCGGGGCGTGCTCAGGCGGCGAGGGGGTCGACGGACCGGAGGGCGCGGTAGCTCTCGGCGCTGAGCAGGAGGGTCGCGATCCGGCCGTCGAGCTCGAGCGCGACCCAGCTCCGCGGGTCGCCGGGGTGCTGGAAGCGGGTGAGGACGAGCTCGCGCGGCTGTGCCTCCGGGCGCCCGATCCGCGGGCGTGCGGCGATGACCGCGACGGAGACGCCCGCGCTGCGATGCGCCCGATCCTCGGGCTGGTCGTCCTCGGCGTGGTCGCGGGCGCACCACACGGGGCAGGGCTCGGTGAGCCACGTGGGCGGACTCTTCATGGCGCTCCTCGTTCGTTCGTGGGACGAGGCTAGGCGTGGCCACCGACACTCCGCCGGCTCTCGGCCCGGCCACCGAAATAGCCATCTAAAGATGGTCATACCGAGTGCTGCTCGACGGAACGCTTGGTGCCATGTCCCGGCGCCCGTCACCTCCCACCTGGGAGGAGTTCGCGCGGGAGCTCGGGCACAACCTGAAGCGCGCGCGGCAGGCGAGGGGGCTCAGCCAGGAGCGGGTCGCCTTCGCGGCCGGGATCTCCGGCTTCACCTATCAGAAGTTCGAGAAGGGCGAGTCCCGGCCGGGCGCGCCGATGAATCCGCGGCTCACCACGCTGGTGGCGCTGAGTCAGGTCCTCGAGGTCTCGATCGTCGACCTGCTCCCCACGTCCCTCCCGGACGCCACCGCCGGCCGCTGAGCGGAACAGAACCGCCCCGCGCGGCGTTCTGGGGGCATGCGCATCGAGGTGTGGAGTGACGTCGTCTGTCCGTGGTGCTACATCGGGAAGCGGCGGCTGGAGACGGCGCTGAGCGGCTTCGAGCACGGCGACGAGGTCGAGGTGGTGTGGCACTCGTTCCAGCTCGACCCGACGGCTCCGCGCGATGGCGGCGGCGAGACGGTCGCCGCGCACCTGGCCGCCAGGTACGGCATGAGCGAGCAGCAAGCGCACGAGATGCAGCAGCGGGTGACCGATCTCGCCGCGGCCGAGGGGATGACGTGGAACCACCACGCGTCGCCGTACGTGAACACGGTCGACGCCCACCGCCTCCTCCACTTCGCAGGCCACGTCGGCGGTCCCGCGCTGGCCGCTGCCCTCAAGGAGCGACTGCTCGAGGCCTACTTCGTCCACGCCCGCAACGTCGCCGACCACGGCGTCCTGGCCGAGCTGGCCGTCGCCGAGGGCCTCGACCCGCAGCGGGTCGACGACGTCCTCGCGAGCGACGAGTTCGCCGACGAGGTCGCCGCCGACCGGGCTCAGGCCCAGGCGTACGGCGCCACCGGCGTGCCCTTCTTCGTCCTCGACGGTCGCTACGGCATCTCCGGGGCCCAGCCGACGGAGGTCTTCGCCCAGGCGATCGCGCAGGCGTGGAACGAGTCCCATCCCGTGCTCGCCACCCTCGGCGGCGACGCGGCCGACGGCGCGTGCGGTCCGGAGGGCTGCGCGCTCTGAGCCCGAGGTCGGCGCTCGATAGAGAAGCGATGTAGTCAAGTTAGCCTTACCTAAGGTAGGGTGGCGGCTCGTGCTCCCCACCTTCGTGATCGGACTGCGAGAGGGCCTCGAGGCCGTCCTCATCGTGACGATCGTGGCGACCTTCCTCCGCCAGAACGGCGCCCGGCTCCGCGGGCTGTGGATCGGGGTCGCCGCCGGGGTGGCCCTCTCGATCGCCGTCGGCGTCGTGCTCGACCTCGTGGAGCAGAGCCTCCCGCAGGCCGAGCAGGAGGCGCTCGAGACCGTCATCGGCGCAGTCGCCGTCGTCTTCGTCACCGGCATGATCCTGTGGATGCGCGGTCACGCGCGCACGATGAAGCGCGAGCTGGAGGCCCACGCCGCCGACGCGCTGGCGACCGGGACCACGACCGCGCTCGCGGTCATGGCGTTCCTCGCCGTCCTCCGCGAGGGCTTCGAGACGGCGGTCTTCCTGCTCGCGACCTTCCAGCACGCCACCAGTGCGCCGACCGCCGTCTCCGGCGCCGTGCTCGGCATCGCCTCGGCGATCGTGCTCGGCTGGCTGATGTTCGCCGGCGGCGTGCGGATCAACCTCCAGCGATTCTTCACGATCACCGGCCTCTTCCTCGTCTTCGTCGCCGCCGGGCTGGTCCTCTTCGCGTTCCGCACCGCCCACGAGGCCGGCTGGGTCAACGTCGGCCAGGGCCGCACCGTCGACCTCTCCTGGCTCGCCCCGAACGGCTCGGTGCGCAGCGCGCTCGTGACGGGCGTGCTGGGGATCCCCGCAGATCCCCGCGTCGTCGAGGTGCTCGCCTGGGCGGCGTACCTCGTGCCGATGCTCGCCCTCATGCTCTGGCCGGCCTCGCGCCTGCCCGGCCACGCGACCGCTCAGCGGCTCCGGGTCGGGGGAGCGGCCGTGGCGGCCGTCGCCGCGGTCGCGCTCCTGCTCGCGGTCCCCATGCCGAGCAGGAGCGCGACCGCGGCGACGGCCGCCACGGCCGCTCCCCCGACCCGGAGCCGCTGAGCGGTCGCGTGGCCGGG
>NZ_JASGDD010000104.1:0-7069 GCF_047607365.1 Nocardioides sp. | reverse complement strand
CGCAGACGCCGTGGTCGGTCTCCGCCCCGTCCGTCGCGGCGCTCGTCGCGTGCCTGCAGCCGGGCGTCGGGGCCGAGTCGCTGAGCCGGGCGCACCAGCTGCGCGGCTGGGCCGCGGCGCTCGAGACCGGGCTGCGCGAGCGGGGGGTCGAGGTGGTGCCGTCGGCGGCGCCGTACGTCCTCGCGCGGGTCGGCGACGGCGTCCACGCCGCGCTGCGCGATGCCGGCATCGCCGTACGCCGGGCCGACACCTTCCCCGGGCTCGACTCGTCCTGGGTGCGGATCGCGGCGCGCCCGGTGGCGATGACCGAGCTGCTCCTCGACGCGCTGGACCGGCTGGGGGTGCGGGCGTGAGGGCGAGGAGCGCCCGCGGACGCGCGGCCGGGCTGCTGCTCGGCTTCGCCGCGGACCGGCTGCTGGGGGACCCGGAGCGCTGGCACCCGGTCGCCGGCTTCGGCCGGCTCGGGAGGTCGGTCGAGTCCCGGCTCTACGCCGACTCCCGAGCCCGCGGGGTCGCCCACACCGCGATCCTCGTCGGGGGAGCGGTGGCCGTGGGCCTCCTGGCCGAGGCCGGTGCGCGAGCTCTGGTCGAGGGGCCCGACGACTGCCGGCGGGGCGGCCCGATCGCCGCGCGATCCGCTCGGCTCGCCGGCAGTCGCGCGGCCGAGACCCTGGTCGTCGCCGCGGCGACGTGGCTCGTGCTCGGCGGCCGCTCGCTGGAGCGGGAGGCGGTCGCGGTGCACGCCCTCCTCGAGGCCGGCGACGTCCCGGCCGCACGGGTCCAGGTGAGGCGGCTGATCGGCCGTGACACCGACGAGCTCGACGCCTCGGAGATCGCCCGCGGCGTGATCGAGTCGGTCGCCGAGAACACCGCCGACGCGGTGGTCGGGCCCCTCGTCTGGGGCGCGGTCGCGGGCGTGCCGGGGTTGCTCGGCTACCGCGCGATCAACACGCTCGACGCGATGGTCGGCCACCACAACGCCCGCTACGAGCGCTACGGCTGGGCCTCGGCCCGGCTCGACGACCTCGCCACCTGGCCGCCCGCCCGCGTCGTCGGTCTCGCCACGCTGGCGGTCGCGCCCGGACGAGCACGGGAGGCGTGGCGGGCCTGGCGGCGCGACGCGGCCGGTCATCCGAGCCCCAACGCCGGCGTCGCCGAGTCCGTCTTCGCCGGCATCCTCGGCATCCGCCTGGGCGGCACCAACCGCTACTACGGCAGTCGCGTCGAGCACCGCGCGATCATGGGCGACGGCCGGGCCGCGTCTCCCGGGGACATCGCCGGCGCCGTCCGGCTGGCGCGCCGCATCGACCTCGCCGCCCTCGCCGGAGCCGCCGCGCTCGCCGCCGTCGTCACCGGGAGCCGTCGATGAGCGCCCTCGTCCTCGTCGGCATGTCGGTCAGCGACGTCGACCGGCGCGACCTGCTCGTGGCCGAGGCGCGCCGACGTGGCGCGAGCGTCGCCTTCCTCCAGATGGGCGACCCGTCGCTGTCCCGCGAGCTCACCCGGCTCGCCGACGACGGCGCCACCACCATCACGCTCGTCGGCGTGAGCACCGGCCCGATCGGGCCGGCGCACTCCTGGCTGCGCCGCATCGCCGCGCACTGGTGGCGCGAGCAGGCCGGGCTGACGCCCACGATCCAGGTCGCGACCAGGCTGGCCCCGGCGCTCGGCCAGCTCGACGACGTCCTCGCCGAGACCAAGCCCATCCACGGCGAGGAGCCCGGGCTCACGTCAGGGGCCTGGGAGGACGTCACGAGCCATCGCCACCAGGTGATGGTCTGTCGCGGCCCCCGCTGCACCGCCAAGGGCGCCGAGGACAGCCTCCGCGCGATGATCCTCGCGATGATGGAGCATCAGCTCGGCGACGCCGACGTGCTGCTCGTCCACACCGGCTGCCAGTTCCCGTGCAACCAGGCGCCGGTGATCAGCGTCCAGCCCGACGACGTCTGGTACGGCCATGTGGACGCCGAGGCGGCCGCCGACATCGTGCGTGAGCACTTCGTCGACGGCCGCCCCGCCGCGCGTCACCGGCTTCCCCGGCGTACGTCCTAGAGCTCCTCGTCTGCCTGCTGGGCCCTCGGACTCAGAAGTCCTCGTCGAAGCCGACCGATCCGGTGACGCCGACCTGATAGGCCGAGACCTTCCGCTCGAAGAAGTTCGAGAGCTCCTGCACGTCCTGGAGCTCCATGAACGCCAGCGGGTTGGACGAGCCGTAGATCACGGGCAGGTCGAGCCGCTCCATGCGACGGTCGGCGACGAACTCCAGGTAGGAGCGCATGTCGGCCGTCGAGAGGCCGGCGACGCCCTTGCCCAGCAGATCCTCGGCGAACTGCGCCTCGGCGTCGACGCCCTCCATCAGCATCTGCCCGACCTGTGCCGAGAGCTCGTCGTCCCACAGGTCCGGCTCCTCCTGCCGAGCCGTGTCGACGACGTCGAACGCGAAGGCCATGTGCATGGACTCGTCGCGGAAGACCCAGTTCGTCCCGGAGGCCAGCCCGTTGAGCAGGCCGCGGGAGCGGAGGAAGTAGACGTAGGCGAACGCGCCGTAGAAGAAGAGCCCCTCGATCACGGCGGCGAAGCAGATCAGGTTGAGCAGGAACGCCCGGCGGTCCTCCTTGGTGTGCAGCTCCTTGAGGTCGGCGAGGGAGTCGATCCACCTGAAGCAGAAGTCGGCCTTGAGCTTGATCGACGGGATGTTGTCGACGGCCGCGAACGCCTCGAACCGCTCGGTCTCGTCGGGCACGTAGGTGTCGAGCAGGTTCAGGTAGAACTGGACGTGCACCGCCTCCTCGAAGAGCTGCCGGCTGAGGTAGAGCCGGCCCTCGGGGGAGTTGACGTGCTGATAGAGGTTGAGCACGAGGTTGTTGGCCACGATCGTGTCGCCGGTGGCGAAGAAGGCCACGAGGCGCGAGACCAGGTGGCGCTCGGCCGCCGTCATCCGGGTGAGGTCCTTGAGATCGGTGTGCAGGTCGACCTCCTCGACGGTCCAGGTGTTCTTGATCGCGTCCTTGAACCGCTCGAAGAAGTGCGGGTAGCGCATCGGGCGCAGGGTGAGGTCCATGCCCGGGTCGAGCAGGAGCTGGTGGGTGGTCTCGTTCGGGGTGGTCATCACTGGCAGGCCTCACATGCGTCGGGGTTCTCGAGGGAGCAGGCGAGCGCCTCCTCGTCGGTGTAGGCCTTCAGCCCGGGGGCCGGGGCCGTGATCGCCGGCGCCACGTTCGTGACGGTCGACGTGCTGGCGACGCTGGTCGTCGCCTGCTGGATGCGCGTGGCGGGGCGCGAGCGCAGGTAGTAGGTCGTCTTGAGGCCCTGCTGCCATGCGTAGCGGTACATCGAGGAGAGCTTCCCGATGGTCGGGCCGGCCATGAACAGGTTGAGGGACTGGCTCTGGTCGAGGTACGGCGAGCGCGCGGCCGCCAGGTCGATCAGCGCCTTCTGCGGCAGCTCCCACGCGGTCCGGTAGAGGGCTCGGACGTCCTCCGGGATCGCGTCGACGCCCTGGACGGAGCCCTCGGCCCGCTTGATCTGCTCGCGCACCTCCGGCGTCCACAGGCCGCGCGCCTTGAGCTCGCGCACGAGGGCGGTGTTGACCTGCAGGAACTCACCCGACAGCGTCTCGCGCTTGAACAGGTTGGAGACCTGCGGCTCGATGCACTCGTAGCAGCCGGCGATGCTCGCGATGGTCGCGGTCGGCGCGATGGCGAGGAGCAGCGAGTTGCGCAGCCCGGTCGCGGCGACCTTCTCCCGCAGTGCGGTCCACCGGTCGGTCTGGGTCGGCGTCACGCCCCACAGGTCCGGCTGGAGCTGGCCCTTCGCCGCCCTCGTCACCCCGTACGACGGGTGCGGACCGTGCCGCTCGGCCAGCTCGGCCGACACCTCGAGCGCGGTCAGGTAGATCTCCTCCTGGATCCTCGTCGAGAGCTCGAGCGCCTCGGGGGAGTCGAAGGGGAGGCCGAGGGCGAAGAAGACGTCCTGCAGGCCCATCAGGCCCAGGCCGATCGGCCGCCAGGTCGGGTTGGACCGCGCCGACTCCTCACTCGGGTAGTAGTTGATGTCGATCACCCGGTCGAGGAACGGCACCGCCGTGCGCACGGTGTCGCGCAGCCGCTCCCAGTCGACCCTCGCCTCAGCCGCCGAGGTCGTGACCACGTGCTGGCCGAGGTTGATCGACCCCAGGTTGCACACCGCGGTCTCGGCGTCGGAGGAGACCTCGACGATCTCGGTGCACAGGTTGGACAGGTGCACCACCGGGCCACCCGGCTCGTCGCTCGTCTGGTTGCAGGTGCGGTTGGCGGCGTCCTTGAAGGTCATCCAGCCGTTGCCCGTCTGGGCGAGCGTGCGCATCATCTTGGCGTAGAGATCGCGTGCCTTGACGGTCCGCACCACCTGGCCGGCCGCCTCGACGGCCCGGTAGCGCACGTCGAACGCCGGCCCCCACAGGTCGACCAGCTCCGGGGCGAGATCGGGGTCGATCAGCGACCACTCCTCGTCGGCCTCGACGCGCCGCATGAACTCGTCGGGGATCCAGTTCGCGAGGTTGAGGTTGTGGGTCCGCCGCGCCTCCTCCCCGGTGTTGTCCCGCAGCTCGAGGAACTCCTCGATGTCCGGGTGCCACGATTCGAGGTAGACGCAGGCGGCGCCCTTGCGCCGGCCGCCCTGGTTCACGGCCGCGACGGAGGCGTCGAGGGTGTTGAGGAACGGCACGATGCCGTTGGAGGCCCCGTTGGTGCCACGGATCAGCGCGCCCCGTCCGCGGACGCGGGAGAAGGAGATGCCGATCCCGCCGGCGAACTTCGAGAGCTTCGCGATCTGCGCGTAGCGGCTGTAGATGGAGTCGAGCTCGTCCCTGGGGGAGTCCACCAGGTAGCACGAGGACATCTGCGAGTGCCGCGTGCCGGAGTTGAAGAGCGTCGGGCTGCTGGGGAGGTAGGACAGCGACGACATCAGCTCGTAGAACTCGATCGCCTCGCCCGGCGTCTGCGCGAGGCCGCAGGCGACGCGGAGCAGGAAGTACTGCGGTGTCTCGATCACCAGGCGCGCGGTGGGGTGACGCAGCAGGTAGCGGTCGTAGACCGTGCGCAGCCCGAAGTACTCGAACCGCCGGTCCTGGCCCGGGTCCACGGCGTCGTCGAGCTTGCGGGCGTTGTCCTTGACGAAGCGCGCCGTGTCGTCGGAGATCAGCCCCTCGGCATGGCCGAGCGCGATCGACTGGCTGAAGGCGGCGATGCCCTGGTTGCGGACCTCCTTGTCGATGTAGCCCGCCAGGAGGCGTGCCGCCAGCTTCGAGTACGCCGGCTCCTCGCCGATCATCTCGGCGCTGGTCTGGATCGACAGCCGGTCCAGCTCGTCGGTCGTGGCGCCGTCGTACAGGCCGCTGATGGTGCGCGTCGCGACGCGCATCGGATCGACGTCGGGCAGGTCGAACGCGACGCGGTCGACGGCCCGGACGATCTTGGTGACGTCGACCGGCTCGGTGTCGCCGTTGCGCTTGCGCACCTGCATGGTGGTGCGGGTCGGTGCTTCTGTGACCGTCATGCGGTCTCTCCCCTCGGAGTCAGGCTCGAGAGGAGACGACGGGGCCGTGCCGACGGTGCGCACGAACCTGGCGTCAGCCCACCCTCGAGGCCTCGGACCACCACGCCCGGCGGGCGCGGTGCACTGTCAGGTATCGGACTCGCGGGCCTCCCGGGCGGGACGCGCGCTCACCGTTGCGGGGCAGTCCCGGACTCTCACCGGGTTCCCTGGTTCAGCTGCAGGAGCACCATATGTGGGGGTCGTCGCGGAATACGGGACCAGATGTTGGGGCGGCGTGTCGCGACGGCGTGTCGGTGCTACGGTGCTCCTGCACGTCGTACGTGAGGAAGCCAGTGAGAGTCTGGCACGGTCACGCCACTGTGAGAGGTCTCCGCCGAAGCCGGCGGACGGGCTCGGAGTCAGATCTTCCGACGACGTGTTGACCGCCCAACGAGGGAACGTTGTATTCCTGAAGGAGCATCACGTGAGCAACACGTCTGCCATGTCCACGACCGCCAGTCCGGTCGCCACCCCGATCGTCGACGCCAACGTCAAGACGGTCGCACTCCTGCTCGGCACCGCCGTCGTGGCGCTGCTGGCCTACTACTTCATCGGTGTCGACGAGGGCATGAGCTCGGTCTTCGGCAAGTCGATGATGGTCCACGAGTTCTTCCACGACGGCCGGCACTTCCTCGGCTTCCCCTGCCACTGATGGAGAGGCAGCTCATCGGCCGCGGCGTCCTCGCCGGGGCCCTCGCCGGCCTGCTCGCCTTCGTCTTCGCGCGGATCTTCGCCGAGCCCGTCATCGTCAAGTCGATCGCCTACGAGGACGCCGTCGGCGCCGCCCAGGCCGCCCTCGACAGGGCCGCGGGGATCGCGGTCGAGGCCGACGGCCCCGACCTCGTCAGCCGCGGCATCCAGATGAACGTCGGCCTCGGCGCCGGCCTCATCCTCTTCGGCGCCGCGATGGGCGCCCTGGTGGCCGTCGCCTACGTCATCGCCGTCGGGCGGATCAAGGTCCGGCCGTTCCAGCTCGCACTGCTGGTGCCGGTGTTCTTCTTCATCGGCTTCTACGTGGTGCCGTTCGCGAAGTACCCCGCCAACCCGCCGGCCGTCAGCGACGACGAGACGATCCGCAGCCGCGGCGCCTCCTGGCTGATCATCGTGTTCTTGGCGTCGCTGTTCCTCTTCCTCGCCGTGTACGCCGGGCAGCGCCTCCATCGCCGGCTCGCGCTGTACCCGACGGTGCTGGTCATGGGCGTCGCCTACGTGGCGGTGATGGCGGTCGTCATGTTCCTCATGCCGGGCTTCGACGAGACGCCCGGCCCGATGAGGGACCCGAGTGGAGCCATCGTGCTGGACGGCTTTCCCGCCGATCTGCTGGCGTCGTTCCGGGTCTACTCCTTCGCCGCGCAGGTGATCCTCTGGGGCACGATCGCGCTCGTGTTCGCGCCGCTGGCCAAGCAGGTCCTCGAGCCGGCGCCGCGCGCCGTGCCGGCGGCCGCGACGGCGTGACCCTGCGCAACGGCGCAGCCCGGCTCGCGGCCGTCACCCT
>NZ_JASGDD010000103.1:0-10537 GCF_047607365.1 Nocardioides sp. | reverse complement strand
GCGCGGCGCCCACCACGAGCGCCGCCGCGCCGACGACGGCCGCGACCACGCCGGTCACCAGCCCGAGCGCGAGCGAGTCCTCTCCGGCGATCTGCATCGGCTGCCGCTCGGGCGGGAGTCCATGAGGCACGCCGGGCGGGCCTGGTGGTCGCCGCTGAGGGTGCTCCTCGCGGTGACCGCGGTGACGTTCGCCCTCGGCATGGTGCAGAAGAGCGGCTGCTACGAGAAGACCTGGGAGGACTCCCAGGGTCGCTACGTGCAGATGTGCTACTCCGACCTGCCCTACCTCTACACCGGACGCGGCCTCGCCGAGCTCGCCTGGCCCTACTCCGACGATCCCGCGACGCGGTCGCGCTACGAGGTCATGGAGTACCCCGTCGGGATCGCCTACTGGGCCTGGGGCGCCGCCTGGGTGACCCACGTCATCACCGGCTCGCCGTCGACGGACGCCCGCAGCGAGACCGCCGTCGACCAGCTCTGGGGACTGCCCGAGGTACATCGGGAGATCCGCCCGTACGTCGCCGTCAACGCGCTCGGGTTCGCGATCCTGGCGCTCGCGGCCACCTGGCTGCTGGTGCTCAGCCGGCCCCGACGACCGTGGGACGCGCTCTGGTTCGCCGCCTCGCCGATGCTGCTGCTCACCGGGCTGATCAACTGGGACATGCTCGCCGTCACCTGTGTGGCGGGCGCGCTCTTCGCCTGGTCCCGCGGCCGGCCGGGCTGGGCCGGCGTGGCGATCGGGCTCGGCGCGGCGGTGAAGCTCTACCCGCTGTTCCTGCTCGGGGCGCTGCTGGTGATCTGCTGGCGGGCCAGACGCTGGTCGGTGTTCGCCGTCGCGGTCGTGTCGGCGGCCCTCACCTGGATCGTGGTCAACGCGCCGGCGATGCTCGGTGGCCTCGATCAGTGGAAGGTCTTCTGGAGCTTCAACTCCGAGCGGAAGGCCGACCTGGGGTCGCTGTGGCTCATGGTGCAGCAGATGACCGGCCACGACTTCTCGGCCCACGCGATCAACGTCGGTTCGTGGCTCTTCTTCGGCGCCTGGTGCCTGCTCACCCTCGCGGTCGGCCTCATGGCACGGCGGACCCCCACCTTCGCCGAGCTCGGCCTGGTCATCGTGACCGGCTTCCTCATCGTCAACAAGGTCTACTCGCCGCAGTACGTCCTCTGGCTGCTGCCGCTGGCGGTGCTGGCGCGTCCGCGACTGCGCGACCAGGTCTGGTGGCAGGGCTGCGAGCTGGTCTACTTCGCCTTCGTCTGGTGGTATCTCGGAGGCTTCCTCCAGGCCGGCGGCGGCTCCCAGGTGCCGTTCTACTGGATCGGGATCATGGTCCGCGTCGGAGGCGAGCTGTGGCTCGTGAGCCGCGTCGTGCGCGGCTGGTTCCCGGCGGTAGGGTCGGCGCGTGGCTCTGAGCGTGCGGAGGATCTCGTCCTCAGCCCATCGTGACTTCGTCCGCTCCCGGCGGTCGGTGAGCTTCCTCCAGACCCCGGCGTGGGGCCGGGTGAAGACCGAGTGGCGCGCGGAGTCCGTCGGCTGGTACGCCGGCGACGAGCTCGTCGGGGCCGGGCTGGTCCTCCATCGCCCGGTGCCCAGGCTCAAGCGGGCGACCCTGGCCTATCTCCCCGAGGGCCCGTCGATCGACTGGTCGGGCGATCTCGCCCTGGGGGATCTGACGCAGTGGCTCGACCCGCTGGCGGCGTACCTCAAGGGGAACGGCGCCTTCGCGATCCGGCTCGGGCCGCCCGTGCGGACCGCCACGTGGAGCGCGGCCGTGGTCAAGGAGGGCGTCGCCTCCGAGGCGGTGGAGCGGCTGGGCGACCTGCCGCCCACCCAGCGCTTCGCCGACGGCGCCCGGGTCGTGTCCCAGCTGCGGTCGGCGGGCTGGCTGCCGCAGTCGCCCGAGGACGGCTTCGGCGCCGGCCAGCCTCAGTACACCTACGAGATTCCGCTCGCGGGGCGCTCGGAGGCGGACGTGCTGGCCGGGATGAACCAGCTCTGGCGGCGCAACATCAAGCGCGCCGAGAAGGAGGGCGTCGAGGTCCGCGTCTCGGCCGATCCGCTGGGATCCGGCGACCTGGAGGCGTTCCACGAGCTCTACGTCCACACCGCCGAGCGCGACCACTTCACGCCCCGCGGGCTCGCGTACTTCGAGACGATGGTGCGTGAGCTGGCCGCGGAGGACCCCGACCGGATCCGGCTCTATCTCGCGACGCACCAGGGTGACCTCGTGGCGGCGACGATCCTCGTCCGGGTCGGCGCGCACGCGTGGTACTCCTACGGCGCCTCCTCGACGCTCAAGCGCGAGGTGCGCGGGTCGAACGCGCTGCAGTGGGCGATGATCCGCGACGCGATCGCGGCCGGGTGCGACGTGTACGACCTGCGCGGCATCACGCCGACGCTCTCCTCGGCCGACTCCCATGTCGGGCTGATCCAGTTCAAGGCCGGCACCGGCGGCCAGGCGGTGGAGTACGCCGGCGAGTGGGACCTGCCGCTGCGGCCGCTGCTCTACAGGGCGTTCACGATGTACATGGCGCGGCGGGGCTGACATGTCGTTGGTGTTGAGCGTCGACGGGGGGCGCTGGCGCGCCCACCTGCGCGGCGTCGCGGACGCGACCCCGGGACTGGTGCCGGTGGCGAAGGGCAACGGCTACGGGCTCGGGCTCGCCTCCCTCGCCCGGCGCTCGGCCTGGCTGGGCGCGGACACGATCGCGGTCGGGACCTACGCCGAGGTGACCGAGGTCGCCTCCCGGTTTGACGGCTCGGTCCTGGTGCTGACGCCGTGGCGGCCGTGGGTGGGCGCGCTCGCACCGGAGCTCGCGAAGCGGGTCGTCCACACGGTGTCCCGGCCGGAGGACGTCGACGCGCTGCTCGAGGCGCAGCCGGGCGCGCGGGTCGTGCTCGAGCGGATGACCTCGATGCGGCGGCACGGCATGTCCGCCGCCGAGCTGTGGTCGTCCGCCCCGGCCGCTGCGCGCGCGGGCGCGCGCGTCGAGGGGGTGACGATCCATCTGCCGATGGACGCGCCACCCGGGCGCAACGAGGCCGAGGCGCGGGCGCTGCTCGACGACGTGATCGGAGCCGGCGCGTCGACGGTGTGGGTCTCTCATCTGGATGCTCCGGCGCTGGAGCGGCTGCGGACGGCGTACCCGGATCTGGTGGTGCGGCCGCGGCTGGGCACCTCGCTGTGGCTCGGCGACCGCGGGGCGCTGAGGGTGACCTCGGTGGTGCAGGACGTACACCCGATCGAGCGCTCGGAGCGGTTCGGCTACCGCCGGGGACGAGGGGTGTCCGGACACCTGCTGGTCGTCTCGGGCGGGACCGCCAACGGGATCGGGCTGGTCGCGCCGTCCGGCGACGCCTCGCCGCGCGGGCGCGCCGCCGTCCTCGCCAAGGGCGCGATCGAGGCCGCTGGGACGCTCCGCTCGCCCTTCTCGCTCGACGGCCGGGCGCTGGAGTTCGCCGAGCCGCCCCACATGCAGGCCTCGATGCTGGCGCTGCCGCGCGGCTCGCGCGTTCCCGAGGTCGGCGAGACGGTGGACGTGGCGGTGCGGTTCACCACCACGACCTTCGACGAGATCAGGCTGTCCTAGGCCACGTCTGAGGACTCCAGCCGAGCGCCGGGCCGAGGTGGGTCGCCATGTCGGTGAGGATCTGGCGGTAGTCGTCGTGCGTGAAGGTGAACGGCAGCGCGAAGACGACCTCGTCGACTGCCTGGAAGCCGGCGTGGGCGTGGAGCTGGTCGGCGAGCTGCGCGCTGGTGCCGACGAGGTCGGGGGCGAAGAGGAGGCCCGGGCCCTGCGGGGAACGGGTGCGCTCCAGCCGTGAGGCGCGGTACGCCGTGTAGCGCTCGACCTGCTCGGGCGTGGCCGAGTCGGTGGGGATGACGACCAGGCCCTGCGAGGCGCGGGCCTGGTCGCCGCGTGGGTGCGCGGCGCGGAAGGCGTCGAGCTGGGCACGCTGGATCCGGGCGAACTCGGCGCCGTCGGGCCGGCCGGGGCGATAGGTGTCGTCGGCCCTCACGACGCTGGAGGAGAGGAAGTTGAGGCCGTGCTCGCCGGCCCAGGTGGCGCTGGACAGCGAGCCGCCGCCGTACCAGACGCGGTCGGCGAGGCCGGGGCTCTGCGGCTGGATGCGACGGTCGAAGGTCTCGATGCCCTGCGTGCCCTCGAAGTCGGAGACGGCGTCGCCGCGGAGGTAGGCCAGGAGTCGCTCGAGCCGGGGGAACCCGAGCTCCTCCGCGTCGGCGGTGTCGGGGTAGAGCGCCGCCTTGTAGCGGTCGTAGTTCATCGGCGGGCCGACCGAGAAGCCGGGGTTGATCCGGCCGCCGGTCTCCGGGCCCGCCGAGAGGAGGTCGACGGTGGCGAGGTCCTCGGCGAGCCGGAACGGGTTCTCTGCGCCGAGGGGCGTGACGGCCGTGCCGAGCTGGATCCTCGAGGTCCGCTGGGTGGCCGCGGCCATGACGGCGACGGGCGAGGAGACGCCGTACTGGAGATGGCGATGGCGGAGCCAGGCGGAGTCGAAGCCGAGCTCCTCGCCGAGCTCGATGACCTGGAGCAGCTCCTCGTGGCCCGCGCGCGGGTCGGCGGGGTCGAAGAGGCCGAGGGTGAGGAAGCCGAGGCTGGTCAGCGTCATGCCTCAAGTGAAGCACTTGGGATATACCCCCAGGGGGTATATGGTCGAAGACATGCACATGCACGCGCCCGGCTACGCCGAGCACAGGGAGGCCCACCTCAAGCGACTGCGGCGGATCGAGGGCCAGGTCCGGGGGCTGCAGCGGATGGTCGAGTCGGACACCTACTGCATCGACGTCCTGACCCAGATCTCCGCCGCGACGAAGGCGCTGCAGTCGGTGGCTCTCGGGCTGCTCGAGGAGCACCTCGGCCACTGCGTCGCCGAGGCGGTGCAGCACGGCGGCCCCGAGGCCGACGCCAAGGTCGCCGAGGCGAGTGCCGCCATCGCGCGGCTGGTGCGGTCATGACCTCCGGAGATGTCCGCGAGCTCGACCTCGCGGTCGGGGGGATGACCTGCGCCTCCTGCGTGGGTCGTGTCGAGGGCGCCCTCAACGGTCTCGACGGCGTCTCCGCCACCGTGAACCTGCCCTTGGAGAGGGCGCACGTCTCGGTGCCGGCGGACTTCGACGTCTCGCGGCTGGTCGCCGCGGTCGAGTCCGTCGGCTACTCGGCGACGCTCCCCGGCGCCGGACACGAGCACGGCGGGCACGAGCACGGCGCGGACGAGCCCGCGACGGCGTACGACGGCGAGGACCGCGCCCTGCGGCAGCGGCTGCTGATCTCGGCGGTCCTGTCGGTGCCGGTGGTGCTGCTCGCGATGGTGCCGGCGCTCCAGTTCGAGAACTGGCAGTGGGCGTCGCTGACGCTCGCCGCGCCGGTCGTGGTGTGGGGCGCCTGGCCCTTCCACCGGGCCGCCTGGCGCAACGCGCGGCATGGGGCGACCACGATGGACACGCTGGTCTCGGTGGGCGTGCTCGCGGCGTTCGGCTGGTCGCTCGTCGCGCTCTTCCTCGGCGACGCGGGGATGGCCGGGATGCGCCACGGCTTCTCGTGGCGGGTGGAGCGGACCGACGGCCTGGACGCGATCTACCTGGAGGCGGCGGCGGGCGTGACGACGCTGATCCTCGCGGGGAGGTACGCCGAGGCGCGGTCGAAGCGCCGCGCCGGCGATGCGCTCCGCGCGCTGCTGTCGCTCGGGGCCAAGGAGGTCGTGGTGCTGCACGGCGATCACGAGATGCCGATGCCGGTGTCGTCGCTGGAGGTCGGCACCGTGTTCGTCGTGCGCCCGGGAGAGAAGGTCGCCACCGACGGCGTCGTGGTGACCGGCTCGTCGGCCGTCGACCAGTCGATGCTCACCGGCGAGCCGGTCCCGGTCGAGGTCTCGGAGGGCTCGGCCGTGGTCGGCGGGACGATCAACAGCGGCGGCCGGATCGTGGTGCGCGCGACGGCCGTGGGCTCCGAGACCCAGCTGGCGCAGCTCGCCGCACTGGTCGAGCAGGCGCAGACCGGGAAGGCGGAGGTGCAGCGGCTCGCCGACCGGGTCGCGGCGGTCTTCGTGCCGGTCGTGATGCTGCTGGCGCTGGCGACGTTCGTCGGATGGGCCGTCCTCGGGGACTCGCTCTCGATCGCGCTCTCGGCCGCCGTCGCGGTGCTGATCGTGGCCTGCCCCTGTGCCCTGGGGCTGGCTACGCCGATCGGGCTGCTCGTCGGGACCGGCCGCGGCGCCCAGCTGGGCATCGTGATCAAGGGGCCGGAGGTGCTCGAGTCCACCCGCGTCGTCGACACCGTGGTGCTGGACAAGACCGGCACGGTGACGACCGGCGTGATGACGGTGGCGGGTGTGTCGCCTGCCCGGGGGGTGGACGCCGCCGACGTACTGCGGCTGGCCGGTGCCGTCGAGGCCGCGTCCGAGCACCCGATCGGCCGCGCCGTCGTGGCGGCCGCGCGCACCGGGCAGTCCGGCGGGATAACTGCTGGTCAACGGTCTTCGGAGGAGGCTCTGGCGGGCGGTTCACCAGCAGTTGTCACGCTGCCGTCGGTCACGGGGTTCGTGGCGACGCCCGGCGTGGGGGTGCGCGGGGTGGTCGACGGGGTGGAGGTCTCGGTCAACCGCTCGGCCGGGTCCGGCGACGAGACCGCGGTCGACGTCGTCTGGGACGGGCGGTGGCGCGGCACGATCGCGCTCGCGGACGAGGTCAAGCCGACCTCGGCCGAGGCGCTCACCCGGCTGCGGGCGCTTGGGCTGCGGCCGATCCTGCTCACCGGCGACGCGCGCGGGGTCGCGCTCGCGGTCGCCCGGACGGTGGGGATCGACGAGGCGGACGTGATCGCGGAGGTGATGCCGGCCGACAAGCTCGACGTCGTACGCCGTCTGCGGGACGAGGGCCGGGTCGTGGCGATGATCGGGGACGGGGTCAACGACGCGGCCGCGCTGGCTGCCGCCGACCTCGGCATCGCGATGGGCACCGGCACGGACGTCGCGATCGAGGCCTCGGACCTCACGATCGTCGGCGGCGACCTGCGCAAGGCCGCAGACGCGATCCGGCTCGCCCGGCGCACGCTCGGGATCATCAAGGGCAACCTGTTCTGGGCGTTCGCCTACAACGTGCTCGCGATCCCGCTGGCGATGGCCGGGTTGCTGCAGCCGATGATCGCGGGGGCGGCGATGGCCTTCTCGTCGGTGTTCGTGATCGGCAATTCGCTGCGCCTGCGCCGCTTCGCCTAAGGTGGGGCGTTCTCTCCCTCCCGGGAGAGGACGCCGCATCAACCTCCTGCCGCGGAGATCCCGTGGCCGATTGAGTCCGAAGGAGGAGGAACATGACGCGTGCCTATGAAGTGGTCGTCATCCTCGACCCGAGCCTCGACGAGCGCACTGTCGCCCCGTCGCTGGACAAGTACCTCAACGTGGTCCGCAGCGACGGTGGCACCGTCGACAACGTGGACATCTGGGGTCGCCGCAAGCTGGCCTACGAGGTGAAGAAGAACGCCGAGGGCATCTACGCCATCGTCAACCTCACCGCCGAGCCCGCCACCGTCAAGGAGCTCGACCGTCAGCTCACGCTGAACGAGTCGATCCTCCGCACCAAGGTCATTCGCCCCGGCAAGTGATCCCTCGTCTGTGTCGGTGGCCTCGTGTTTGATGGGCGCTGACACGGACACCTGATCGGAACGTAAGGACGAAGAGACATGGCTGGCGAGACCCAGATCACCGTGGTGGGCAACCTGGTGGACGACCCGGAGCTCCGCTTCACCCCCTCGGGTGCGGCGGTGGCGAACTTCCGGATCGCCTCCACTCCCCGCACGTTCAACCGGCAGACCAACGAGTGGGAGGACGGCGACACGCTGTTCCTGTCCTGCTCGATCTGGCGTCAGGCCGCGGAGAACGTCGCCGAGTCGCTCACGCGAGGCACTCGTGTCATCGTGCAGGGCCGGCTGAAGTCGCGCTCCTACGAGGACCGCGAGGGCCAGAAGCGCACGGTCTTCGAGATCGACGTCGAAGAGGTCGGTCCGTCGCTGCGCAGCGCCACCGCCAAGGTCACCCGGGCCCAGCGCTCGGGCGGGACCGGCGGGGGCTACGGCGGCGGCCAGTCCGCCCCGTCGGGCCAGTCGGCTCCGGCCAACGACCCGTGGGCCTCGCCGTCCTCCGGCGGCGGCCGGCCCGCTTCGTCCGCTCCGGCGGGCGACCCGTGGGGCGCTCCCGGCGTCGGCTCCGACGAGCCTCCGTTCTGATCAACCACCCCACCCATCCTGTAACCATTCCGGCTCCAACGCCGGGCTTCTAGAAAGGGAGCACCACAATGGCCAAGGCAGTGATTCGCAAGCCCAAGAAGAAGGTTTGCCAGTTCTGCAAGGAGAAGGCGACCGGCGTCGACTACAAGGACGCCACCCTGCTCCGCAAGTTCATCTCCGACCGCGGCAAGATCCGCGCCCGTCGGGTCACCGGCAACTGCGTCCAGCACCAGCGCGACGTCGCCATCGCGGTGAAGAACGCGCGTGAGGTCGCCCTGCTGCCCTACACCTCGACCGGTCGCTGAGAGGGGATCTGAGATGTCTACCAAGATCATCCTTCAGCAGGAGGTCACCGGCCTCGGCTCGGCCGGCGACGTCGTCGAGGTCAAGGACGGCTACGCCCGCAACTACCTGATCCCGCGCGGCGACGCCGTCCGCTGGACCAAGGGCGGCGAGAAGCAGGTCGAGGCCATCAAGTCGGCCCGTGCGGCCCGCGCCCTGCGCGACGCCGACCACGCCGACCAGGTCAAGGCCAAGCTCGAGGCCTCCCCGGTCGCCCTCAAGGTGAAGGCCGGCAAGGAGGGTCGCCTGTTCGGCTCCGTCACCGTCGCCGACGTGGCCGAGGCCCTCACCGGCACTGCCGGCGAGTCGATCGACAAGCGCACCATCGTGATCGGCAACCCGATCAAGGCGCTCGGTGCGCACCAGGTCTCCGTCAAGCTCCACGACGAGGTGTCGGCCACGGTCGCCCTCAACGTCGTCGCCGGCTGACCGGACTCCGGACGAGGCCCATCCCTTCGGGGGTGGGCCTCGTTCATCTCGCGCCTCTCACGCTGCGCCCGTTCCGGTCGCGTTTGCGGCTCTCTTCCCACCTCGGCCGGGACGTTCCGGCCTTTCGGGGACCACCGGAGGGGCCAGAAGGTCCCGACAGCGAGGTGAGAGCGGGACGTCAGCCCGATGACGGCGGCAGGTGGGCGCCGGGGGGTTCGGCCCCGATCTCAGAAGCGGTCGGCCAGGGCGGTGAGCCTCGCGACGTACGCCGGCCAGTCGTAGCCGTCCGGGACGTTGTCCCCGGTGCTGCGCCACCCGACGGCACCGTCGATCGACTCCCGCAGGATGTCGGCCTGCCCGCCGTGCTGACAGAGGTCGTTGAAGTTGTGCACCAGGATCTGGTGCAGGGTCACCTCACGGCCACCCCAGTGCGCGACGTGGCCGATCGCGTCGAGGTCGAGCAGCTCGACCGTCTCCTCGGCATGGGCGATCACCCGGCGGTAGAGGCCGATGATCCCGGCCAGGGTCTCGTCCTCCGTCGCGTACCAGTCCACCTGTGGATCGGCGTCGTAGGCGTCGTCCGAGACCAGCTCGTCCCGACCCGGGAACGGGCGGCCGAAGGTGGCGCCGAGGTAGATCGCCTCCACGTTGAGCACGTGCTTGACCATGCCGAGCAGATTGGTCCCCGTCGGGGTCCGAGGCAGGCGGGCCTCCCGCTCGGAGAGGTCGGCGACCTTGCCGATCAGCGCCTCGCGACGGTCGCGGTAGTAGCGCTGCCAGATCGCCTTCGGGTTCTCGCGCGTGTCGTCGCTCATGGGACCGACCCTAGGTCGCGGCGCCGACGATCATCCAGCGCGTGGTGCGGGCGCGGAGCGTCAGGGTCAGGCAGCGCACGCCCATGAAGACCAGCGTGAAGGCGACCCACACGCCGACCAGGCTCGGATGCCAGAGCAGCGCCACGGGCGTGTACGCGGCCAACGTGATCACACCGGCGGCCGCGAGGTAGCGCCCGTCGCCCGCACCGATCAGCACGCCGTCGAGGACGAAGACCACGCCGCAGACCGGCTGGGCGAGCGCCGCGACGAGCAGCACCGGCACGAGGGCGTCGCGGACCGCGGGGTCGCCGGTGAAGAGCCGTCCGATCACGGGGCTCGCCACCGCCAGGAGGAGCCCCGTGATGACACCGGAGACCAGGCCCCAGCGCACCATCCGGGTCGTGAGCGCCCGGGTGCCGGGAAGGTCGCCGGCGCCGAGACTGCGGCCGGTGAGCGCCTGCGCGGCGATCGCGATCGCGTCGAGCACGAAGGCGAGGAACGTCCACAGCGTCGAGGTGAGCTGGTGGGTCGCGAGGTGGGTCGCGGCGGAGCCCGCCGCCGTGTGGGGGATGCGGGTGACGGCGTACGTCGTCACGAGGAGGGCGACGCGGAGCGTCAGCGTCCGGACGACCAGCGCGACGGCGGCGCGGGCGGCGGTCAGGATGCCCGCGCGGTCCGGTCGCAGTCCCGCGCCGTGGCGCCGCGCCCCGCGG
>NZ_JASGDD010000102.1:0-9490 GCF_047607365.1 Nocardioides sp. | reverse complement strand
GGCGCAGCTCGTCGGCGGCCTGGACGGCGTCGGCGACGCGCTCGCTCAGCACCGCGCGCGCGGTGACCGCCCGACGCTCGGCCTCCTCCGCGCCTCGCCGGGCGAGGGCGAAGGCGCTCGGCCCGGCGACGGCCGCGAGGAGGGCCACGACGAGGCCGGCACGCGGGTCGAGCACCGTCGCGACGGCGGTGGTGAGGATGCCGGTCAGCACGAAGCCGCCGACCGGGATCCGGACCCGCAGCTCCCGGTCGAGCACCGCGTCGACGTCGTCGACCACGCTGGCCAGCAGGTCACCGCGCCGGCGCCCCAGACGGCCGGGCACCAGCGGCACCAGGGCGTCGTAGACGCCTACCCGCGTCCTTGCCAGCAGTCGCAGGGCACGGTCGTGGGCGACCAGCCGCTCGGCGTACCGCAGGACCGGACGCGCGATGCCGAACGCCCGCACCCCGACGATCGCGACGGTGAGCGTCAGCACGCCTGGCTGCGTCGAGGCCCGCACGATGAGCCAGCCGGCCGTCGCCGTCAGAGCCACGCCGCAGGCCGACGCGAGCCCTTCGAGGACCCACCCCCAGGCGCCCCCATGTCGCACCCGTTCGCCGCGGGTCTCGTCCGTCGCGCCGGCCGGGGTGCCGGTCGGAGCGCCGGGTCCGGTGAGGCCGGTGCCGGCTTCGCCGGAGCCATCGGTCGAGCCCGCGCCCTCACGGGTGAGGCCGACGACGCGGCCGGGAAGCGGGCCGACAAGGTCGTCCGACGCGTCCCCGCCGTCGCGGGGGAGCTCGACGACGTGGTCGGCGAGGGCGAGGAGCGCCGGGCGGTGGGCGACGAGGACGACGGTGCGGGTGCGGCCGAGGTCGCGTACGACGTCGGCGATGACCTGCTCGGTGGCGGGATCGAGATGGGCGGTGGGCTCGTCGAGGAGGACGACGGGACGGTCGGCGAGGAGGACGCGCGCGAGGGCGAGGCGAGCGCGCTCTCCGGCCGACAGCGCGAGCCCGTCCTCGCCGATCCCGGCGTCGACGTCGGGGAGCCGGCGGTCCAGGCCGACCCGGGCGAGGACGTCCCCGAGCTCGTCGGCGGTCGCGTCGGGGCGGGCGATGCGGAGGTTGTCGGCGACCGATCCGGCGAGGAACACCGGCCGCTGGGGCAGCCACGCGACGTGGGTCCGCCAGGCCGGATCGGTCAGCGCGACGGCACCGGCGCGGGCGGCACCGGTCGTCGGGACGAGCTCCCCGCCGAGGATCGCGAGCAGCGTGGACTTCCCGCAGCCGGAGGGCCCGACGAGGGCGGTGACGCCGGGTCCGGAGACGGCCAGCGACGTCGCGGCCAGCGCGGGGACCGCGCGCCCCGGGTAGGTCAGCGAGACCCCGTCGAGCGTCACCCCGACGCCACTGGCACGAACCCCGCCCAGGTGGGACTCTCGTCGCGTCGCGGCGGCCGACGGGGACGAGAAGCCCACCTGGGCGGAGTCCTCGTCGCGCCCGGGATCGGCGAAGCCGTCCGCCGCGCCGGCCGGCCCGACGAGGGACGTGAAGACCGCGAGCCCCTCCGCCGAGGCGTGGAACTCGGCGCCCACCCGGCGCAGCGGCCAGTACGCCTCGGGGGCGAGCAGGAGCACGGGCAGCGCGACCGAGAGCGACACCGAGCCCGAGGCGAGCCGGAGGCCGATGGTGACGGCGACGACGGCGACCGACAGCGTGGCGATCAGCTCGAGCACCGCCGAGGAGACGAAGGCGATCCGCAGGGTGCGCATCGTCCGCCGGCGGTAGCGATCGGTGACCGCTCCGATCACCGCGGACTGCGCCCGGGCCCGCCGGAACGCGACGAGCGTCGGCAGCCCGCGCATCACGTCGAGGAAGTGGCCGGCCAGGTCGGCCATCGCCCGCCACTGCGAGTCGGCCTGGTCACGGGTGGCGAGCCCGACGAGGATGCCGAAGACCGGGATGAGCGGCAGCGTGAGGAGCACGATCGCGGCCGACCACGGGTCGCGGACCGCGATCGCCGCGAGGACCAGCGGCGGCAGCACCGCCGCCAGCACCAGCGCCGGAACGTAGCGGGTGAGATAGGGCTCCACTGCCGCCGCTCCGCGCGTCGCGAGCGCGATCAGCGACCCCGTCGACCGGCCGTCGGGACGCTCGAGCGCGTGGCTCAGCACCCGACGGCGTACGTCGGCGCCGACCTGGCTCGCGGCACGGGCCGCGGCCACGTCGGAGACCCATCCGGCGAGCGCCCGCGCGGCGAACGCGGCGACCACGAGCCCGGCCCAGGGCGCGACCGCGCCCGGACCGATCGCCGCCAGGATCAGCCGCGAGACGGCGAACGCCTGCCCGATGAGCAGCAGCGCGCCGGCGACGCCCGCGAGGACGACCACTCCCATCGGCCGCCGCGCCGGGGCGAGCGCGCGGCGGACCGAGGGATCGAGGGGGCCGGCCACGGGTCAGTGCACCTCGGCGAGCTCGTCCGGGATGTGATCGACCGACACCCGGTGGCGGAAGACCCAGTAGGTCCAGGCCTGATAGGCCAGCACCAGCGGGGTGAAGACCAGCGCGACCCACGTCATCACCTTGAGCGTGTACGGCGTCGCCGAGGCGTTGTCGACGGTGAGGGAGAAGTCCGGCGACGTCGAGGACGGCATCACGTCCGGGAAGAGCGCCGCGAAGAGCCCCGCCACCGCGAGCGCGAGGCAGACGAAGGTGCCGACGAAGGCCCATCCCTCGCGGTCGGCGCGGATCGCGGCCCATCCTCCGACCAGCGAGAGCGCCGCGGCGAGGAAGAGGACGGCCGAGCCGGCGTTGCCGGTGTGCAGCTGAGCCCACATCAGGAAGACGACCGCCGCGACGGCGGCGACGCCGGCGACGGCGAGAGCGACCCGGCGCGCCCGCAGCCGGATGTCACCGGTCGACTTCAGCGTCAGATAGATCGCGCCGTGGGTGACGAACAGCGAGAGCGTCACCACTCCCCCGAGCAGACCGACCGGATTCAGCAGCGTGAACAGGTTCCCGGTGAAGTCCTTGGTCTCGTCGATCGGCACGCCCCGGACGATGTTCGCGAACGCGACGCCCCACAGGAACGCCGGCACGATCGAGCCGACGAAGATCGCCCGGTCCCACCAGCCCTTCCAGGTCGCCGAGGGCCGCTGGTGGCGGTACTCGAAGGCCACCCCCCGGCAGATCAGCGCCAGCAGGATGAACAGCAGCGGGAGGTAGAAGCCGGAGAAGAGGGTGGCATACCACTCCGGGAACGCCGCGAAGGTGGCGCCGCCCGCGGTGAGCAGCCAGACCTCGTTGCCGTCCCACACGGGGCCGATCGTGTTGATGATCGCCCGTCGCTCACGGTCGTCACGGCCGAGGAACGGCATCAGGATGCCGACCCCCATGTCGAAGCCCTCGAGGACGAAGTAGCCGGTCCACAGGACGGCGATGAGGATGAACCAGACGGTGTGCAGTTCCAGACCAAGCATGTCTCTCCGCCGATCTCAGTAGGCGAACGTGAGCGGACCGTCGGCCGGCTTGTCGCCGAGCCGTGGGGAGGGTGGCTCCTCGAAGGGCGGTGCTCCCGCCTTCGCCACCTTGATCAGCAGGCCGACCTCGATCACCGCCAGGACGCCGTACAGGAGGGTCAGCGCGATCACCGAGATCCACGCCTCGGGGACCGACACGCCCGGCGAGACCGCGTTCCGGGTGGTCATCAGGCCGAAGACCACCCACGGCTGACGGCCCATCTCGGTGAAGATCCAGCCGACCGAGTTGCCGGCCAGCGCCATGACGGGAAGCGACAGGGCGAGCGGCCCGATCCAGCGGTACGGCGGCACCCTCCCCTTCCGGGTGAGCCAGAGCAGCAGCGCGCCGCCCGCGGCCGACGCCGCGCCGAGGCCCATCATCCACCGGAAGCTCCAGTAGGTGATCGGGATGATCGGGGTGTAGTCGTCGGGCGAGTAGTAGGCCGCGCCCGGGTCGGAGCCGTACGTCGACTGGTAGGTCTCGCGGAGCTGGTTGATGCCTTCGACCTTCTGGTCGAAGTGCCCCGTGGCCAGGAAGGAGAGCACGCACGGCACCTCGAGCGCCCACTTCTTGTGCTTGCCGTCGCGGGTGCCGATGGTGAGCACGGAGAACGGCGCGCAGGTGTCGGAGGTGTCCCACAGCGCCTCCGCCGCGGCCATCTTCATCGGCTGCACCTCGGTCATCACCTTGCCCTGGACGTCGCCGGTGACGCCCACGCCGACGAAGGCGACGATCGCGATCACCGAGCCGAACCGCATGCCGCGGCGGTAGAGCTGCCGGTCCTCGGCGTCGCGCCAGTAGCGCCAACCGCAGATCCCGGCGACGAAGAGCGCGGCGGTCATGTACGACGCCAGGATCACGTGCGGGAAGGTGGCGAGCTGGACCTTGTTGAACATCACGGCCCAGAAGTCCGTGAGCTCGGCGCGGCCGGTGGCCTCGTCGTAGGCGTAGCCGACGGGGTGCTGCATCCACGAGTTGGCCGCGAGGATGAACCAGGCCGAGGCCAGCGTGCCGAGGTGGACCAGCCACATGCAGGCCGCGTGGAGGCCGCGGGGCAGGCGGTCCCAGCCGAAGATCCAGAGGCCGAGGAAGGTCGACTCGAGGAAGAAGGCGAGGAGGGCCTCGACGGCGAGCGGGGCCCCGAAGACGTCGCCGACGAAGCGCGAGTAGTCGCTCCAGTTCATGCCGAACTGGAACTCCTGCACGATGCCCGTGACCAGACCGAGGGCGAAGTTGATGAGGAAGAGCTTGGCGAAGAACTTCGTCAGCCGGAGCCACTCTTGCTTGCGCTCAGGGCTCTTTGCCCGCAGCCAGCAGGTCTCCAGGACCGCCACGAGGGCGGTGAGACCGATGGTGAGCGGGACGAACAGGAAGTGGTAGACGGTCGTGATGCCGAACTGCCATCGAGCGATGTCGAGGATGCTGTCCACACCCTCACCATGCGCCTCCCCGAGCCGCTTGTGCAACTTTTCACAAGCGGGCCGCGAGTGCCGTACGTCACGGTCATGCGGTGCCGTAGGCTCGACCTGAGATGGGGACTCTTCGCACGGCCTGGAAGGTCGCCTCTGCCGGCAGGGGCGGCGGCGGACTCACGATCGCCGGGGCGGGCTTCACCGCGCTGCTCGTCGCCGAGGCCCGCCTGGCGCGCAACCGCATCGGCAGGGCGATCCACCCCGTTCCGGATCCCGCCGGGACCTACGGCGACGGCGACGCCTCCTCGCTGCTGCGCCTCGGCGTGATCGGCGACTCCTCGGCCGCCGGCTACGGCGTCGACGTGCCCGAGGAGACCCTGGCGTACCCCCTCGCCCAGGGCCTCGCCGAACGGACGGGCCGACGCGTCGACCTGCGCTCGTACGCCGTCGTGGGGGCGCGCAGCTTCGACCTGGCGACCCAGGTGGCCCTCGCCCTCGACGACGGCGTGGACGTCGCCGTGATCCTCGTCGGCGCCAACGACGTGACCCACTTCGTGCCCCGCGCCCGCGCGGCCCGCTACATGAAGGACGCCGTGGCCGCGCTGCGTCGCCACGGCGTCACGGTGGTGGTCGGCACCTGTCCCGACCTCGGCACGATCAAGCCGATCCTGCCGCCGCTGCGCGAGGTGATCCGCACCCTCTGCCGCCGGCTGGCCGAGGTGCAGCGGATCGCGGTCGAGGTGGCCGGGGGCCATGCGGTCGCCCTGGGATCGCTGCTCGGGCCGGAGTTCGACGCCGATCCCGTCTCGATGTTCGGCCCCGACCGGTTCCACCCGAGCGCCGCCGGCTACCGGACCGTGGCGCTGGTCCTCGTCGACGAGGTCGTCCGCGTGCTCTAGCCCTCTAGGCGTACGTCATCCGGGCCGGTCGCGCTGGCGACCGGCCCGGATGACGTCGACGGAGGAGAGGGGTGGGTCAGTCGTTCTGCAGGATCGCCAGGATCCGGAGCAGGTTGGTGTAGATCCAGACCAGGCTCACCGTCATGGCGAAGGCCGCGCGCCACGACTCGCGCTCGTCCAGGCCCGCGCGGATGCCGTTCTCGACGAAGTCGAAGTCGAGGATCAGCATGAAGACGCCGAGCACCAGGCCGGCGGCGGCGAAGACGAGGCCCATGGCGCCGTCGTCGAAGAGGCCGAGGCCGCTGCCGAAGAGGCCGAGCACGACCTCGAGCAGGCTGAGCGCCACCATGCCGAACATGGCCGCGACGACGAAGGTGCGGAACTTCTGCCCGACCTTGATGTCGAGGACCTTGTACGCCGCCAGCGTGCCGGCGAACGCGGCGAAGGTGCCGAGCACCGCCTGCACGATGAGGCCGCCGCCGTAGACCGCGTTGAAGACCTCGCTGAGCGCGCCGAGGGCGACGCCCTCCGCGACCGCGAACGCGATCACGAGCGCGGGGCTGATGACCCGCTTGAACGAGTTGACCATCGAGAGGATGAAGGCGGCCCCGCCACCGATGGTGGAGGCCGCCACGAGGCTCGACGGGATGCCCGTCTCGGGGCTGACCGCGGGCGAGACCAGCCAGGTGACCGCAGCGGCGACGATGACGATCGCGACGCTGGCCGCCGTCGACTGGACGACGGAGTCGATCGTCATGCGCCCGGTGCCGTAGCTGGTCCGGGTCTGCGTCGTCGTGGCCACGGGCGCGTCGCCGAAGCCGGCGTACGCCTTGCCGTTGAAGCCCTCGGAGCGGTTGAAGATCGGGTTGTTGCTCTGCATCGTGGTCTCCTGTTGAGGCCGGGTCGCCGGTGGACTACCGGCTCATCATGATGAACGCGGCAGGCGCCTGGAAAGTTCCGCCCGATCGGCCCCGGATCGGCGGATCAGTCGATGAGGTCGGCCAGCAGGACGGTGTCGAGCTCCTCGACGTCGACGAGGTCCACCGCGTCGACCAGGTCGTCGAGATCCTCGACCGCGCTGCGCGGGGCGGGCAGAGCGGCGTCGCCGCCGATCACGCGCACGCTGGTGATCGCGGCGAGCTGGATGGCGACCACGTCGGAGCCGGACTTGAGCATGACGAGGAACTCCCCGGCGCCCTGGTAGACGCCTCGGTGCCGGTGCGGCCCCGCGCAGATCTCGACGTCCGCCTCCGAGACCACGAGGCGGGACAGGATGCTGCCCATCGTCCACGAGGTGCTGCTGCCGCCCAGTGCCATGGTGCCCTCCTCCTGTGCCCATCCTGTGCTGGCGTCATCGTGCACCACCGAGGCCGCGACGCGACACCGAATCCGGGAAGTGCATCCCTTCGGACGACGAGTTTGGGACCCAGGCCCTTACGCTGGTCGCGCGGCGGGCGTAGGCCAACGGCGAGCCGGGGACCTTAAAAGTCCTGTCGAACGTATGGGTTCGAATCCCATCGCCCGCACGGGCTCAGATCCTCCCCCGGAGACCGATGGGAGGGTGAGCCTTGGGAGGTCGCGGCGAGACCGGAGCACGGCGACCGTCGCGGCCCCGAGGCCCGGCCGCTCCGCGGCGATCGGTCAGCCGAGCGACCAGGCGATGCCGTCGAGGATGTCGGACTCCGACACCACGAGCGTCCCGACCGGGACGCGCCGCAGGATCCGGCTGAGGATGAGCCCGCCGGCCGCGATGACGTCGGCGCGCCCGGGATGCATCCAGCCCAGCGTCAGCCGCTCGCCCACGGTCATGGCGACGAGCCGATCCACCATCTCGTGCACCGCCTCGACCGGCAGCTCCGCCTGGTCGATGGCCTCGCGGTCGTACGCCGGCAGCCCGAGCACCCCCGCGGCGATCGTCGTG
The DNA here is from genome assembly GCF_047607365.1 of Nocardioides sp. Taxonomy (GTDB): domain Bacteria; phylum Actinomycetota; class Actinomycetes; order Propionibacteriales; family Nocardioidaceae; genus Nocardioides. Next base: position 1,761 of record NZ_JASGDD010000102.1, on the reverse strand, counting down.
ATCGTGCCCGCGACGCCCACCACGGAACAGGCCCGCCGGGCGTCCACGGGACTCCGGTCGAGCGCGTCGTCGATGTCGCGCACGCAGGCGGCGACCTCCTCCATGGTCGGAGGATCCGAGCGCAGGTGGCGCTCGTGCAGGCGGACGGAGCCGATCTGCATCGAGTGCGCCGCGCTCGGCGGGGCGTCCAGGGCGTCGCCGCGGATCAGCTCGGTGGAGCCGCCGCCGATGTCGACGACGAGCACCGGCAGACCGGGCGCCGCGGCGAGGTTCCGGACCGCGCCGTCGAAGGCCAGGGCGGCCTCCTCCGTGCCCGCGACCACCTCGGGGTCGACGCCGAGCCGTGCGTGGACGCCTGCGGTGAAGACGTCGGCGTTCGCGGCGTCGCGGGTGGCCGACGTGGCCACGAAGCGGACCCGGTCGACGTCGTGGGAGGCGATCGTCGCGGCGTACTCGTCCAGGGCGGCGAAGGCCCGCTCGAGAGCCGCCTCGCCGATGACGCCGGACTGGTCGAGGCCCTCCCCCAGGCGGACCATCCGCGCCTCCTTCACCTCGACCGTGAGCCGAGGGTCGTCGGGGCCGTCCTCGATCCTGCCGATGAGGAGCTTGATCGTGTTGGTGCCGCAGTCGATCGCCGCGACCCGCGTCACGAGGTCGCCCCGGGAGGACACGGGCACAGCGGGGCCCGGACCGGGGCGCGCCGAGCGACGCCAGAGGACCCCGTCACGACTCGGCCCCGGCCGGCCCGGCCAGCGAGGGCACGCACGAGCCGCCCTGCCACCACGGGCCGAGGGCGTCGAGCACCTCGTCGCCGAGCGGGTTGACGCCGCGGCCCTGGGCGAGCGCCTGGCCGGCGAGGACGTGCAGGCACTTGACCCGGGTCGGCATCCCGCCGGCGGAGATCCCCTCGATCTCCGGGACGTCGAGCCCCTCGGCCTCCGCGATCGCCGACCGCGCGGCGAGGTAGGCCTCATGGGCACCCCGATACGCGTCGGCGAGCTCGGGATCCTCGGCGAGCCGGGCCTCCATCCGCTTCATCACGCCCTCGGACTCCAGGGTGGAGATGCGACCCGTGGCGGTCGGACAGGTGAGGTAGTAGGTCGTCGGGAACGGCGTGCCGTCCGGCAGCCGCGGCTCGGTGGTGACCACGTCGGGCAGCGAGCAGGGACAGCGATGGCCGATCTCGTGGATGCCCCGGGGCACCCGGCCGAGCTGGGCCGCGACCGCCTCGACGTCGGCCGGGGCGATGGGTTCGCTCACTTCTTCCCTGTCGTCGTGTCCGGCTCGGTGATCCTCTGGGTGGGCTGGTCCGCCTCCGCGGGCGGATCGCCCGCCAGCTCGACCGAGTCCCACACGTCCGCCCACCAGGCGGACTCCTGCTTCTCCCCCACCGTCGAGGGATCGCTGAGCTCGCCGGCGGGCTGGATGCGGTTGCCGTCGGCGTCGAGGGCGACGTACGACGTCTCCCCCGGCATCACGTAGCCGAACCGCTGTCGCGCCTGCTGCTCGACGTAGGACGGGTCGCTCCACCGGGCCTTCTCGGTCTCCAGGTCCTTGATCGCCTGCTGGCGGGCGGTGATCTGGGACTTCATGTCGTCGATGCTGCGGCGCTGCTGGAGGTAGGCCTGGAGCGAGGACGCGAAGGAGAGGACGAGGACGGCACAGACCAGCACGAGCACGATCGCCCGGCCGGTGAGCTTGGGGTTGGCTCGCGGGTCGACCCGCTTCAGCCGGGCCGCGGCGGCAGCGGCGGCCGCACGC